>JABHWG010000163.1 GCA_018657885.1 Pelagibacteraceae bacterium
GTTATTAAATTATCAAAAAAATTAATATTTTTATGTAATTTTTTAATTGTTCTTTTTGTTTTTACTAATTTCTTCTTAGCAAATTTAATATCAAAAGTTTCTCTTGCTAAACTAATGCATCCAATCATTAAAATCCTTTAAAATTTTTTGTAAAATTTTCTGGTTTATTTATATTAAATTCTTTTTTGAAATAATTTTCTATAGGGTATGCAAAATTCTTAGTTAAATAATTTAATTTTTTAACATAGTTAATAGCATTTTTTTGTAGATTTTTTTCAATAATTGTAATTTTAGGATAGTGTTTAAATGAATCGAACCAAATAGTTCTACCAGCTAAATATCCTGACGCACCATTTTTGTATGCTAATTTTAAACAATTATAAAATGATTTTTTACTCATGCCAGAAGATAACATTACCCACGGTTTCTTTTTTGTGGCTTTAGCCAAGTCTTTAAAGGCTTTTATGGTAACTTTACTAACTTTATTTTCTAATTGAGAACTATCAACAGGACTCTCTAATTTAAAAATATCCACTTTGTACTTATCTTTAGCAAACTCCTTAACGCTATCTATTACATGTTGACTTTTTTTATTTTTTTGTTCTTTATATTCAGTTGTATGATGTTCATCATTTTTTAAAGGATAAACAAGTAGCTCTAATAAAAAAGGAATACTAAATTTTTCACATTCATTTCCAATTTTATGGATATATTTTTTTTGATGATCCAGAGATTTTTTTTCAGCATCCGGTCTATACCATACCAATACCTTAACTGCATCACCACCAATTTTTTTTATTTTTTCTACACTCCAATTATTTATATTTCTAGAATAACGACCTTTTTTTGTTTCGATAAAATCATGATCTTCTAAAGTTATTATTAATCCTTTTGATTTATTATCATTTAATATTGTTGGAATGGAATAATAAGGGTCCATTAATGCTGCTGAGGATAGATGTGATAAATTAGAACATATTAATTTCTTACATTCAACGACTTCGCCATAAGTTGGTTTTCTCTTTGTCGATTGAGAAATGATATTAAATATAGGAGGTCGTTGATCAAGAGCTAGCATTTGAAAATGATTGTTGCTTGTGCACAAGTTTTTCAAATGTATGGCTTTGCTTAAATTATTTTTTTCCATTATTATGTATATATCAAATAGAGTTCAAATCTGTCCAAATACTATTATTTTTACTGGAATTTACAGATGCATTAATGAATTTCATTATCTGTAAACCAGACTCTCCATTAGGTAATAATTCTAATAATTTATTTTTATCTTTATGGTTTAAGATAATATCCGCTGCATCAGAATAAATTTGGGCAAACCCTTCTAGGTAACCCTCTGGATGGCCTGGAGGGATTCTAATTGGGGCATAAGAATTTTCATTTTTAATAGCACCGCCACGCGTTATAATTTGATCTGCATGACCCACTTTTGAAAATCTTGCATAATTAGGATTTTCTTGTGACCAATGTAGAGCTCCTTTTTCTCCATAAATGGAAATACAAAAATTATTTTCCTGTCCAGTTGCTATTTGTGAAATGGATAAATTACCTTTAACATTTTCACTCATACGTATCATTATAGAAGCATCATCATCAAGCTGCCTTCCTTCAACAAACGTTGTTAAGTCAGCAGCAACAGTTTTACATTTTAATCCGGTAACAAACTCTATCAAATGCATTGCATGACTTCCAATATCGCCAACTGAACCTGCAGCACCACTGCGTTTAGGATCAGTTCTCCATTCAGCTTGTTTATTACCTTCTTCTTTTGAGCCTAGCCAACCTTGCAAATAGGATCCTTTAACTATTCTAATTTTACCCAGTTCTCCATTTTTTACCAATACTCTTATTTCTCTGATAACGGGATAACCGGAATAGTTATGTGTTAAGAAAAAATGTGCTTTTGATAATTTAATAGCTTCGATTAATTTATAAGCATCCCCCATTGTTGCTGTCATAGGCTTGTCACAGATAACATGAATATCTTTTGCTAAAAATTTTATCGCAGGGGCTGCATGCATATGATTGGGTGTCACTATAGAGACAACCTCAATACCATCTTCTCTATTAGATTCCTCTTCAGCCATTATTTTGTAATCAGGATAACTTCTATTTAAATCTAAACCTAATTCTTTAGCTGAGGTTTCTGCTTTTTCAGGAGTAGAGGATAGACATCCAGCAACAAATTCATATTTATCATCCATTCTGGCAGACAATCTATGTACAGCACCTATAAAAGCACCTTGACCTCCACCTATCATCCCTAATCTTAATCTTCTTTTCATACTTATAATCCTAATAATTTTTTATTAGTTTCTTTATCCATGCCTGAGTCAGCAAAATCATCAAATGTCTTAGTTGTTACATCAATAATATGATTATTAATAAATAGCGCTCCTTCTGCAGCACCTTGTTCAGAACTTTTAATACAACATTCCCATTCCAATACTGCCCAACCATCAAAACCATATCCTGAAAGTTTGGAAAAAATAGATTTAAAATCTACCTGTCCATCACCCAATGATCTGAAACGACCTGCTCTATTTATCCAGGATTGAAACCCGCCATACATACCTTGCTTACCTGTAGGATTTAATTCTGCATCTTTAACGTGAAACATTTTTATTTTTTCATGATAAATATCGATATGATCTAAATAATTTAGATGTTGTAAGACATAGTGACTTGGGTCATATAACATGTTGCACCTTGGATAATTATTTACACGCTCTAAAAACATTTCAAACGTAACACCATCATGAAGATCTTCTCCTGGATGCATTTCATAACACAAATCAATACCATTGTTCTCAAACTCATTTAAAATAGGTGTCCATCTTTTAGCTAACTCATCAAAAGCTTCCTCAACTAAACCTGCTGGTCTCTGTGGAAAAGGATATATATAAGGCCAAGCTAAAGAGCCAGAGAAAGTACCAGCTGCAAATAAACCTAAATTTTTAGAAGCTTTAGCAACATTCATCATTTTATTTACTGCCCACTCTTGACGTGCATTAGGATCACCTTTTACACTATCATCTGCAAAACCATCAAAAAGATCATCATAAGCTGGATGAACAGCAACTAACTGACCTATTCGATGAGAAGATATTTCTGTAATTTCAAGATTATTTTTTTTTAAAATTCCTTTAATTTCATCGCAATAATCCTTACTTTTTGCAGCCTTATCAACATCAAATATGTAGTCTGCCCATGATGGAAGTTGAACTCCTTTATACCCCAATTCTGAAGCCCACCTAGCTAAACCAGGCAAAGTATTGAACGGTTCTGCACTTCCTATAAACTGGCCAAGAAAAATCGCTGGTCCTTTGATAGTTTTCATATTTTTTTCCCCTAAATTATTAAATCAATTAAATTAATAACATTTAAAAAAATTATTTTTCTCTAAAATAAGTAATCCATTATAAAATAATCCATTTATTTTCTTCTGAACTCTTAATGCAGGAATCAAGAATTTTTTGTATTTCAGCACCTCTTTTAAAATCTGGTTGATCGTTAGTTTTGTTCTTTATAGATTCTATAAATCTTTCAAAATTGTTAGGTGTAGGCTTTGTATTAATTGTATCCCATTTCAATTTATCAGATTTTCTTCTTTCTCTTTCTGTATCTTTAGTAATTTGATATTGATTACCTTCTTCAACAGGATCTTCAAAGCCAATCTTAACAGCACCCAAGTCTCCAAAAATTTTTAAATCCAATCTATCTTTAAATCCAGTAGCAAATCTTGTAGCAGATACCGTTCCTATGGCACCATTATCAAATTCAATCATTGAGATGAATGTATCATTAGCATCTAATACATATTTTCCTATTTTTTCACCCTTATCCTTAAAAGTTTTTAAGCGTGAATTTATAGATGTAATTTGTCCAACTGGGTAAGATGCAAAATCAAAAATATGCACGCCTAGATCACCTAAAGTTCCCATACTACCATGTGCAGTAGATAGTCTCCAAAGCCGTTTATTTTGTGTTCTATAATCACCCGAATATTTACTTGTTAACCATGCTTGATAGTAAGTAGCATCAACATGTCTAACTTTTCCAATTCCTCCAGATTGAACAATTTTTGCTAACTTCTGATAGCCAGAAGAATTACGATAAGTAAAATTAACCATATTAATCAAGTTTGTATCTTTTGTTGCATCATACATTTCTTTTGCATCAGGGTAATTCTCAGCTAAAGGTTTTTCTGAAAAAACATGTTTATTTTTTTTGATAGCTTTAAGTGCTATTTCTTTATGAAAAGGATCGGGGGTTGCATTAGAAATTGCATCAAATTCACAATGTTCTAACATGTCATCAAATGAGTTGTATGTGTTTTCTATATTATATTCATTCGTAAAAGCTTCAACTTTATCATTATCAATGTCACATGCACCTACTATTTGAACTCCTTCGATGCTTTGAAATGATTTTGCATGCCAATGGGCTATGCCACCTGTCCCCACTATTACTAATTTAACCACTTTATTGCCTCTATAAAGATCATTTTATCTTTTTTACAATTTAAAGATTTAGAAGTTTTTGATAAAAATTCCATATATTTTTGTAATATACAAAAATTATACACAAAAGTGCTTGAATTTTTGTATCCATTTAGATGAATTTATTTTAAATTATTTCATAGAAAACAAAAGGAGAAAATATGTTAACAACAAACAAATTTAACCGTCTGTTTTATACTTTCTTTTTAGCAATATTTATATTTGCTATTTTTTTTGGACTTAATAAAGCAAAGGCGGCCGAACTAAAATTTATTTGTTACCAAGATGGTAATGAATGCCAAGTATTTGAAGAATTAGCTACAAAATGGGGAGCATCAAGTGGGCACTCAATTAATATAGAGACAGTTGGTTATGAAGTTATTCGTGAACAATTGTTAACTCAAGTTGAGGGTGGAGAGTCACCTGATTTATTCAGAATTACAGATTTAGGTGGATTTGCACCACATTTATTAGATCTCACACCTTATGTTGATGCAGATTACTGGGAAGAAAATTATGGAGCAGTATTACCATGGACTAGAGTTACTCCAGGAGATCAAGGGATATACAACTGGCCAACTCAATTATCTGTTACAGGACCTTATGTGAATGTTACAATGTTTGAGGATGCTGGAGTTGATATGCCTGAAGAAGGTTCTTCATGGGATGATTGGGCTGATGCTCTCAGGGAAGTTAAATCTGCTCTTGGTTTAACAGCTGGTTTAGCTATGGACAGAACTGCTCATCGATGGGCTGGTCCTGCATTTTCTTATGGTGCAAAATTTGAAAAAGATGGAGTTCCAATTTTAGTTGATGAAGGTTTCAGAACGTTTGCTGAAATTTTTGTGGGATGGCACAAAGAAGGTTTAATGCCAGCTGAAGGATGGCCAGCAGGGGCAGGTACAGCATATAGAAATGCTGCACCTCTCTTCCTTGACGGCACAGTTGCTATGCATATGTCAGGATCATGGATGTTAGGAAACTATGATAAAAATATTACAGACTTTGAGTGGAAAGTTGTTCCTATACCGTGCGGAATTGGTGGATGTGGAGCAATGCCAGGTGGTGCTGCATTATCAGGTTGGAAAGGAACAAAACATCCTGAAGCTGTAGCTTCATTTATTGATTTTATGGCTCAAACTGAAAATGCGGAATATTTTGCTGTTCAAACAAATAACGTAACTGGGCATGCAGGTTTACAGAAATCAGGTATTGATTATTCTGGATCATCACCTGTAGTTGCACAAGGTTTAGCAATATTTGCAGCTAATGCAGGTAAAGCAGCTGAATCAGCTCCACAAGCTTACTGGTTCCAAGGATATCCTAAGAACTTTGCAATATATGGAATTGTTCCTGATTATATTACAAAAGCTATAACTGGAGAGATGAGTTTAGATGATGCGTTGGCAGCTATTGATGCTGACCTAGCAGCTAAAATTGCTGAATAACACTTTGTAATTATATAATTTAGTCGCCATATTTTTTATGGCGACTTAATAATTTTCATGTTTTAATAATCGTATAATGTTAAATTTTTTTACTAGTAATTATTATTTATTAACATTTATTTTTAGTTATTTTCTTGTAGGATTATATTTTTCACGAAACTCACACAATTATTTTTCAAAGATAATGTCGGCTGTAGGGTGGCCAATTGAATTAGCTCAAAAAATCTCAGGAACAAAAAGTCTCCCATATATTTTTTTAATGCCTAATATATTAGTTTTTGGTCTTTTTACTTTTTTACCTTTATTTATGAATTTTGGTTACTCTGTAACTGATGGTGAGAGCATTAATTTTGAAACTAGAGAGTTTTCAGGGTTGGATAATTTATCTCGAATTTTTGCAGAAACTCAAATTGATGTTGGCGTCATGAATATGGAAGATGATAAATTTTATGCTGCTATGGCTGACACATTTATTTTTGTTTTATTCCAAGTACCTATTATGATTGCTGTTGCACTTCTGACGGCAGTTGTTTTAAATAGAAAAATTATAGGAAGAGGTTTTTGGCGAGCAGTTTATTTTTACCCTGTAATGTTAAGCCCCGTTGTCATCGGTTTTTTATGGACTTTGATTTTAAAAAGGCAAGGAGTTTTATCACAAACTTTAATTGGATGGGGATGGATTGATGAACCTGTTCAGTGGTTGATAGATCCTTCTTGGACTATGTTTTGGTCAGTTTTTGTATATACATGGGCTCATCTTGGTTTTTATATGATTATTTTATTAGCTGGATTACAATCGATACCAAGAGATCTTTATGAGGCAGCTGAAATGGATGGAACATCAACACAAAGAACTTTTTGGAAAATTACCATACCTTTATTAATGCCAATATTATTAGTTGTAACTGTCCTATCATTAATAAAAGCATTTCAAGCATTTGAAGAATTATTTGCAATGCAAGTAGAATGGATTTCTTTAGTTTCATATATTTTTGAAACATCAGGTTTAAGAGGACAACGAACTTCATTTGGATTGGGTATTGCTGCTTCAGCATCATTAGTAGTGGCATTAATTTTAATTATTCTTTCTCTAGTTCAATTTTATTTAACGCGAAAGCAGGTAAAATTATGATGAGTGCAGTAAAAACTTTCTTTTTCAAAACACAGGGAAAGAAATCACTTAGTCTTGTTGATTGGATTTCATATTTTTATCTATTATTAGGATTTTTAATAATTTTTTTACCAGTGATGTGGCTTGCAATGAACTCAATTAAATCGCAATTTTTACTACAAAAGCTTGATACTAATATTTTACCTTTAGAATACGATAGAATTGCAAGAGCGACTGTTTATAATCCTGAAGGTAAAGATATATTTTTCATTAAAGACATGCCTCGATGGGTATTATATTGGAATGATCTATCTGCTGAAGAAAAAGCTTTACATGATCCACACAAATTTTTAGAAAAATTTAATGGAAATGAGTTTTATGCTCTTCGTTCACATTTTGGTTTAGTATCTGGGTTGGCAAAAAAATATATTACTGAAAACAATTTACCTGATTGGTTGTTAAAATACCCAAGTATGTTTCCTAATTCTAAAAAAGAACATAATCCTGAATTAATTTTAGAAACATTAAATATAGAGGATCAAAGATTATTATCAGAATTTTTAGGACTCAATCCATATAAGTCTAATGGCTTTACGGCGCAAATTCTTGTAACTGCTCCAGATCCTGAATCAGGCAATGCCAGTAAATTTGCTGTTAATAGACTTCAGGCAAATAAAGAGACAGTTAGGGCAAGACCTATTGAGTCAATTAATAGCAAAATGGTAACGCTTCAAACAAGTACTCTAAAAGCAAATACAAAAATAAGTCCTTCGTGGAAAAATTATATAAATCCCTTAACAGGAAACTTGGGTGATGGTGGCCAATTTAATGCAGTTCGATGCTTAAATAATTCTATTATAGTGACAATTATTGCAACTATTATTACTGTATTAATTAATTCCATGGCAGCTTTTGCCTTATCTAAATATCGTTTTAATGGTCAAATTATTTTTTTTATAATTATTTTGGCTACTTTAATGGTTCCCGCTTCAGTTCTTATGGTAGGTATTTTTAAAATGATTTCCTTAACAGGTTTGTCAGGTTCTCTGTGGGGTGTGATTATTCCAGGAGCCGCCACCCCAACAGGAGTGTTTATGTTAAGACAATATATGCTTACCATACCAGATGAATTATTAGAAGCTGCACGTATGGACGCTGCATCAGAATGGACTATTTATTGGAGAATAGTCTTTCCTTTAGCTTTGCCTGCAATAGCTGTTTTAACTATTTTATCTATTATTTGGAGATGGAATGATTTAATTCTCCCTATGATAGCAGTTTCAACGACTAAAGCAGCCTATACTATACAACTTTGTTTATTAGATTTTAGCGGAGAATATGTCAGTCAGGAGCATTACAGGCTGGCAATGACGGTTGTTAGTTTAATACCTACAACAATAGTTTTTGTTTTTTTACAAAGATATATTACTACGGGAATTGCAAACACTGGAATTAAATAATTATGGCAACTTTAGAATTAAAAAAAATTGTAAAAAATTATGGTAATTTAGAAGTTGTGCATGGAGTCAACCTATTTGTAAATGATGGTGAATTTTGTGTTTTAGTTGGACCTTCTGGTTGTGGTAAATCTACATTACTTAGAATGATTGCCGGATTAGAACCTATAACAGGCGGTGAAATATTAATAGATTCAGAGGTAGTGAATAATATCTCTGCTGCAAAAAGAGGTTTAGCTATGGTTTTTCAATCATATGCTTTGTATCCTCATATGAGCGTAAGACAAAATCTTGCATTTGGATTGGAAAATTTAAAAATGGAAGCAATTGAAATTGATAAAAGAATAATTGATGCAGCGAAACTCCTGCGAATGGAAGAATATTTAAAAAGAAAGCCAGGGCAATTATCAGGAGGTCAAAAACAAAGGGTTGCAATAGGTAGAGCAATAGTAAGAGAGCCATCTATTTATTTATTTGATGAACCTTTATCGAATTTAGATGCTGAATTAAGAGTTGCTACGAGAGTGGAATTAAAGGCTTTGCACGCTAGGTTGGGTAATACAATGATTTATGTTACGCATGATCAAGTTGAAGCTATGACGATGGCAGACAAGATCGTAGTAATGAATGAAGGTATAATTGAACAAGTTGGCAATCCTTTAGAATTATATAATAAGCCTGCTAATCAATTTGTTGCAGGATTTATAGGATCTCCAAAAATGAATTTTTTAAATTTTGCATCTTTACCTGCAAATATCAAAAGTTTGGCCCCAGAAAATTCTTCTTTATTTGGAATTAGACCTGAACATCTAATTATTAAAGAAGAAAATACTTTTCCTTTGCAAGTTAAAACAGTTGAGCAGTTAGGTTCAGATAGTTACTTATACGGTTCAACATTAAATAATCAGGAAATTTCTATTAAATTAAATAATCAAACTGAGATAAGAGCTGATCAAAATATTAATGTTGGCTTTAATCTCAATGATGCTCATTGGTTTGATTCAGAAGGGAAGATAGTCTATTTTTCTTAATTTTTTTAGTCATAGTATAAAGTATTTCAAAAGCTATTTTGGCTCCTACAAGTTACGTCAAGTTATCAACGTCAAATGAGAAAAATACAGTTTTCATAATATTATTTATTTGGTGTTAATATTTTTTCATGAGGCATGACAATTTTTCTTTGAAAACTTGTTAAGCTATTAAGTAGTTTTGTTGAAGGCCTATATGGGTGACGAAAAAAACCCCAAGAGGGGCCATATCTATATACCACTATTCTTCTTTCACCTTTGTTTATTCTTTTTGCAGATCCATGACAAAGAGAATCCACAAACAATAAAGCATCTCCAGCTTTTAAATATATCTCAATAGAACCCGTCATATTTTCAGCTGATGATACCTCATTTTTTTTCATATAGTTTTTTTTATATTCTGGATGTTGAATATTGGATTTATGTGATGAAGGAATTACTACTGTCCCACCGTCACCAGGACCAATATCATTAAGAGCCACTAGAATATTAACTTGTGAGCAATGAAATTTACCATTTTGGTACCTATAGTGGTTTCTTTGAATACCCTCAGGATTACCTGAGTGAATACCTATTGCTTCTCCAGGACCTCTGATATTGGCAAAATTTTCATCTATAAAAAGAGGGCCATGCTCATGATCAAAAGTTCCTTTTCCTCCTACAAACTCTAACATATGATCTATCCATGAAGGATGGTCAATTAATTTTTCAAAAGGTTTACCGGCTTCATAAATTTGTTGAAGATTTAAACCTTCCTTACCACCATAATTATGACCATGAACATAATCTTTCCATTCACCATTTTTAAGTAGTTTATAATCATTAATAATTTCATTACATGCTTTTAGTTCTTTTTGTGAAATTGCATTTTTAATTATTATGTAACCATTAAGATCAAATAAATATTTTTCTAATTTTGTTGGTTTATTTTTCATCAAATTTCATAGTATTTTAATTTATAAAAATAATAAATCTGTTTTTTAATAAAAATTTAATATAATTTAATTAAAATTTATGGAAAAACGAAAATTAGGTAATACAGATATTGATTTATCAGCAATAGGTTTTGGAGGAGCTCCAATTGGTAACCTATTTGAAAAATTAGAGGATCCAAATTGTTACAAAATATTAGAAAATTGTTATAATTCTAGAATTAATCTATACGACACCTCTCCTTTCTATGGTTATGGACTAAGTGAACATCGTTTAGGGAATTTTCTAAAAACATTAAAGTCAGATAGTTATTATTTATCTACAAAAGTTGGAAGATATTTAACGCCAGAAAAAGAAGAAAATATAAATAGAGGAAAATGGGTAGGTGGATTAAATTTCATTCCAAATATAGATTATTCATATGATGGAATAATGAAATCTTTTGAGCAATCTTTAAATAGATTAGCTGCATCAAAAATTGATATATGTTTAATTCATGACGTTGATACATATACCTATGGAGATCAGGTAGATCATTATTTTAAAATCGCAATGAAGGGAGCTTACAAGGCAATAACTAAATTAAAAGAAGAAAAAGTTATTAAGGCAATTGGAGTAGGTGTAAATAATTCTGATATATGCAAAAGATTTGCAGAAGAAGGTGAATTTGACTGTATATTATTAGCAGGTAGATATACGTTATTAGATCAAAGCGCGCTCAATGATTGCTTACCAATTGCAGAAGAAAAAAATATTGGAATAATTCTTGCAGGAGTTTTTAATTCTGGAATTCTTGCTAAAGGTACTGCTGATCATATAACTTATTTTTATGATAAGATTCCTGAAGATATAAAGATAAAATATAATAAAATTTCAAAAATTTGTGAGAAATATAAAATTTCCGTATCTACCGCGGCATTACAATTTTGCTATGCTAATATACAAATTTCATCAATGATAATAGGTATGGATAGAATTGAGCAAATTGAAGATAATATTTCTAAATTAAATGTTAACATTCCTAATGATTTATGGGCTGAATTAAAAAATGCAAATATTATTGATGAAAGATGTGTGTTACCATGAAAATAATTGATGTAATAGTTAGAGATATTAGGTTTCCTACATCTAAAGATAATATAGGCACAGATTCTTTACATATTGATTGTGATTATTCAGCAACCTATGTAACTATTTTAACAGATGACAATAATTTAAGTGGAGTTGGTTTGACCTTTACTATTGGCAAAGGAAATGATCTCTGTTGCAAAAGCATTGACTATTTTAAAGACTTTATAATTAATCGTGAAATAGATGAGCTTGAAAAAAATCTATTATTTATATGGTATCAAGTTACTGATCATAGCCAACTTCGTTGGGTTGGCCCAAATAAAGGGGTAGTTCATTTAGCTGCTGCTGCTTTTTTTAATGCAATTTGGGATTTAATTTCAAAATATTATAATAAACCTTTATGGAAATATGTTCTTGATCTTCAACCTGAAGAATTACTCAAAAAAGTAAGTTTTTCATATATCAATGATGTAATAACTGAAGATGAGGCTATAGAAATTATAAAAGAAAAGAAAAAAATTATTCCAAATAATTTAGATGTGTTGGAATCTACTATCTTTCCAGCATATACAACTGCAGCAGGTTGGCTTGGGTATTCTGATGAAAAAATGAAAAAATTAGCTAATGAGTATTTACAAAAAGGATGGACACATTTTAAAATGAAAGTTGGTCAGGATATAGAAAGAGACATTCATAGATGTGATATAATTAGAAATGTTATCGGAAATGAAAATATTTTAATGGTTGACTCAAATCAGATCTGGAGTGTGAAAGATTCTATAGAAAATATTAATGAATTAAAAAAATATAATATTTTATTCTTTGAGGAACCAACAAGCACAGATGATATTTTAGGTTTCAGAAAAATTAAAGATGCTCACCCAGGAGAAAAATTGGCAACTGGAGAAATGATTCAAAATAAAATATTATTTAAGCAATTTATTGAAAATAATTCATTAGATTTTTCTCAAATAGATAGCTGTAGATTAGCAAGTCTTAATGAGATAATTCCAGTATTATTAATGTCTAGCAAGTTTGATATACCTGTAATTCCTCATGCTGGGGGTGTAGGTTTATGCGAATATGTGCAACATATAAATATAATTAATAAGTTTTTATTTTCTAATAATACCTTTTTTTTATGTGAGTATGCTGATAGTTGTTCAGAGCATTTTGAAAATCCAGCACAAATAATTAATGGTAGTTATGTTACTCCAACCAAACCAGGTTATTCTGTAAAAATAAAAGATAATTCATTAAATAAATTTGATTACAACACCGGTGTATATTGGAATTGATTATTTTATAAAAATTTAAATTTCCTATGAAATTAAAAATATTTCTTTTTCTTATTTGTTTTAATGAATTAATATTAATTTGTTTTTGTCATAGTACACAATATTTCAAAAGCAATTGTGGCGCCAACTAATGAAGTCATATTATTTATATCAAAAGGTGGAGAAACCTCTACAACATCAGCTCCTATAAAATTTAAATTACTTAAACCTCTAATCAATAGTTGAGCTTCTCGAACATTAATTCCTCCAACTTCAGGTGTCCCTGTTCCAGGAGCAAATGTTGGGTCAATACCATCAATATCGAAGGTAAAATAACTTGGGGTATCACCAATAATATCATTAATTATTTTCAAACTTTCTTTTATTCCAATTTGATAAAACTTATCAGTTGAGATAATTGTTACTCCTTGTTCAATTGCCCATGTAAGATCATTAGGGTCATATAAACCACCTCGTAATCCTAAAATAACATATTTTTTTGGATCGATAAGATTTTCTTCAATTGCTCTTCGAAAAGGAGTTCCGTGTGTATATTTGAAACCTCCAAAATAAGTATCCCAAGTATCTGAATGAGAGTCAAACTGAAACATCCCCACCGGTTTATTTTTTGCTAAAGCTCGAAGAATAGGAAGAGACACGAGATGATCACCACCAATTGATAATGGAATAGTTTTTGATTTTAGAATTGTATCATAAAAATTAGTAACTTTTTTAAGAGAATCTTGCACATCAATCGGGTTAGTAGGACAGTCA
>JABHWG010000102.1 GCA_018657885.1 Pelagibacteraceae bacterium
AATACAAGTTAATCTAAATTACGCAGGTACAAGAGCAATGGTAGAATATAAATTACCTTTAAACGAGGTTGTTTTTGATTTTTATGATCGACTAAAATCAATTACAAAAGGTTATGCTAGTTTTGATTATGAAATAATAGGTTACGAAATAAATAACTTAGTTAAAGTAGCAATTAAGATCAATGGAGACCCTGTTGATGCATTATCACTAATTGTACATAGAGATAGATCGCAACAAAGAGGAAGAGCTTTGTGTGAACGTCTTAAAGAACTTATACCAAGACAGCAATTTAAAGTTGCAATTCAGGCAGCAATAGGAGGTAAAATCATCGCGAGAGAAACAGTAGCTTCTTTTAGAAAAGATGTTACACAAAAACTTTATGGTGGTGATGTAACTCGTAAAAATAAACTTCTTGATAAACAAAAAAAAGGAAAGAAACGAATGAGACAATTTGGAAAAGTTGATATCCCTCAAAATGCTTTTTTAAATGCCCTTAAAATGAATGATAATTAAAAGTAAGAACATTCATAAATATTCCAATTAATCTTTAACCTTCTCCAATTATTATTTAAATTAATTATTCTTGATGGATAAGTTGAATAAATATTTACACATTCTAAAAGTGTTAATGTATAATCAGACTCACTTAATATGTTTACTGATTTAATAAAAATTAGATTAAGAAATTTGAAATAATTAAAATGATAAAAAATATAGAAATAGAAAATATTAAAAATTCAAATTTATATAAAGAGTTAAAAAATATTTATATAGATAAATTTTCGTTTAATTATTTAAATACAGATTTTATTATTGATACAAAATTTTTTTTCCCTATTTCAATTAAATCATATGAAACATCAACTGGATTATTTTCGAATTATTCTAGATTTAAATATGAAATTTTTTTTAGCAAAAAATATTATAACTTTATTAGAGAAAATACTAATCAAATGATCAGTTTTAACAAAGCATTTGTTGTAGGATCATCAAATAACTATTATCATTTATTGATTGATTGGCTGCCAAGATTATTTGCTTTAAATAAACATATTTTAAAAAAAATTGATAAAGTAATATTTTCATCTGAATATTTACAATCTAATTATTTAGTCCAATTTATTTTAAATGAATTAAAAATAGATAAAGAAATCATATTTTTGGAAAAAGGCAGTTATCTTTTTAAAGATTCTTTTATCCCAATTAACTTAAGTCTAGAGGAAAAAATATTTTTTTACAGAAGAACTTTTAGTAATTATATGAAATTTCAAAAAGAAGAAAAAATCTATATTGTTAGAAAAGACTCTAAAAATCGAAAAATAATTAATGAAGAGAAGCTAATACAATTTTTAAAAAAACAAAATTTTAAAATAGTTGAATTAAGCAAATACAATTTTAATGATCAAATTTCCTTATTTAGTAATGCTAAAATAATTATTTCCATGCACGGTGCTGGTTTAGCCAATCTAATTTTTTGTAAAAAAAGTACTCAAGTAATTGAAATTGTTCATGATATTAATAAAAAGGATGAAGATTGGTTCTGCTCTAGTACTGATTTTAAATTTACTAATTTAGCTAGAGATCATTTTGCACAAATTTCTAAAATTATTAAACTTGATCATTTATTATATTTTTGTGTTGATAATATAATTAATAAAAATGATAAGAATGATAAACTTATATTGAAAAAAATTACGAATACTGATTTGTCAATAGATGTTCAAAGGTTTTCGAAATTTTACACTAAAAATTATATCTAGTTGATGTTTGGAATAAAATTGAATTAAGTTATTTGGATTCTAATATGGCAGATAAACAATCTCAAGACAAAAGGTATGAGTATTTATTAAATAAATTTAAAGAATATAATAATTCTGAAAATTTTCATTGGGATCATTCTACCACCTAAAAACCTTCTTGTTGAGCGTTCTTTGGCACACGGCGCGGGCGGCCACACGAGGGTTCGAATCCCCCTCTCTCCGCCAAAATCTAATCTATATTAATAAGCCAATTATAATAAAAAACTTTTTTTTTAAAAATTTGCTACGTAATCATTGTTGTTTTTATCAAAGTTTTTGTTAGGATTGTTAATGCTTTTAAAAATTGTATTTTAATTTTTAATCTTCTATTGTTGTTTCAATTCACTTTACTTAAAGCTCAAGAAAATAATTTATTGAATTTAGATCCTGAATTAATTGCTGCTGCAAGTTGCAATGGAATGATAGCAGGAAATAGTCTATTAAATTATGAGTCAGGTATTTTAACGGAAGAAAGAGCGAGAGTAATGGTTAGAATAACCACCTCATCTTTTTTTCACAAGTTATTAAGTAACACTATTAAAAAGGAAAAAAAAGAAATTTGTATGTAATGAGAGGAAATACAATCAGTAGAAAAGTGTTAAATGAAAGTGATTTAATCAAGATTTTACAAAAATATAATTATGACATAATCGATTGTGCCACTTTATCTATAGAAGAACAAATTAAGCAATTTTCCGAAGCAAAGAATATTATTATTCTTAATGGTGCTGCAATTAGTAATCTATTATTTGTCCCTGATGCAATAAATGTAATTGAAATAAGATCTAATTTAGATGGAAATTTTTCAAGAAAAATAAATTTAAATAATAGATTTAATTTATATCTTTTTGAAAAAACAATAAAAGTTGGCCAAAAACTAAGAAAAGATATAATTTTTGATATTCTGACTATAAAAAAATTAGTAGAAGATAAAAAAATATTTAATATATCTTACTTTTTTTAAATTTTCTTAACAATTATAAAAATCTTCTAAAATTTTTGTTGTTTTGCAAGAAATATTAATTAGGTTTTGAGATAAGTCAGTATCTTTTTCCTTAATAGCTCTGTCAAATTTTTTTAAGAGTGATTGTATTGGTGTTCTTTTATTTTCAAAAACAATATTTCCATTTAAATATATTATATGACTAATCATATTAAGTTGTAAGACATGATTATTTTTTAATAAAATTTTGATTTTTCTTATTTTTTTCTTAAATAAATTTCCAGTAATTAGCTTTACTTCAAATCTAGAGTCTATTTTAAAGTTAAATTTTGTAATAATGCCATTTTGATAAGAGTTATTTTTTTTGATTTCTTTTTTTTTAATCTGTGAAAATTTTTTATTTTCAAAAATTTTTATTAAAGTTGAAAATGAATGAAATCCCCAGTCCCAAATAGGGTGGATATTACTTCTAAAAGGTCCATTACCACCCTCATATATAATAATTTTATTTATTTCAAAAAAATTTTCCTCAACAAAATTTTTAAAGTAAACAAAAGATTCTGAAAAATAGTTAGTCAAGTTTGGTAAAATTACTAATTTATTTTTGTTTGCTATAAGCTGCAATTCTTTTGATTTCATATAACTATTACTAATAGGTTTTTCTAAAACCAAAGGGATATTATTTATTTTAGCTAATTTAACTGCTTGTAAATTAAGTTCTGGAGTTCCTGCGACATACACACAATCATTAAGGTTTTGGTGAAAAAATTTCTCAATATCTTCATATATTTTAATTTTATTTTTAAATTTGATATTTTTTAAATTATAATTTCTACAAAGTATTGATTTTAAATTAAAATTTTTGTTTCTCTCTATTTCTTCTAAAACTTTTAAGCTCCAATTTCCACAACCAATAATACCAATATTAAGCATTTTAATATTTGTAAAAAATTTTAGCCCAATCAAGATATTTCTGTAATCCGTGTTTTAGTTTTACTTTAGGTTTATATCGAAGATGTTTATAAGATTTTTTTAAGTCAGGACATCTTCTTTTAGGCTCATCATTAGGATAAGATTTTGGATGATTTACTAAATCTGCATGTATTCTACTTTTGTGAATATCTTTAAATACTCTAAATATATTTTTTACTGAAATTTCTGGTTTATTATTTCCTATATTATAAGCCTCCCCGGATTTACCTAAACATATGACTCTTATAAAACCTTCAAGAGCATCAGTAATATAACAATAAGTTCTTGTTTGATTACCTGATCCATAAATTTTGATATGCTTTTTATTTAATATATTGCTAATAAAATTTGGGAAAATTCTGTAATCGTATTGTCCCATTCCAGGACCATAGATATTAAATGGTCTTATTATATTAGTATGAATTTTATAATACTTATTATAGATGTAGCAGAGAGTCTCACCCAGTCTTTTACTTTCATCATAGCATGCTCGAGGGCCAAGAGTGCTTACATTACCTCTGTAGGATTCCTTTGTGGGAATATTGTTTGAATCTGGATCACCATATATTTCACTCGAACTAAAAAAGATGAATTTAGAATTATTTTTTTTTGCAATCTCAAGGCAATTTCTAGTACCATTTATTGCAACATCAAGAGTATCTATGGGTTTTTTTCTATAAAAATATGGGCTTGCAATACCTGCTGCATGAATAATTATATCAATTTTTTTCTTTATAACTATTTTTTCAGATACATCTTTTTTTATAAAGCTAATTTTATTTTTTCTTTCGTAAAAATTTTTTTTTAAGTTGTTATCATAGACTATTAACTCTATTTTTTTATTCAAGAATTTGTTGTATCTTCTAAATATCTCAACAAAATATTTTCCCAAAAATCCATTACCACCTGTTATTAAGATTTTTTTACCTTCTAGTGATTTTGCAATTTTTTTTGTATTTAAAAAAATTTTTTCGATATCATCATTTAATAAATTATTCATTTAATCCTTTTAAATGGAATAGGTTTAAAAAAAATAACATTATATTTGTTAAATTTCATTTTTATATCATCAAAATATTCATAAGCAAAAACTATCACATTTTGAATTTTATTATTTATATTTTTTTTTTTTGGTAAGATCCTAATATGCTTTCCAGGGGAATATCTGTTTTGTTTTAATGGACTATCATCAATTATGTAATCAATTAAGCTAGAGTCTATATTAGCAAAATTTGTAATGGTAGAAACTCTAGCTGGGGCGCCATATCCAATTACAGTATTTTTTTGTTTTTTAAATCTTAGAAGATTATATTTAAATTTCTCAGCTTCTTTTATAATTTTATTATTAAAAATTTTAAATGAATTAATATTTAATTTTTTAAACTCATTATTTAATATATTCCTGCATCTAATAGTTTTTTTAAAATCTTTAATATTTTTAATATAGCAACGTAATGAACCTCCATGAGCTTCAATTAGCTCTATATCATAAAGTGACATGTTTACTTTTTTAAATAAATTATTTATCGAATATGCAGAGTAATAAAAAGGTCTGTCAAAGTAAAATCTTTCAAACTCATGGTTTTTTAAAATATTTTGCAAATATTCAATTTCAATAATTAAATCACCATTTTTTTCCAAAAGTAATTTAATATTTTTAGCAAATTTTTTTGGGTTGTCTAAATGTGTAACTACACTTGAGGCAACTATCAAATCTGGTTTTGGATATTTACTAAGTATTTCTTTGATAATTGGTTTGTCAAAAAAACCTATAAAGGTTTTCAATCCGTTATCATTTGCAATTTTTCCAACATTAATAGATGGATCAATACCTAAAGCTTTTATTTTTAGTTTTTTTAGTGGTCTTAGCAACACGCCATCATTAGAACCTATATCAATAACAAATTTATATTTTGTTAATGTTTTAGCTAATTTTTCAAAATGTGATTTTAATTTTTTATTTACTGAAGATAAATAATAATAATCCTCAAATAAATACTTTCTATCTATTATTTTTTTTATTTGTGCTGATCTACATGTTTTGCAAAATAATATTTTTAGATAAAATTTTTTTTCTTTTGATATTTCATATTTATTTTTTGGATATTTATTTGCTAAAGGTTGTCTTCCTAAATTAATTAACTCAAATATTTTTTTAGAATCACATATTTTGCATATCATAAAGTTTTTTTAATTTTATAAGTTTTTTTATTTTTTAAAAAATGAATAATGTATAAATCTATAACAGACAAGTGGAAAATTCTTTTGTTATTTTTATAAGAAATAGTAAATGAAAAAAATTACATTGATTTTGATAATTATTTAAATTTATTCAAACATTGTAAAAAACCCTTATTGTAATTTCGTCATAATTTATTTTTTCATTTTGTCTTATCCATGTTATTACTAATTTAAAAAACAAGAAAAGATTGATAGTAATCAAATAGGAGAGATGTGAGAGCGGTTTAATCAGCACGCTTGGAAAGCGTGTATAGTGGCAACACTATCGAGGGTTCGAATCCCTCTCTCTCCGCCATAAACTAGTTATTTTTCTTTAACGATTTTTCAACAAAAAAAAGTGTTTCGACACACATATATCACATTTGAAAATATGTTTTTATCAACATTCCTCGTAGTCGGTGGTAGAGCAATAATGCAATGAAAAAAATTATTTTTCAGGAGGCCAAACAAACTCTGGACGAAGTCCTTCATAAACTTCTCTTCCATCATCAGGTCTTGGAACACCAGTAGCTGGATCATAAAAGGCATGATATGTAGGTGCTGGAAACCCTTCTTCATATCCCATAATGTTTGGTACTATCACCCTAATTCTACCTAGCTTATCATCTAACATTAAAGGTGTCCCACACTCTGAACAGGTACACAACTCCAAAGGTCCATTAGGATTTTGATCATTAAATGGTTGTTTATTCATCTTTTCGGAATTATCGACTTCTAAATCTCCATGATTAAAAAAAGCAACATGGGTTGTAGGTTGTCCAGTTACTCGCTTGCAAACAGAACAATGACAAGTGTGATTATCAATTGGATTACTTGAAGAATGAGTATTTATATGGTCACAACCACCGCTAAATTTTTTAGACATAATATTTCTCCTAGCTTCTGAATGATTACTTGCAAATCTTATAATTCGTATCTCTTTTTCAAAGAGATCTAATGTTAGTTGATTCACATTAGATTGCAAGCAATTTATATCAGCAACAGAATTCTTAAGCATAATTAAAGGAATTGATCAAAATATTTAAAGTTCTTATGTTATTGTGGTAAGATAACTTTTGATGAAAAAATGATTTAGAATAAGTAAGGATAGGAGTAATTCAATATGGCAAAAGGATTAAATAAAAGAAAAGAAGTTAAAAAGCCTAAAAAAAACATTAAAGAAAAAAGAGCCGACAAAAGAGAAAAAAAGAAAAAATGATTGGGAGAAATAAATGAAAGTTAAAGCTGCGATTGCATTAGAGAAAGCTAAACCATTAGTAATTGATCATATTGATTTAGAAGGACCTAAAGCTGGAGAAGTTCTTGTTGAGATTAAATCAACAGGAGTTTGTCATACAGATGCTTATACTTTGTCAGGAAAGGATCCTGAAGGTTTGTTTCCTTCTATTTTAGGGCACGAAGGAGCTGGTGTAGTTGTTGAGATTGGGGAGGGAGTAGAGTCTTTAAAAAAAGATGACCATGTTATTCCATTATATACTCCTGAATGTAGAAAGTGTAAATTTTGTCTTTCTGGTAAAACGAATTTGTGTCAAGCTATAAGAGAAACGCAAGGCAAAGGATTAATGCCTGATGGGACGAGTCGCCTTTCTTATAACGGAAAGCCTCTTTTTCATTATATGGGCACATCAACATTTGCAAACTATACGGTTGTACCTGAAATTGCGCTTGCTAAGATCAGACAAGACGCTCCTTTTAATAAGATTTGCTATATTGGATGTGGTGTTACAACAGGACTTGGAGCCGTGATGAATACAGCAAAAATGGAAGAAGGAGCAACTGCTGTTGTCTTTGGTTTAGGAGGTATTGGGTTAAATGTTCTTCAGGGTTGCAGACTGGTTAAAGCTAAAGTTATTGTAGGAGTTGATCTTAATGCAGACAGAGAAGAAGTGGCAAGAAAGTTTGGGATGACACACTTTTTAAATCCTAGTGATTATGAAGGCAATAAACTCCAAGAGAAAATAATTGAATTAACTGATGGAGGGGCAGACTATAGTTTTGAATGTATTGGTAATGTAGATGTAATGCGTCAAGCTTTAGAATGCTGTCATAAAGGATGGGGAGAATCAATTATCATTGGAGTTGCTGGAGCTGGTCAAGAAATAGCAACACGACCTTTTCAATTAGTCACTGGTAGAGTGTGGAGAGGTACTGCTTTTGGAGGAGCAAAAGGAAGAACAGATGTACCAAAAATTGTGGATTGGTATATGGAAAAAAAAATCAATATCGATGATTTGATTACTCATGAATTTCCTTTAGAGGAAATTAACACTGCTTTTGATTTAATGCATGAAGGAAAATCTATTAGAAGTGTAATTAATTATTAATTATGAAATTAATAGAGAAGCATCGTTCTTTTCAAGGTTATCAGGAAGTTTATCGTCATCCATCAAAGGTAACGAAATGTGATATGCAATTTGCATTATACTCACCTGATAACTGTACTGATGTTCCTGTCTTATATTTTTTAAGTGGTATCACATGTACTGAGCAAAATTTTATTCAAAAATCAGGATTTCAAAAGTTTGCCTCTAAGAATCAAATGGCTGTTATTGTTCCTGATACCAGTCCAAGAGGTGAAAATATTCCCGATGATGAGAATTATAAGCTTGGTTGTGGAGCAGGGTTTTATCTCAATGCAACTCAAGAACCTTGGTCTCAAAATTATAATATGTATGATTATATTACGAAGGAATTACCTGATATAATTGCCAATAATTATAAATTTAGTAATTCTAAAGTAGGTATATTTGGTCATTCCATGGGCGGCGGCGGGGCTTTACAATGCGCTTTAAAAAATGATTTATATAAAACGGTATCTGCTATTTCCCCTATATGCTCTCTTCACCATAGTTCTTTTGCTAAAGATGTATTTGCTAATTATTTTAATAATAATGAAGAAGAGTTAAATCTTTATGATCCTATAATGTTGGTTAAGCAATCGAAAAAAAAATTTGCTGATATAAAAATTGATGTCGGTTTAGATGATGAATTTTTGAAAGATCTTTATATTGATGATTTTGTAGAAGCTTGTAATTCAGTAGATCAAAAATTATCTTTAAATAAACATAAGGGGTACGATCATGGATATTATTTTATTCATTCATTTATAGAACAGCATATAGAATATCATGCCTCTAATCTGAAAAAAATATAAATTAATTTAAATAACTCCCCAACATTATCTTGATTAATTGTAAATTTCTCGACAACCATACGACAACATTACCATCATTTTTTTATTAAATTTAACTATTAATTTTTCCTTAGAAACCCTTCATTTTGTTTTTAATCAGCATGCTTGGAAAGTGTGTGTAGTAGCAATACTACCGAGGGTTCGAATCC
>JABHWG010000165.1 GCA_018657885.1 Pelagibacteraceae bacterium
AACAGTTTTTTTAAAAAGCCCTTTTTTGATTGGGTACCAAACTTTTAGATCTTTAATTTTTAAAATTTCTAATGTTTTTTTATTTGTATTTTTTCTTATTTTGTTTTGAAAGCTTACTAATTGTTGAGTGTAAAGCTCTCTTGGATTATTGAAAATCTGAAATTTTTCACCGTGCTCAATAATATTTCCATCTTTCATAACATAAATATAATCTGCAATTTTATTAACCACTCCTAAGTCATGACTAATAAATAAAATTGACATTTTTCTTTGTTCTTGAATTTTATTCAATAGTTCTAAAATTTGAAGTTGTATTGTTACATCCAAAGCTGTCGTTGGTTCATCAGCAATCAATAAATCAGGATTATTAGCAATGCTCATGGCAATCATAACTCTTTGTCGTTGTCCCCCAGACAATTCATAAGAATATATATTGGGTCTATTTGATAAATCCTCTAAGTTTACTTCTTTTAGTAACTCTAAAACCCTTAGTTTAAGATCTTTATTATTTACTTCATTATGTGTGCTTATAATTTCTTTGATTTGCTTATCTATCGTATGTAAAGGATTTAAGCTCGACATTGGTTCTTGGAATATTGTAGAAATTTTATTACCTCTAATCCTTTCTATTTCTTTTAATGGAAGTTTAAGTAAGTCTTTGTTATTAAATATTATGCTTCCTTGATCAATTTTAGCACTACTAGGTAGCAGTTTTAAAATACTTAATGCTGATAAAGTTTTGCCAGAGCCAGACTCGCCCACAATTGCAACAGTTTTACCTTGCGGTATATCTAAGTTTATTTGATTAACTACTTTTTGATTTTTTTCAAAACTAATAGTTAAATCTTTAATTGAAATAATATTACTCATCTTAATTAAAAGTTTTCCTAGGGTCTAAGGCATCCCTTACTGCTTCTCCGATAAAAACTAAAAGACCAAGCATTAAGCCTAGTGTAAAAAAACTTGTGAGGCCTAGCCATGGTGCTTGTAAATTATTACGACCTTGGTTTACCATCTCACCAAGTGATGCAGATCCTGGAGGTAAACCAAATCCTAAGAAATCTAATCCAGATAGTGCAGTTACAGAGGCGCTTAAGCTAAATGGAAGAAAAGTTATAGTGGCAACAGTAGCATTTGGTATCATGTGTCTAAAAATAATTTTTGACGTGCTGACACCAAGAGCTTTAGCTGCTCGAATGTAATCAAAGTTTCTAGCTCTTAAAAATTCTGCTCTTACTACTCCCACATAACCCATCCAACTAAAAAGAAGCAAAATAATTAATAACCACCAAAAATTTGGTTGAATGACACTGGCAAGAATTATTAAAATATATAATGTTGGTATTGCAGACCAAACCTCCATAAATCGCTGAAAAAATAAATCAGTTTTACCTCCAAAATATCCTTGCACAGCTCCAGCTGAGACTCCAATTATCATTGAGAAAAAAGTTAATGTGAAGCCAAATAAGATTGAAATTCTAAAACCATATAACAGTCTAGCTAAGACATCTCTTGCTTGATCATCTGTTCCTAACCAGTTTTTTTTACTTGGGGGAGATGGTGCTGGACTATCCATGTCTCTTATTATTGTATTATATTTATAAGGTATGATTGGCATAATCATCCACCCTTTTGAGTTGATTAAATCTTTTACAAAAGGATCTCTGTAATCAGCTTCTGTTTCAAAATCACCACCAAAAATAGTTTCAGCATAGGTTTGAAAAATAGGATAATAAAATCTATTTTCATATTTGATCAGCAATGGTTTTTCATTAGCTATAAAATCAGAAAATAATGTAATCATGAATAAAATAAAAAAAATCCAAAAAGAATAAAATCCTCTTTTGTTTGAAACAAAGTTACTCAAACGTCGCTTATTTATTGGTGATAATTTTTTCATTCTCTAGACTCAAAGTCAATTCTTGGATCAATTAATGAATACATAAAATCACCAATGATACCCATAATTAAACCAAGTAATGAAAAGAAATATAATGTGGCAAATATAACAGGATAATCTCTCGTTAGAGCAGCTTCATATCCGAGCAAACCTAAACCATCTAATGAGAATATTACTTCAATAAATAAAGAGCTTGAAAACAAAATTCCAATGAATGCTGAAGGAAAACCAGCAATTACTATTAGCATAGCATTTCTAAAAACATGTCCATAGATTACTTTTCTTTCAGATAACCCTTTAGCTCTTGCAGTCATTACATATTGTTGATTAATTTGATCGATGAATGAATTTTTTGTTAAAAATGTTAACCCAGCAAAACCACTTACAATCATAGCTAATAATGGGAGTGTTAAATGCCAAAAATAATCTTTAATTTGAGATAAAAGATTGAGTTCTTCAAAATTTTCTGACACCAAACCCCGTAATGGAAAAATATCATAAAAACGACCACCAGCAAAAAAAACAATTAGTATGACAGCAAATAAAAAATTTGGAATTGCGTAGCCTATAGTCACTATACTGCTTGAGATTATATCAAATCTCGAGCCATCATTTATTGCCTTTCTTATGCCAAGTGGAATAGAAATTAAATAAACTAATAATGTTGTCCATAAACCAAGAGAGATTGACACAGGCAATTTATCTAATACTAATGCAGTTACTTTTTGATCACGAAAAAAACTTTCACCAAAATCAAAAAAAATATAACTTTTCAACATCTTGAAAAATCGCTCATGAGCTGGTTTATCCATACCGTACATCACTTCAATCTCTTTAATGATATCAGAATCTAAACCTTGAGCCCCTCTATATTTTGAGTCGCCATCATCAAAGCTGGAAGCATCAAAACTTGTACTTAATTCACCTTCACCCCCGCCTGAAAAACGAGCAGTTGACTCAACAGCTGTTCCTGTCATTTGTGCTATCATTTGCTCTACTGGGCCACCTGGAACAATTTGTATAACAGCAAAGTTAATTAACATTATTCCAAAAAGCGTTGGAAATATTAGGAGTATTCTTCTAATTAAATAAGCACCCATGCTCAGATAGTTTTATATTATTTATAGAAGATTTTAACTTTTTAGTTTGCTGATCTTTGAGAATTAATTAAGTCAAATTTATTTTGATTAATCCACCACGTATCAAACCCAAGGGAATATTTAGGTTTTTTCTTAGGTTGATCAAACATATCCCAATATAACACTCTGTATGCAGAAATATGCCACTGTGGAATAACATAATAATTCCATAACAAAACTCGATCTAGCGCTCTGGTAATAGTTATTAAATCCTGTCTATCCTTTGCATTAATAAGTTTTTCAATTAAACTATCTACAATTTCATTTTTTATTCCAATTACGTTACGTGAGCCATTTGTATCAGCAGCATTAGAGCCCCAAAAGTTTCTTTGCTCATTTCCTGGAGATAAACTTTGTGAAAAAGTATAAACAATCATGTCAAAATCAAAACTTTCAATTCGTTTTTGATACTGTGAGCTATCTACGGTTCTTAAAGTAGCATTGATTCCTAGTTTTTCTAAATTATCAATAAAAGGTAATACAATTCTCTCAAATGCTGGAGATACTAATAATATTTCAAATTCGAAGGGTTGGTTTTTAGAGTTAACTAATTTACCATCTTGTAAGATCCACCCAGCAGCTTTAATTAAGTTAGTTGCTTCTTGAAGTTCTTTTCTTATAAATCCTGAACCATCAGTATATGGATTTTGAAACTTTGAATTAAACACTTCTTTTGGAAGCAAATCAATATATGGATTTAAATACTGAAGTTCCTTTTCTGAAGGAAGGTTATAAGAAGCTAGTTCAGAGTTTTCAAAAAAACTATCTGTTCTGTTATATGCACCATAAAATAAATTTTTATTAGTCCACTCAAAATCAAAAGCATAAGCAAGAGCCTTTCTTATTCTTTTATCTTTAAAAATCTCTTTTCGTGTATTGAAAGCAAATGCCTGCATTCCTTGAGGATTTTCATGACTAATTAGTTCTTTTTTTATCAATCCTTCTTCTACAGCACCTATATTATAACCAGTGGCCCATTCTTTTGAAGTATTTTCAGAAAAGAAATCTATTTCCCCAGATTTAAAAGCCTCTCTTTCAACACCTCTATCTTTATAATAATCATATCTTATTGTACCAATATTATCTTTTCCAACTTTAATTGGAACGGCATTATTTTTAAAACCCCAATAATCTTCATTAAGTTCATATGTTATTGATCTACCAGCATCAAAGGATTTTATTTTATAAGGACCGCTTCCTAAAGGCATATCCAGAGTTGTTTCTTCAAAGTTTTTATTTTCCCAATAATGTTTTGGAAGAACTGGAAGTTGACCAACAATTAATGGCAGTTCTTTATTCGTATTAGTAGCAAAAATGAATTTAACCTTATCCTCTGAAATTTTTATGACCTCTTTAATGTCCCCATAATAATATCCATAGAATGGATGTCCTTTTTCCATTAAAGTATTAAAAGTCCATATAATATCTTCACTGGTGATTTTTTTTCCATCATGCCATTCAGCTTCTTTTCTTAAAGTAAATGACACCCACGATCTATCTTCTGGCCACTCAATATTTTTTGCTAAGAGTCCATATTCAGTAAATGCTTCATCACTCGATCCAAGTGTTAAACTTTCAAATAACAAACCTATTCCAGCAGGAGAGCTCCCCTTTAATGTAAAAGGATTAAAGGTATCATAACTTCCGATAGCACTTCTTACAATTGCCCCACCTTTCTCTGCGCTATTACTAATATATTCCACACTAATAAAATCTTCGGCATATTTCGGCTCACCGTGCATAGCAATTGCATGTGAGATTGTTGTTTTTGCGTAAATATTTTGAGTGATTAAAAAAACTGAAGTAAATGCAATTATTTTTAAGATATTCATAAAGGTAATATAATTAATTTAAATTAAATTTAAATTAAATTCATTCATTAATTATTGAAATTAACTTTGAATGAAGCTCTTTATTAGCTGAAGCTACCACACTTCCTTGAGAATCTGTAGAAATGGCATTTCCAAATTTATCACTAATTTGACCTCCGGCTCCTTCAATTACATTAACTAAAGCCATATAATCATGCGCCTTAAGAGTATCCTCAATCACAATATCAATTAATCCTGAGGTAAGCATTCCATACATATAACAATCACCACCATAGCGATAATATCTTACTTTTTTATTAATTTTATCTACCGCATTTCTTAATTGAGGCTCTTCAAAATACAAACCAGAAGTAAAAAGATATGCATCTTCAATATTTTTTACCTCAGATGTATTTGCTGGTTCGTGATTATATGTAGATTGTTGATTGATAACTCCTACCCATCTTTCGTTATGAGCTGGGCAATTTATTATTCCAATGATAGGCTTTTTATTATGCGTTAAAGAAATTAAATTGCCAAAATCTTTATGACCGGCAATATAACTTCTTGTTCCATCAATTGGGTCAATAACCCACACAAAATCAGCATCAGGATTACTACTATCAAATTCTTCTCCTAGAATTCCATGATTAGGATATTCTTTTTCTACTAAAGATCTTATTTTCAATTCTGTGTTTTTATCAGCAATAGTTACAGGACTATCATCACTTTTATTATCAATATCTAATGATGTTCTAAAATATTGCATAGAAGTTTCACTCGCTGCATCTGCTAGCTTGTGTGAAAAATTTAAATATTCCTGATAGGAATTATTCATTGATCAAATTATGGAAGAGGAACTGGGTTTTCAGATTGATCTCTTAAAAATAGAACTAAATTTGCTCTATCTTGAACTTTTTTTAAGCCTGCAAAATTCATTTTAGTTCCCTTAATATATTTCTTTGGCTTATATAAAAACTCTGCAATTTCTTCATAACCCCATTCACCACCATATTCTGATAAGGCTTTTGAATAAGCAAAACCATCAACACTAGCCTTAGGTCTTTTGACTAGATTCCATAAATTCGGTCCAACTTTATTTGCGCTACCTTTATTGTAATTGTGACAAGAGCTACATTTTTTAAATAGCTTCTCTCCTTTTTCTAAAGAGGCACTTGTTAACAAAAGTGATATTGGTTCTGTAAATTCTTCTTTAGGCACAACTCCTGGTGCTGCTTCACTTGACTCTGGCACATCAATTTTATAGGCAGTTTCTTCCATTTCGTGATGCTCTACATCAACTATTATATCTCCAAGGTGGCCAATAACCGTTACCACAAGGATTGCTACTATAATGGAAGCCAAAATTTTGTTAACTTCAAGTCCAGACATGTGTAAAACACATATATAGATTTTTTTTAAAATGAATAGAAATGAAAACGCTCAAGAAAATATTAATTACTGCTTAATTGTCGCATAATTCATGAAAACTGCAATAATTATACCCGCAAGAATGGCTTCACAACGTTTCCCTAATAAACCTATGGCTAATATTGTTGGAGTTCCTATGATAGAAAGAGTTTGGAGACAGGGGACTAAAGCAAATATAGGTGATGTATTTGTAGCATGCAGCGAGAGAGAAGTATTTGATCATATTACTTCAGTTGGAGGTAGGGCAATTATGACTGATCCAGACTTACCATCCGGAACAGATAGAATATTCGCAGCGTATAATTCTCTTCAAAATAAAGACGAATATGAAAGTATAATTAACTTGCAGGGAGATATGCCTTTGATAGATCCTAAAAATATAAAAAGTGTTAATTTGCCTCTAATAAATGGATTTGAAATTGGAACAATTTCAACAAATATTTCAGAAAATGAAGAAAAAAATGAAAATATAACTAAAGTTATAATAGATTGGAAAAAACTAAATACTCTAGGTAACAGTGTTGATTTTTACAAATCTTCAAAAAGAAAATTATTAAATATATATCAACATGTAGGTATTTATAGTTTTAGACCTACTGCATTAAAAAAATTCATAACTTTGCCACCATCAAAAAATGAAATAGAAAAAAAATTAGAACAATTAAGGGCACTTGATGCCGGCATAAAAATTGGAATTACATATGTAGAAAATATAGCAATTAGTGTAGATACAATTGAAGATTTAAAGATAGTAGAAAAAATAATTAAGGAAAAAAATGATATCAATTAAAAGTTTTGCCTTTCAAGGAGTCTATGGAGCTTATAGTGAGCAAGCTGGTAAAAATGTTTTTCCTGATGCAAAGAGCGTTCCATGCTCAACCTTCGAGGACATGTTCTCATGTGTGAAAAATGAAAAAGCAGAGATTGCTTTAGTCCCAATTGAAAATTCTCAAGCTGGAAGAGTGGCAGATACACAAAGATTGATACCAGACTCAGATTTAAATATTATTGGTGAATATTTTTTAGAAGTTGACCATAACTTATTAGCTATTCCTGGAACAAAAATTATTGATATAAAAAGAATTCATAGTCATGAGCAAGGTATCGCTCAATGTAGAAATAATATTATTAAACTAAATAAAGAAATGATTATTGGAGCTGATACTGCGGGATCTGCAAAAAAAATATCTGAGCTTAAAAGTAAAGAAGATGCAGCAATAGCATCTGCATTAGCTGCTGATATATATAATTTAGAAATACTTGAAAGTAATTTTCAAGACTCATTAAATAATGTTACGAGATTTTTGGTAATGTCAAAAAATTCAAGTGACATTAAGTCGACGGAAAAAAATCTTTTAACAACTCTAGTGTTTGTTGTAAGAAGTATTCCAGCCTCATTATATAAATGTCTAGGTGGCTTTGCTAGCAATGGAGTCAATATAACAAAGCTAGAGAGTTACATTCATCCGCAAGGCTTTGATGTTGCTCAGTTTTATATAGATTTTGAAGGACATCCTGATCAAGATTCAGTAAAATTGGCTTTGGAGGAGATGAAATTTTTCTGCAAAGAAATTAAAATTTTGGGTGTTTATAAAAAGTCTGAATTTAGAAAAAAATAAACATAAAAGATAAATCACAAGTTATTTTTTCCTCTCTTTAGTGTTATAGTATCATTGGAAGGTTTGAGGGCAAATACCTTATTAATCCAGTCAGGTCTGAAAAGAAGCAGCTGTAGTAAGTCTATTTGGGTCTTGTAACCTTCCTTATAAATTATGACTGATATTAAAGATTTTAAAGTTCTGGCAAGAAAATATAGGCCTCAAACATTTGCTGATTTAATTGGTCAAGATATTCTCGTTCAAATTTTAACTAATGCAATCACAACCAATAAAATTGCTAATGCATATTTATTAACAGGTGTTCGTGGTGTAGGGAAAACAACGACAGCCAGATTAATTGCAATGAGTCTAAATTGTCAAAATAAGAAACAAGATACTTGTGAACCGTGTGGAAATTGTGAGTCTTGTAACTCAATTAAGTTAGATCATAATTTAGATGTTATAGAAATGGATGCCGCGAGTAAAACTGGCGTTGATGATGTTAGAGAAATTATAGATAATGTAAAATATAAACCAATAAATAATGAATATAAGATATTTATTATAGATGAAGTACATATGCTGTCCAAAAGTGCTTTCAACGCTTTGTTAAAAACTCTTGAAGAACCCCCCGAACATGTAAAGTTTATTTTTGCAACAACAGAAGCAAAAAAAATACCAGTAACTATTTTATCAAGGTGCCAACGTTTTGATTTAAAGAGAGTTGAGTCGTTAAAACTAAGTTTGCATTTAAAAAAAATATCTGAGTTAGAGAAAGTAAAAATTGATGATGGTGCTATAGCGCTTTTGGTCAGAGCAGGAGATGGTTCGGTAAGAGATTCATTAAGTTTGCTTGATCAGGCAATAATAAATAACAACCAGACTGTTTCTGTAGATTCAGTTACTAAAATGTTAGGACTTGCTGATAGGGGAAAAATTTATGATTTAATAGAAAATATCGCCAAAGGTAATGCCGCTAAGTCGTTAGCTGTATTTAGAGACCTATATAATTCGGGGGCAGATATATTGATGATTTTTGAAGAATTATTGAGTGCTGTGCACTCTATAACTCAAATAAAGATTTCTCCAGAGATTCAAGATGATATCTCAATACCTGAATTAGAAAGAAGTAAAGGGGTATATTTTTCAGATCAACTTTCTATGAACTCATTAAGTATTATGTGGCAAGTTCTTTTTAAGGGGTTTGAAGAATTACAAAATGGATTTCATCTTTATCAGCATGGTGAAATGATTCTTTTAAGATTAATTTTTTTAAGCAAAGAACCCAACCCTAATAAAAAAATTAAAGAGACCACTTCTGAGCAAAGTGAGCAAGTTAAATTAGAATCAAAAGATATTGATTTAAAAAAAAAAAATAATTTAGATAATAATACGACTAATACTTATGAAAATAAGCCCGCAGTCACGGGAGGCTTTCCCCTGATCCGTATTACTAACTTTAGAAGTTTTGTTGATTTTTTTTATATGAAAAGAGAAGCTTTATTACATACACAACTTTATAATTCAGTAAAATTAATTTCTTTTAAAGAAGGTGAAGTAACCTTAAATACTTCTGTAATAAAGGATCAGCATTTTAATCGCAATATAGCTAAATTAATTTCAAAATGGACTGGGAGGATATGGCAAATTCATTCTTCAGATAGCAATATTGGAAGTTCTTTAAGTGATGAAGATGTTATTAATCAACAAAATGAAATAAAAATTATGAAAAATCATCCTCAGGTAAAGAAAATATTAGAGGCTCTTCCAGGTTTGAGTATTCACTCTATAACTGATATTACAGAAACTGTTGATGAGACAACAGACGAAAATGATGATGAAAGGCAAAAGGAGATATAATGGTTAATATTGGTAATATGATGAAGCAAGCGCAACAGCTGCAGCAAAAAATGGCAGACGCACAAGAGAAGCTTAGCTCTATTGAAGTTGAGGGTGTTTCTGGTGGAGGTGTTGTTAAGGTTATTGCAACTGCAAAAGGTGAAATTAAGAGAATTAATCTTGATGAAAGTTTATTAAAACCAGAGGATAAAGAAATAACTGAGGATTTAATTGTAGCTGCTATTAATGATGCA
>JABHWG010000110.1 GCA_018657885.1 Pelagibacteraceae bacterium
ATAAGCCTCGGTATTTCCTCAGATAGAGTATCTACCATTTCTTATGGTAAAGAGAGACCTGCTGTAGTTGGATCTAATGATGGTGCTTGGGCACAAAATAGAAGATCTGTAACAATAGTTAACTAAAAAGTTTTCCTTTATAGGCGCTAGAAATATCTAGCGCCTTATTTTTGTCTAAAATAAAATTATTATTTCAAAAATGAAATATTTTTCAACATCTCTTATATTCCTATTATTTATCTTAATATTCAGTTCATCATTTGCTGATGATGCTCTTACAGTCAAACAGCAGTTAGACCGTATCATAGAAGAAGTAAGTGATTTAAATAAAGCTGTTTTCAATAAATCATTTGATAAAAAAAAACTTTATTCCAATGAAGAAGAAAATGACATGCAAAGATTTACTTCTTTAGATATTAGGATTTATGACTTAGAAAAAGATATTAAAAATTTAACTCTTCAATTTGAGGAAATTTTATTTAAACTCGATGACATATCGAATAATATGAATTCTTTGGAAGCTGAATTATTTGATAAATTTGAAATAATTCAATTTAAGTTTAAAAAAACAGGTTCTGAAGTAAATAAAGAGGAAATTACTCAATCAACCCTGGTAAAAGAAGAAAACACACTTGGAAAATTAATCATATCCGACACTAAGCAGGTATCAGGTAATGTTGAATCAAAAAATTTAGCTCAGAAAAGAGAACAAGAAAAAAAAATTAATAACCAACAGAATCAAGAAATAATCAATATGTCAGCTGAGGCACAACTTCAGTTTGCTCTAGATCAAATGAGGAAAAAAGATTTTGATAGATCAAAAAAAACTCTTGAAAATTTTGTAACTAAATTTCCAGAAAATCAGCTTTCAGGCTCTGCTTATTTCTGGTTAGGTAAAATTTATTTATTCGAATTAAATTATAGAGATGCAGCACTTGTCTTTGGTGAAGGTGTTCAAAAATTTCCAAAAAGTATTAAGGCTGGCGAAATGTATTATGAATTAGTAAAATCTCTAAAAGAGATGAGTAAAATCTCTGAGGCCTGCAAAACATATTTACTATTTAAGGAAAATTATAGTGAAGATAAATTTGCCAAAGATCCTGACAAAATCTTTGAAAAACTCAACTGTGAAAATTAAAGTTAATGATTTTAAATCAACTTTATTTAAATTCTTATCTTGATAACTTAATTTGTTTTGAAAAAAAACCTCATATTGCAGTTGGCGTATCTGGTGGGCCAGATAGTATGTGTATTACTCACTTACTAAATAGATGGATAAAATTGAAGAAAGGTAAGTTGTCTGCCTTAGTTTTTGATCATGGTATTAGAAATAATTCTAAAGAGGAATCATTGCAAGTTAGGGAAATGCTAACAAAAATCTTAAAGACTGAAGCTATTATTATAAAACCAAATAAAAATACTTTAATAAAAAAAAATATGTCAAGCGCTAGGACAAACAGATTTGAAGGTCTAATTAATTTTTGTAATAAAAATAATATTTCTCACTTATTTTTAGGACATCATATTGATGATAATCTTGAAACATTTTTAATTAGAAAAATTAATGGCAGTAATCTTGAAGGATTAGGTTCAATTGACAAAATAGCATATTATAAAAATATACAAATTTTGAGACCTCTTATCGAAGTAAATAAAACATCAATACTTAAATATAATCAAAAAAATAAAATTAATTATTTAAACGATCCTTCTAATACGGACGTTAATTATACAAGAGTAAAAGTAAGAAATTTTTTGAAAAAGAAAAATATCAAAAAAACAGTTAAGGAAGATTTTTATAATCTAAAAAAACAAATACCTAGTTATAAAAAGATGATATGGGAGTTGTTTTTAACAATTCTGTGTGATGTCAAATCTCATAAAATAAAGATTAGATTTGATAAATTTATTAAATTCGACAGATTGATAATTGAAAAGCATATATTGTTAGTTTTAAAATATTTAAACAAGAATAATCTGACAAAAAGTTCAAAAATTAATATTTTTATTGACTCATTAAAAAATCCAAATTTTAAAATATTTAATTTAAGCGGGGTTATTATCGAAAAAAAGACAAATTCACTTTTTTTTTCTCTTAAATAGACTAAAAACTATTGTGTTTTTGGTATTAATTCCTATGTATTAGTAAACTAATGAAGAATTTCAGTAAAAACATTATTTTATGGATTGTTATAGGGCTTTTATTAGTAGCACTATTTAATCTTTTTCAAAATTCAGCAACTTCAAATAAATCAACAGAGGTATCTTTTTCTGATTTTTTAATAGCAGCAGATAATGGTAATATTTCTGAAGTTAAAATTATTGGAAATAATGTATCTGGTTTTTTTGATGATGGTAGATCATTCTCTACTTATTCTCCTAATTACCCAGAATTAGTTAATAAGCTAACTCAATCTGGGGTTAAAATAGTAGCTGAACCATCTGATAGATCAATGCATCCAATTCTAAGCGTATTATTATCATGGTTCCCAATGCTATTGTTAATAGGTGTTTGGATTTTCTTTATGAGACAAATGCAGGGTGGTGGTGGAAAAGCAATGGGATTTGGCAAATCTAAAGCAAAATTATTAAATGAAGCTGTTGGCAAGATAACATTCGATGATGTTGCAGGCATAGATGAGGCTAAACAGGAACTAGAAGAAGTTGTAGAGTTTTTAAAAGATCCAAAAAAATTCTCCAGACTTGGTGGTAAAATTCCTACAGGAGCGTTAGTAGTAGGACCTCCGGGAACAGGTAAAACATTATTAGCAAGAGCAATTGCAGGTGAAGCTAATGTACCTTTTTTTTCGATTTCAGGATCTGATTTTGTTGAAATGTTTGTTGGAGTAGGTGCTAGCAGAGTTCGAGATATGTTTGAGCAGGGCAAAAAAAATGCACCATGTATTATTTTTATTGATGAAATTGATGCAGTTGGAAGACATAGAGGAGCAGGATTAGGTGGTGGTAATGATGAAAGAGAACAAACTTTAAATCAACTACTTGTTGAAATGGATGGCTTTGAAGCAAATGCTGGTGTTATAATTGTGGCTGCAACTAATAGGCCTGACGTATTAGACCCTGCATTATTAAGACCTGGAAGGTTTGATAGGCAAATAACTGTATCTAACCCTGATATTATTGGAAGAGATAAAATACTTAAGGTTCATATAAAAAAAATAAAAGTTTCCCCAAAATTTGACTCAAAAATTATTGCAAGAGGAACACCTGGTTTCTCTGGAGCTGATTTAGCAAATCTAGTTAATGAAGCTGCTTTATTAGCTGCTAGAAAAAATAAAAGAATGGTAACTCTTGAGGATTTTGAAAATGCAAAAGATAAAGTAATGATGGGATCTGAAAGAAGATCTATGGTTATGTCAGAGGATGAAAAAAAACTTACTGCATATCATGAGGCTGGTCACGCTGTAGCAACTCTTCATTCTCCTGCATCTGATCCAATTCATAAAGCAACAATAATTCCAAGAGGAAGAGCTTTAGGAATGGTAATGAGGCTTCCTGAGAGAGATCAACTTTCAATGAAATTTGATGAAATGAAAGCGCATTTAGTCATTGCCACCGGTGGAAGAATTGCTGAAGAAATGATTTTTGGTAAGGATAAAATTACAAATGGTGCTGCTAGCGATATTCAGATGGTTACAAATCTATCAAAAAAAATGATCACAGAATGGGGTATGAGTGAAAAATTAGGTAATTTAAGATATAACAATGACACAGAAGAAGTTTTTTTAGGACATTCAGTTGCTCAATCAAAAAATATTTCTGACTTTACTGCAAAATTAATTGACCAAGAAATAAGATCTTTAGCAGATGAAGCTGATAAAAAATGTAGAAAAATATTACAAGATAATATTGAGGAGCTGCATATTGTTGCAAAAAGTTTGCTTGAATATGAGACATTATCAGGTGATGAAATTAAAGATCTTATAAAAGGAATTAAACCATCTAGAGATGATTTTGATGATACTCCTAAATCAACGAAAACTCCAAAAACCTCAGTACCAAAAACGGGTAGTTCACCTGCTTCTCAAACTAATTAAGCAAATCAAATCTCTTTATTTTAATTAATAACTTCAATAAAAGGAGTTATGGGAAAAATTTTTGGTACTGATGGAATAAGGTGTTTAGTAAATCATGAACCACTAAGTGTTGAAAAAACTCTAAAAATAGCAAAAACTGTTGGCTTTCTCTTAAAATCAAAAAATAAAAAAAATTCTAGAGTTGTAATATCTAAAGATACACGGTTATCGGGATATCTCTATGAGCCCTTAATAACAGCTGGCTTTATATCAATGGGTATGGAAGTTATTCTAGTAGGCCCATTGCCAACACCTGCAGTGCCTCATTTAATGAGAACTTTAAGGGCTGATATTGGAGTAATGATTACCGCATCCCATAACACATATGAATATAATGGTTTAAAGTTTTTTAACTCTGATGGCTTTAAAATTAGTGATAAATTAGAAAAACAAATAGAGGATATTGTTTTAAGTAAAAAAAAATATACTAAAATTAATAATTCTGAACTAAATACAGGGAAGGCTATAAGACTTAAAGATGCCTCTGGAAGATATTCAGAATTTTTGAAAAGCACTTTAAATAAACATATTAAAGTTAAAAAACTTAAAATAGTTTTAGACTGTGGAAATGGAGCAACTTATGAAATAGCTCCAAATATTTTTTGGGAATTAGGACATAAAGTAATTTCAATTAATAATAAACCAAATGGAATAAATATTA
>JABHWG010000168.1 GCA_018657885.1 Pelagibacteraceae bacterium
GGAGGGAACTGTAAATGCTGCTGGCATCAAAATAATTTGAGCCCCTTTTTTCGCTAATTTTCTAAATAAATTTGGAAATCTTAAATCATAACAAATTGTAAAACCTATTTTTATTTTATCTATATTTAATAGAACTATATCACTTCCCGCTTGAAACGTATCTGACTCTCGATGAGTTTCTTTTTTATTAATATTAACATCAAACATATGAATTTTATCATATTTTTTTACAATCTTACCCATGGTATTGATGAAATATGATCTGTTAACTAACTTCTTTTTATTTTTTACCTTGAGAAGAAGTGACCCTAAATTAATGTTAACATTATTTTCTTTTGCGTATAACTTTGCCATGTTTATTATAGGGCAATCATTTTCAAAAGTTGTATTTTTTCTTAAATAATTAATATCATTTGTTATAATATTTGAACATTCTGGAGTACAAATTAAATTAGGCATAAATTTTTTGGTTTTCTCAAAATATTTTTTTAGCAGTTCAGCATTTTTAAAAGGTGTTGATTTAGCTTCGAATTGAATTTGTGTAATCTTTATAGTTTTCATTATTTAAATTTATTATTTGTTTTTTTATATTAACATAATAAAACGTATTTAAATAAATGAAAAAACTAATATTATTTATCTGTGTCTGTTTTTTTTCTCTAAAAATACATGCCTACACACTTCAAAAATCTAACATAAACTTAAGCTATCCTTGGGGTATGACCTGGATAGACTCGACAAAATTATTAATTACAGAAAAAAAAACTGCGCAAATAATTTTATTTGATACATCAAATAATACATCAAAAATTGTATCTCACAAAATACCAGTGGCCTCTTGGGGTCAGGGAGGTTTGTTGGATATTATTTCTGAAGGTGAGAATGTCTGGGTCACATGCTCAATAATGAAGAATAAACTTCTCACTACAGCAGTTTATAAATCAACACTAAATAACAATTCCTTAATTGACTCCGAGTTAATATTTGAAGCAACGCCCTATATTAATAATGCTAAACATTTTGGATCACGAATAACAATTAAAGATGATTTTTTATATGTAAGTATTGGTGAGAGAGGAAAGGGAATGATTTCTCAAGACCCATCTAATACTGTTGGAAGCATAGTGAGAATACACAAAGATGGAAAAATACCATTAGATAATCCTTTTGTCACTAATAGTGACTGGTCAAAAGAAGTATATCAAATAGGTGTTCGCAATCCTCAAGGAATGGATTTAGATCCCTTAACTAATGATATCTTTATATCCAACCATGGACCTAAGGGTGGAGATTTTATTGGAAAGGTCATCAAAGGTACAAATTATGGATGGAAAAGAGTTGGCTGGGGTGGAAGTAATTATTCTGGAACAAAAATAGGCGATGGAAATGCATGGGAGCCTGGACTGCTTACGCCAGATCATATTTGGGTGCCATCAATAGGAGTTGGAGGAATAAAGTTCTATACAGGTGATTTATTTCCTGAACTCAAAAATACACTACTTATTGGCTCACTTAAATTTCAATACCTCTCCTACCTTCCTAGAAATGAAAATGGATTTGGTGAAGAACAACTAATCTTTAAAAACAAAATAGGAAGAATTAGAGATATTGAAGTAAATTCTAAAGGGGAAATATTTTTAATTGCAGATGAAAATAATACAACTTTATATAAATTAACCCCTTAATTAATTCTAAATTTTCTTAAAAAAATATTACCCGCAAAAAAAACTATAGTACATAAGGCGTACATATTAATAGTTAATGAATAAGTTTCTGCAATAAATCCAATTATGGCGGGAGCAAATAATAAAGCTGAAAAACCCATTGTTATCAGATTAGTAACAGTTGTTGGAATACTCTCAGATGAATGCTTAACTGCTTGACGTATAATTATTGGTACTAAATTAGCAGTTAAGAAACCATAAAAAAAGAAAGTGATAAGTATAAAATAGAAATTACCAATAATGATTGAAGAAAATAATATTAAAGAACCAAAAATAACAAAATAACACCCAACTATTTTTTCTGAAAATAAATTAATTAATTGATTTGAGAATAAGTTAGCAAAGATTCCACCACAACTTAAACAAATTAGTCCTAAGCTAGCTAAATAAAGAGGAGCATTAAGTTCTTTAGTAAACCATAAAGCTGACCAATCTATAATAATACCATTGGAACCAAATATTACAAAAAGTAGGAACCCAAAAAGCAAAACATTCTTCTCAGGTATTTTTAATTTCTCCCCCTCACCTTTAAAGTCTAGATCTTTGGGAAGTCCATTCATATAAATTATCAAAGACACAATCATTGAAAGAAAAAATAAAATTAAAAAAACAAAGGTTGGACTCATGGTATTTCCTAAAATAAAACCAGCCAATATACCTCCTATAAAAATTCCTATGTTAAAGCCCATGGCATAATATGGGCTAATAATTTTACCTGAATGTCTCTCTATCAATTGTGCGTGAATACCACCGATAGGACCCGACGAACCCCACCCAATTCCCGCAGGAATATGAGCAAGAAGAAGAATTAAATAAGTAGGTGCTGATACTAAAATAATATTAGAAAATGAAATAATAACCAGACCAATTGTCATTATTTTTTTTGTCCCAAACTTTGGTACTAATATTCTTCCTGCAATTTGATTTGAAATAAGAAAAGATACACCAAATGAAAGTATAGCAAAACCAAGATCAGACTCATCGATCTGTAATCTTTCCATATTCCATGGAATTAAACCAAAGTAGCAACCGACGATAAGCATGGGATATGAAGAGCACAAAATTACGGCAAAGGTAGCCCTCTTAAATGTTTTTTGATCCATTAAGTGTTGTCTACCAGCGAGGATGTATATCTGTTTTTAAATGTGTATTATAAATATCTTCAATTTTCTTCATCAAATCATGAATATCAGGTAATGATGATGCAGAAATATTCTTCAGAACTTGATCAGAATTTTTTGCCCCAGGTATTATGACACTCACAGCCTCATGCATCAAAATCCATTTAAGAGCTAATTGTGATAAAGAGAAACCTTCAGGTGTTATAGATTTTAACTCCTCAACAACTTTAAGAGCTTTATTGAAATCAACTCCAGAAAAAGTTTCACCAACATCAAAAGCATCACCCTTAATATTATAATTGCGGTGATCATTTTCTGGAAAAGAAGAGTCTGTATTCATTTTTCCAGTTAGCAATCCACTCGCAAGGGGCACTCTTAC
>JABHWG010000089.1 GCA_018657885.1 Pelagibacteraceae bacterium
AATAAAAAAATTTTAGAAAATAAAATAGCAGAATTAAAAATTAAAAATGATAATTTATTAGCTATCAATGAAAGTTTAGGAATTGAAGATGGTGGATTAGCAGAACAATTAAATGCTATTAAATCTAAAAATCAAGAACTCGTAAAACTGAATGAGGATTTAACAAATTCCCAAAAACAAACTCAAGAAACCCTTGATCTTTTAGAAAAAACAAATTTAAATCTAGCTCTAAGGGATGAAGAGCTACAAAATCAAATAAATCAATATCAAGCTCTTATGAGCGATTTATTGGAAATTAATGATAGTCTTGGACTTGAAGATGCAACACTTAAAGAGCAATTAGATGCAATAAGAAATAAAAATCAAGAATTAGCAAGACTGAATCAAAATCTCATCAATAGAGACAATACTATTTATGATTTAAGAGGAAAAATTATTGAATTAAATAATGTCTTGTCAATTTCTGATGAAAAAAGAATGGAGAAAGAATTAGAAATTGCTTTATTAAAAAGAAATATAGAAAATATAGAAGATGTTAGAATTCAGGAAAATGAAGTTTCAACTAATCAATTAGAGAAAATGAAAATTCAATCCTCTCAAACTTTTGAACAAATATCAATCTTATCAAATGAAATTGAAAATTTAAAAAATGAAATAATAACATTGAATATGGCTTTAGAAGCAAGTGAAAAAGAAGCTGTTTCAAAAAATCTTGAAATAGAAATATTGGGAAAAAGATTAAATAAAGCATTAACATCTAAGATATTTGAATTACAAAAATACCGATCCGAATTTTTTGGTAAATTACAAACTTTATTAGGTGATAGAGATGATATTAAAGTTGTGGGAGATAGGTTTATTTTTGAGTCAGAGCTATTATTTGACTCAGCATCAGCAAATCTTCAAGAAAATGGAAAAGAAAAACTAAAAGAAATAGCTATGACGCTAATGGAAACAACCAAACAAATACCAACCAATATTAATTGGATCATTCAAGTAGAAGGTCATACTGATAAAAGACCAATTAGCACTGCACTATTTCCTTCTAATTGGGAATTATCAACTGCTAGAGCAAATTCTGTTTTAAAATTATTACTAGAGATAGGTTTTGCGCCAAAAAGGCTTGCAGCAGCTGGTTATGGTGAATTTTTTCCTATAAGTGAAGGTGACACTAAAGAAGATTATCAACAAAATAGAAGAATTGAATTAAAACTTACCTCTCGGTAAGTGCCTTAAATTAAACATAATGATTTCTTATTTTAATTTTTAATGAAAATAGTCTTAGTAGTAATTTTTTTGTTCTTATCAAACTTTGCCTATGCAGGCTGTGATGACCAACCTACAAATGAGGTAGACTGGAATAATTGTAATTTTGTTGAAAATCTAGATTTAATTGGTGTAGGTTTAGCCAACGCAAAAATGTCAGGTGTTAATCTCTCTCTCGCTAATTTAGAAAAATCTCAGTTGAACAATTCTGATCTTTCTGTTGGAAACTTTATTTTTGCAAATTTTAGTAACTCAAATTTATATGCTTCAAATTTGCAAGGTGCAAATTGTAATAATGCTAATTTCGAAAATGCAAATTTAGCTAAAGTTAATTTTGAAGGAGCAAATCTTTTTACTTCTTCCTTTAAAGGGGCAAACTTGTATGAGGCAAATCTTCTGGGAGCAAATATCTCAGGGGCAATTTTTGAAGAAGCAAATTTATCAAGCGCTATTTGGATAGATGGAAAAAAATGCGCTTTAGGATCTATAGGCGTTTGCAATTAATTTTGAATTATTGAATTAATTTTTTTTTATAATTTACATTTAACAAAATTTAATACAGAGATTTGCTTATTATGAATTCTAATAGTTACTTTAATGCTTTTATCTTAGTTTTTCTTGCAGGCTTGTGTTGGAGTTTTGGAGTAGTGACTGTACGATATATGGCGGATGCTCAGTCATATGTTTTTCAATATTTATTCTATAGAGGCTTATCTATTGCAATCATCTTAATAATTTATTTATTCATTAAAGAAGGTTTTGGCTTTTATAAAAATTTTTTTCGTATTGGAATTTCAGGTATTCTTGGTGGAATATTTTTAGCTACAGCCTTTACGGGTTTCATTTTTTCTATAACTATGACTACTGCTGCAGTTACATTGTTCATGCTAGCTTCTATGCCTTTTATAGCAGCAATAGTTGGATATTTTATATTAGG
>JABHWG010000062.1 GCA_018657885.1 Pelagibacteraceae bacterium
CCATTGAAATTGAAGAAGTTGATGTTGTGCTTTGTGATTGTATTTTATTCATTGCTGCAATAATTTCTTTTGATGCACCACAATAACCAAGTCTCCATCCTGTCATACAATATGACTTAGAGACTCCATTTAAAGTTAGACATCTATCTTTTAGTTTTGGCTCCACAGAAGCTAAGGTAAAAAATTCTGAATTATCATAAATAATTTTTTCATAAATATCATCCGACATAATAAGAACTTGGGGATATTTTATTAAAACTTCAGCTAAATCTTTTAACTCTTGTTCTGAATACAGACTTCCTGTTGGGTTACTAGGGCTATTAAGCATTAACCATTTAGTTTTATCAGTAATATTTTTTTCAAGTTGATCAGCAGTTATTTTAAATTGCTGATCTTCTGGACATTCAACTACAACTGGCTTACCCTCTGCTAACAAAACAATATCAGGATAACTGACCCAAAAAGGAGCTGGGATAATTACTTCGTCATTTGGATTAAGTGTTGCCATCATCGCATTATAAATAATATGCTTTCCACCAACTCCTACGATAATTTCATCGAGTTCATATTTTAAATTATTATCTTTTAAAAACTTAGACTGAATTGCTTTTTGAAGAGCGGGAGTTCCTTTTCCAGGTACATATCTTGTTTGACCAGCCTCTATAGCTTCATATGCAGCTTTTCTAATATTTGCAGGTGTATCAAAGTCTGGCTCACCAGCAGCCAAAACTAAAACATCTTTACCCTCAGCTCTTAAAGCATTAGCTTTAATATTAATACCCACTGTCATAGATGGTTTAATTTTTTTTAATCTTTCAGCAATAAAAGTCATAATTTCAAATTATATAATGTTCAATAATTAGACTTAAGCAGGTAAACAATAAAAAAATTGAAAAAATCCTCCTTAAAGTAACTTTATTTATATTTACAGAAAGCTTAGCGCCTACATTGGCGGTAAAAATACTTGTTGAAGATACAAGTAAAACAATAGCTAAATTAAGATAACCAATAGAAAATGCTGGTAAACCTTCAATATTTGTTCCTGAAAATATTAATATAACTGCCCCAGGAAAGGCAATAAAGAAACCTAATGTTGCCGAAGTGCCAACTGCTTCATGAATTTTTTTAGAGAACATAGTGAGAGTAGGTACACTAAAGCTCCCTCCTCCTATACCTATCAATACAGATAAAAAGCCTATTAAAGAACTTATAATTAAATTTACAAACTTTGAATTTGGAAGATCTGCAGAAATTATAATAGGTTCTTTTTGAAAGGCCATATTTAGAGCTATTAAAAAAGCTAAGCATATAAATATATTAACTAAAATATCGCCAGAAATTATACTTGCACTATAAGAACCTATGATAGATCCTAAAACTATACCAGGTACCCATGTTCTCAGTATAATAAAATTTACATTTTTCAGTTTTATATGAGATCTTATTGAAGAAATTGACGTAAAACAAATTACACCTAATGATGAAGCTATTGCAATGTGCATTGCATAATCTGGTGAATAATCCAAAAAAAGTAAAACAAAATAACTTATAGGTACAATGATAATACCTCCACCTACACCTAGTAAGCCAGCCATGAAACCGGAGATAATACCTGTAATTAAAAAAATTATTATTAAACTAGTCATTTTTTATTGTAGTAATCTTTTTAAAATAAAAGTAAATTAAATCTATGCAACACATTCATTGGTTAGGAACTGGATTATCATCTATTCCTGGAATTAGAAGATTAGCTAAAAAATATAATAACCTCACTATTTGGAACAGAACTTTAGAAAAGGCAAAACAAAGTATTAACCATGTTAATAAAGATAGCGTTTTTGCAAAAAAATTTGATATGCAATTATTAAACGAATCTCTAAATATTGGTGACATAGTGGTATCTCAACTACCTGCCAATCATCATTTATCTATAGCCAGATTATGCTTAGAAAAAAAATGCCATTTTGCGACTAGTAGCTATATTTCTCCAGACATGAGAAAATTGGATAATGAGGTAAAAAAAAATAATTTAGTTTTTGTAAATGAGGTTGGTCTTGATCCTGGAATTGATCACTTCTTTTCACACTTATTAGTTGATAAATTAAAAAAAACTAATTTAAATAATTTAGATGTTACATATCATTCATATTGTGGAGGCTTCCCATCAATACCAAATGATTTTAAGTATAAATTTAGTTGGTCTCCTGTTGGGGTTATTAAGGCTTTAAATAATGATGCAAAATTTGTAAAAAATTTTAAAACAGTAACTATGACACCTTATAAGAATGTTGGAAAATATTCTGTTAATAATGAAATCTATGAAGCGTACCCAAATAGAGACTCCACACCATATATTGAAGAATATAATTTTGATAAAAGTTGGAATATTCAAGAATTTGTTAGAGGTACTTTAAGGCTCAATGGTTGGGAAAATGCTTGGTTTGATATTTTTAAAATGCTTGATGATAAATCTCCTGAACTAGATAAGCAGATAGATAAACTTGGGACAGAGCTATGGGAAAAACACCCTTATAAACAAGATGAGCAGGACCGCGTTGTATTATTTGTTAAGTTATTAGCCCATCACAATAACAAAGAAGTATTTAATGGTTATTACTTCTTAGATGAAAAAGGATCTGGTGAAAATACAGCAATGGGTAATTTAGTTTCAATTACTTTGTCATGTGCAATTGATTTAATATTAGAAAATAAATTAAAAACTGGTATTCAAGCAGCCCCTCATGATGAAAATTTAATAAATTATTTTTTTAAAACTTTTGAAGAATATAAAATTGTTATAAAAAATAATTTATGACAGAAGGTATAAACTCAATTGGTATTCTCAGAGAGAGCAGAACAGATGAAAGTCGTGCACCAATCGCCCCAAAACAAATATCACAGATAAAAAAGCGATTCCCTCACATCAATATATGTATTCAACCAAGCGACAAGCGAACTTTTAAAGATGAAGAATATAAAGAGAATGGTGCAGTAATTTTAGAAAATTTAAATAATTGTGACTTATTATTTGGAGTCAAAGAAATTGATCCGAACTTACTTATTCCAAAAAAAACTTATGTTTTTTTTTCACATACATATAAATTAAACATAGAAACATTGTCCAATGCACAGGGAACACCTGGAATGGATAAAAAAGATCTTTTAAAATCTATATTAGCAAAAAATATTAAACTAATTGACTATGAAAATATTCGCGCAGGAAATGGATCGAGATATCTTGGTTTTGGAAGATTTGCTGGAATTGTAGGGTGCTATAACACACTAAATTTATTCTTATCACAAAATAATTTTCAACCTTTGGCAAGAGCATTTAAAGTTAATGATTATGAGAGAATTATAAATAATTTATCTCAAATACATTTTCCAAATTTAAAATTATTAATTACTGGAGATGGAAGGGTAAATAAAGGAGTTCAAGAAATTTTAAAGTATACGAATATTAATAAAGTATCACCAAAAGAATATTTAGAAAAAGATTATGAAGATGCGGTTTATTGTAATTTAGATACAAAAGATTATGTTACTCATCAATCTAATAAAACCTTTGAATTAAAACATTTTATTGAATTTCCAAAAGAGTATGAAAGTACAGCTGTTAAATATATAAAAATAAGCGATCTTTTTATTAGTGCCCATTATTGGGATCCCAACTCTCCTAAAATTTTTACAAAAAATCAGATGA
>JABHWG010000098.1 GCA_018657885.1 Pelagibacteraceae bacterium
ATTTGAAAATAAAGATACTAAAAATTTTGATGAAAAAAAGAATTATAAATATGAATTATTTTATTTAATAGAATTTAATTTATATGATGACTCTAATAATTTAGTTGCTTCTACTTTAGTAGAAACAATAAGATCTACAACTTCTGGAGTCTATATTTCTATACAAAATACAGAGAAAGTTATTGATGATCTTGTCTATCTCAGTTTATTAGATTTATCTCTAGAGTCTAATAAATTATTAAAACAATATATGAGTGACTTTTTGTTATGATTATTTTTTCCAAAAGTTTTTAGTAAATAAAATAAGTATAGTAAAAATCTCTAACCTTCCGATAATCATAGTTATTGATAAAACCCATTTAGCTTTATCGTTAATATTTGAGTAATTTCCCAAAGGTCCTATAATTTCACCAATTCCTGGACCAACATTAGAAATAGCTGATGCAGAGGCTGATAGCGCTGTTAAGAAGTCTAACTCAAAAAAGCTTAAGGAGATTGCGGATAAAATAAATAATAAAATATAAATAAAGAAGAAGCTGATAATTGAAGTATATGTATTTTCTGTAACTGCTTTGCCATTAAATTTCATTAAGAAAACAGCATGGGGTTGAGTAAGTTTTTTTATTTGCAGCTTTAATCCTCTAAATAAAATTTGAAATCTAAAAATTTTTATACCTCCAGTAGTTGATCCGGCACATCCTCCAATAAACATGATTATTAAAATTATAATTAAGCCAAAACCTCCCCAGTTATTATAATTTGATGATGTGTATCCAGTTCCTGTTAATATTGAGGTAATATTGAATATTGATAATCTTAATGCCTGGTAAAATTCAATATTCATATAATTTGATAGCCATATTGAAGTCATAAATATTATTAAAACTAATAAGAGTAAGAAAAGTTTAATTTGATCATCTTTAAAAATCGATATTTTGTGACCATGAAAAAATTGAATAAAAATTACAAAAGGCAAACTTCCCATAACCATGAAAATAACAGAACTAATTTCTAAAGAAAAAGAATCAAAATAAGCAAAGGAGAGGCTGTGATTTGAAAATCCCCCTGTTGAGATAGTAGTCATACAATGTATCAAGGAGTCAAAAGCACTCATTCCTAATAAATAATAAAAAAAGAAACAAATAATTGTTAATCCTACATAAAAACTGACTATCTGAAAAATAAATTTATTGATTTTAGGTAAAGTTTTTTCATATGGATCATCATGCTCCATGTGTAGTAATTGCATACCACCAATTTGCAAAGTAGGAAGTATTGCTACAGCAAGTACAATTATACCTATACCCCCAAACCACTGTAATAATGATCGCCAAACAAGAATTCCTTCAGATAAATTATCTAATTTATTAACAACTGTAGATCCTGTTGTTGTAATTCCACTAACGGACTCAAAAAAAGCATCTGTAAAGCTTAAAGAGGAGCTTGCATAAATAAATGGTAAAGATCCAAATAAGGCAATTAGAAACCATGATAAAGTTGTAAGTAAGAATGCTTGACGCAAATTAATCTTCAATTTCTCTTTTTTAAAACCTTGATATAAAACAAATCCAATTAAAAATGTTAAGCAGCTAATATAAAAAAACTGTCTCCAATCTTGATTATTATTTATTAAATCAAAAAACATTGGAATTAACAAAGCTATAGATTCAATACATAAGAGTAAGCCAAGTATATTTAATATGGGGCGAAAATCTCGCATAAATTTATATTGTTTTAATTTAGATTATTTTTAATAAAGGGGCTATCAAGTGAAAATTGTGGAATTACTGCCTCGAATTTTTTGCCTTCTGTTGTTTCCATTTCATAATGACCGCCCATAAAACCAGAAGGAGTCGATAAAGGAGTTCCGCTTGTGTACTCAAATCTTTCTCCAGGGTTCAGTATAGGTTGTTCACCAACAACACCTTCTCCTCTCACTTCTTGTTCTGATCCATTGGAGTCAATAATTTTCCAATATCTGTTCTTAAGTTGAACCTTATCATTGCTTTGATTATCAATTGTAACTTGATAAGCCCATACAAAATGCTGATCTTCTGGTTCAGACTGATCATCTAAAAAGTAAGGGTTGACGGTAATGTTAATTTTTTTAGTTTTTTTTGAATACATAAACCTCTTTTTTATTGAGGTCCCAATATACCAAATTAATATAAAGCTAAAGTTAATTCAATATTTTAACTTCAGCCCTTCTGTTTGCAGGGTGTTTAGTTTCATCTGGAGTACTAACTGCTGTTTCTTCTTCCCCTTTTCCCAAAATAGATACATTTTTTTCTTTTATTCCTTCAATCAAAAGGATTTCTCTAACAACTTCTGCTCGCTTAAGTGATAGGTTTAAATTATAAGATTTTGAACCTTTTGTATCTGTGTGTCCTAGAATTATATAACGGCTAAGATTATTTTTATTTTTATCTAAAAAATTTATTAATACATTTTTACTTATTTCACTTAATTTAGAGTCATCAAAATCAAAATAAATAATTTGCATAATTTCTTTCTTTTCATTTTGTGTTACGATAGTAACATTACTGCTTTCGCCTTCTTCTTCTTGAATGCTATCACTTTTATCATTTTCTTCTTGTGTGTTTTCCTTTAAGATTTTTTGACTTGAAATATTTTCATAAATTCCATGCATTGCAGAATGAAAATCATTTTTACATTTGTCAATATCCCAAGTTTGCCATTTTTCCTCTTCTTGTTCTGACCAGCAATCAAGAGAGCTAATTGCTTTTGCAAGATTTATAGGATCAATTAATATTGCCTCTTCATAAATTGATAATAAATTATTATATCCAGATTTAATATCTGCAACTCTATTTAAAGGAATTTTCCAATAACTAATTTTTTCTGGATAAATATTTTCACCATCCAATGCCCTAAGAGCTTTTTCAGAATATAGTTTTGCTGAGTTCCAATCGTGCATTTCTTCAGCCTCAAAAGAAGCATTTTGTTGATAGTTATTGAGAAGATGCTGCTGAAAAGTTTTAGGATTACTCGCATCGATTTCCTTTACTTGTTTATAGGCAGCTGAGCATGCCATAAGAAAGAATAAAGGAATAAAAAGTGACAATTTTAAAAGATTCATGGTGAGTTTATAAACTTTTAAAATGTCAAAAATTAGACTGTATTTTGTTTGTATTAAGATCAAGGTCCCCAAGTTTTTCTATTATTGTGAATTTTATCATTGCGTAGGAAAAGAAGTTTAG
>JABHWG010000071.1 GCA_018657885.1 Pelagibacteraceae bacterium
TATCTGTTAAAAATTGAATACTAAATAATAAATCATCACGTTTTTCTATATTATTTTGAGTTATATTTTCTGTAATTGTATTAAGACTTTTCTTATCAAGATTTAGTACTTTTTCACCACCTCTATCCTCAGGGATAACATAAAAAAAATCTGGATTATCAGGAATAATTATGAATTTCTTTTCATTTTTGAAAATAAAAAAATAAATAAAAAAAAATAAAATGAGTAAAAAAGATACAGAAATTATTATCTTTCTATAAGATTTTCTTTTCTTAAATAAGCTTCTTGAGTTCATTACATAGTTTCGTGATAATCAATTCCAATAATATTAAATATATTTTCAAATACTATCCTCATAGATTGTAACCATATTAATTTTGTTTGAGTTTTAATTATATTTTTTTCATCTATAAAACGAAGAGACTCATTTTCCTTCCCTTTATTCCAGAATGAATGAAAAGAAGCTGATACATCCTCAATAAAATTAGTTAATCGATGAGGCTCTCTTGCAATAGACGCTAATTTTAAAATATATGGATAAGATAATAGTTTTAATATTATTTCTATTTCATCATCAGATAAATAATTAATAATTTCAGTAAAATCATTAAATGATTTTATATTAATACCCAGATCATCCGCTTTGTTAATTACCGAAGACGCTCTTGCATAGGCATATTGACAATAAAAAACCGGGTTATCTTTATTTTTTTCGATAACTTTATTTAAATCAAAATCCATAGAAGTTTCACTTTTGGTAGATACCATAAAGTATCTGAGAGAGTCTTTGCCAACTTGATTATACACTTCCTGTAAAGTTATAAAATTACCTTCTCTTTTTGACATTTTTAATATTTCATTATTCTTAATTAGTCTCACTATTTGACATGTTACTATTTCAAGATAATCATCTTCACTTGAAATTGTTTTTAATACAGACTTCATTCGTGGAATATATCCTACATGATCTGCGCCCCATATATTAATCAACTGATCAAATTTTCTATTATATTTATCTAGATGATATGCTGCATCATTGGCAAAATATGTCCATTCTCCATTGAATTTTTTAAACGCTCGGTCTTGATCATCTAGAATTTCAGAAGACTTAAAAAGTAATTGCTCTCTTGGTTCCCAGTCATGTGAATCGTCACCTTTAGGCTTCTCAAGAACTCCATTATAAAGTAAGTTTTTTTTATCTAAAATTTTAAATAAATCGCTAATAATATTGCTACTAACTATATCTGTTTCAAAAGAAAATTTATCGAATTTAATATTTAAAAGCATCAAATCTTGTTCAATAAATTCTATTAAATACTTAACAGCAAAGTCTTTAAAATAATTCTCTTTTTGGCTAGAGTCATGATGTAGCCATTTATCTTCATCTTTTTTTTCTATTAATTTAGCAATATCAATTAAATATTCTCCTGGATACTCGTTACTACTAAGTTCCGTTTTCTCTCCGTGTAACTCTAAATATCTTTTAAATAAAGATTTCCCAAGTATGTCAATTTGAGATCCTGCATTATTAACATAGTATTCTCTTGTTACTTCATGTCCGGTATTAGATAGTAAAGAAGATATAACATCACCCAAGACTGCACCACGCATATGAGCAATGGTAACTGGTCCAGTTGGGTTTGCAGACACAAATTCAACATTTACCTTTTTTCCATTACCTAAATTAGATTTACCAAATTGATTTTGTTGATTAAGTAAATATTCAACTTGATCTATTAAGAACTTCTTTTTAATATTTATATTAATAAAACCATTTTTTGAAATTTCACATTTATCAATAAATGAAAGATTATGAATTCCTTTTAGAAGTTCATCTTTTAAATTAAATTGTTTGTCTAAAATTTTTTTAATTGCTACTAAATAAAAATTTGAAGAAACATCACCCTGTCTTGATTTAGATGAAAAATCTATACTTATTGATTTCCTATTAAAATTATCAAGGTAATTGCTCTTGATGCTATCATCTGCAAATTCATTAAAATAATTAAAAAGTAAATCTATGTGATTATTCATATAAATCCTTATGTAACCTTGAAGCATATCTATCAGTCATACCTGAAATATAATCACAAATTACTCTCTCTATTGGTTCATTTATGCTTCGCCAATCATCAGGAAGTTTATTTGGAGAATTGTAAAAGTATTTAAATAAATCCGAAATAATTTTTTCTACATTTTGTCTTTTATCAAGTAAGTTTTGATGATTATAAACGTTATAAAATAGAAATAATTTTATATCTTTTGCTTTGGATTTCATAGAAGAAGAAAAAGTAACAATGAAATTATTATAATTTTGAAGTTCTTCTTTCGTCTTGATCTTTAAGTCAATAATATTTTTATTAGTTTGCTTATAAATATCCTCAATCATTAAAGACATACTTTTTCTCAGGACTTGAAACATTAATAATTTATCATCGATAATATTATATTCTTTTTTTAATTGATTAATAATATTTTTAAAAAAAATATTTTCTTGAAGTTGATCTATAGATAATAAGCCTGCCCTAATAGCATCTTCAACATCGTGGTTATTATATGCCACATCATCTGAAATTGCAGCAATTTGAGACTCCAAGAACGGCTGTTTATTTAATAACAAGTCATGTTTGTTATTATATAAATATGTATGAAAGGGTATATTATGTAATACTATTCCATTGTGCTTTACTATACCCTCTAAACTCTCCCAAGTAAGATTTAATCCACTAAAATTAGGGTGCCTTTTTTCAATATGCGTTAGGACTCTGAGAGTCTGATCATTATGATTAAAACCTCCATGATCTTGCATAGCAATATTTAAAGCTTTTTCTCCATTATGACCAAAAGGAGGATGTCCTAAATCATGAGCTAATGCTACTGTCTCTCCTAGATCTTCATTTAGCTCTAATAAACGACAAATAGATCGTGAAATTTGAGAAACTTCTAAAGAATGTGTTAATCTAGTGCGATAATAATCACTTTCACTCTCAATAAATACCTGTGTTTTATATTTTAATTTACGAAATGAGCTTGAGTGAATTACTCTAGATCTATCTCTTTCATAAGGACTTCTGTTATGATCAGAGTCATTCTCCTTAAATAATCGGCCTTTACTTAATTCAGGTGTAGCAGCTAAATGGTCAAACATTGCAAAATTTGCTATAAATTCTAATTATAAGTAAGTATATATTGATTTATTATGAATAAGATAGAGATAACAAACAATGCACAGGATCATATAGCTACTATTTTAAAAAAAGATTCAGCTAATTATTTTAGAATTACTGTTTTAGGTGGTGGATGTGCTGGTTTTCAATATAAATTTGACTTTGAGAATCTTAAGAATGAAGATGATATATTAATTGAAGAAGAAAAAATTAATGTAGTTATAGATGAAACCTCAATGGAATTAATTCAAAATTCAAAAATTGATTATGTTCATGAATTAATTGGTTCCTCTTTTAAGATAACTAATCCTCAAGCATCATCTTCATGTGGCTGTGGTACTTCTTTTTCTATTTAATGAAAATTACTACATGGAATGTAAATTCAGTAAATGCTAGAATTGAACATTTGTTAAGGTTTATAAAAAAAGATCAATCGGATATATATCTATTACAAGAACTAAAAACTATTGAAGAGGGTTTTCCAAAAGAAGAAATAGATAAAGCGGGATATTTCTCATACATAAATGGTCAAAAAGCATGGAATGGCGTTGCTATACTAAGTAAAGAAGAATTGGAAATTACCAATAATTCAATACCTGAATATACAGATATAAATTCGAGATTTATTGAGACAGAAATTAATTTAAAAAAAATAAAACAAAAAATTAAACTGATAAATATATATCTACCTAATGGAAATCCTATTGATACAGAAAAATTTGATTACAAAATAACATGGATGAAAAAATTTAATAAATACATTCAAGTATTAAGAAATCAAAATATACCAATTATTATTTCTGGCGACTTTAATGTTATTCCAACAGATGACGATGTTTACTCTCCAGAAAACTATAAAAATGATGCCTGCGCTCACCCTCTTACAAGGGAGCAGTATAGAATATTAATAAATATGGGATTTACTGATCTGGTAAAATTTTTTATTGAAGGAAAAACAAACTGGACATTTTGGGGTTATAGAGGTGGTGGCTGGCAAAAAGGGAATGGTCTTAGAATTGATCACTTTTTAACAACACCAGATTTAACTGATTTAGTTAAGACTGTAGAAGTTAACAGAGAGCCAAGAGGTTGGGAAAAGCCATCAGACCACACACCTGTTACTGTAACTTTAGAAAATTAAATATCAGCGTAAGTATGAGTTTCTTCTTTTGCTCCTGGTTGAGTAACTGCCCCTTCATAAGCAGGTCCAACTGTTTGAGCATATTTCCAAATTGAACCAGAATTATGATTAGTGGCTCTTGGACTCCATTCTTTTTTTCTCTTTGTTATCACTTCATCAGATAAAGTGACATTAATTTCTCCCTTGATAGCATCAATGACGATTTCATCGCCATCTTTTAAAAGTCCTATCATGCCGCCTACAGCTGCCTCTGGACCTACATGACCAATACAGAATCCACGTGTTCCTCCAGAAAAACGTCCATCTGTAATTAATGCGACTGTCTCTCCTAAACCTTGACCATAAATTGCACCAGTAGTTGAAAGCATTTCTCTCATTCCTGGGCCTCCTTTTGGTCCTTCATACCTTATAATTACTGCATCACCGGCAACTATTTCATTTTTTAGAACGGCAGTCAAAGCATCTTCTTCACAATCAAAACATTTTGCTTTACCTTTAAAATTTAAGTTTTTTAATCCTGCAATTTTAGAAATTGAACCTTCTTCAGCTAAATTTCCCCATAATCCCACTACAGAACTATGTTCACTAATTGGATTATCGCAACTATATACAACATCCTGATCTTTAGGAAAAATAACATTTTTATGATTTTCAGCAATTGTTTTACCAGTAACTGTCATACAATCTCCATTTATATAACCACCATCTAGAAGGGATTTAATAACAACAGGAACGCCTCCAACTTCATATAAATCTTTTGCAACATATTTACCTCCTGGAGACATATCGCCAATGTAGGGAGTGGATTGATAAATTTCGACAACATCTCTTAATGTAAATTTTATACCAGCCTCGTTAGCTATTGCAGGTAAGTGAAGGGCTGCGTTAGTAGAGCCTCCAGTTGCCGCAACTACAACAGCAGCGTTTTTTAGAGACTCTAAAGTCACAATATCTCTGGGTCGAATATTTTTTTCGATAAGACTCATGATTGCCTTACCACTTTCAAAGCCATAATTATCTCTTTCCTCGTAAGTAGCAGGAGTCATTGCAGAATTAGTTAAAGCAATACCAATAGCCTCTGAAATACATGCCATAGTATTCGCAGTAAACTGTCCTCCACAAGATCCAGCAGTTGGACAAGCTACTTTTTCAATATTTGTTAATTCTCTTTCATCTATTTCACCTGAAGCATGTTTACCGACAGCTTCAAATACATCAATTATTGTAAGGTCTTTGCCTTTATATTTGCCAGGGAGTATAGATCCACCATAAATAAATACTGAAGGAACGTTTAATCTTACCATTGCCATCATTAAACCTGGTAAAGATTTATCACAACCGGCTAAACCAACAATACCATCATAACAATGACCTCTTACTGATAGTTCAACTGAATCAGCAATAACCTCACGACTAACTAAAGAGGCTTTCATTGCTTCATGCCCCATAGCAATACCATCAGTAACTGTTATTGTTGTAAACTCACGAGGGGTACCCTTAAGTTCTGTAACACCTTTTTTTACAGCCTGAGCTTGTCTTCCTAAGGTTATATTACAAGGAGCGGATTCATTCCATGTTGTTGCAACTCCAACAAATGGTTGGTAAATTTGCTCTTCAGTCATATCCATTGCATAATACATTGATCTATGAGGTGCACTTCTAGGTCCTACACTTACGTGCCTGCTTGGAAGCCTAGATTTAATATTAGATCCTTTTTCTGACATTTAAGTAATAGTATTCATTATTTCATTAATTTTTTCAATAGAAGATTTGATTTCTTGTTCTTGTACTTTAAAATTTTCTATAACATTATCAGGTGCTTTTTCAATAAAAGCTTTATTATTAATCTTATCTAAAACAGTTTTTAATTTATCATTATAAGTTTTTTTCTTACCTTCAAGTTTTGATATCTCCATATTTGTATCAACAACTCTTTCTAAGGGCACTAAAATAGTAATGTCATTTAAAACTATAAAAGCTGATTTTTTTTGTGAAGTTAAAGATTTATAATAAATTGATTTAGTTTTTAAAAGTCTCTCGATTTCATTTTGATATTTTACAATAAAAGTTTTTAAAGTTTTATTTTTTGTATCAATGAAAATATCAATTTCTTTTTTATAAGATATATTTAGATCGGCTCTTAAATTTCTTAAAGATGAGACTATTTCAATAATTTTTTTAATATATATTTTGCTTACATCAAAAGATTGATCAAATTTAATTATATTATAATTTTTACCCATTAAAAAAGACTTACTATCTACCAGTGAAAGCCATAATTTTTCGGTAATAAAAGGCATTATTGGATGAAGGAGTTTTAAGATTTGTACATATACCCATCCAGCAACTTTTTTTGTCTCATCGGCTTTATTAGGGTCTTTAAAATCAGATTTAATAAACTCTATGTACCAATCACAATAAGCATGCCAAGTAAAATGATATATTAGACTTGCTATTTCATGAAATTGATATTTTTCAATATTTTCGAAATAATTATTTTGAACAACCTCAAGTTCTTTTAATATCCATTTACTGGTATCTAATTTAATATTTGTTATCTCTAAGTTATCTTCAAAAACTACTTCATTTAAATTTAAGAAATTGGCTGCATTCCAAATTTTATTTGTAAAAGACTTATAACCTTTTACTCTTTCCTCAGCTAATTTTACATCCCTGCCAGGATTTAATAACGCGGTTAATGCAAACCTAAGTGTATCAGCGCCATACTTATCTAATAAAACTAATGGATCAATAATATTACCTTTTGATTTAGACATTTTTTGTCCTTTTTCATCTCTAACTAATGGATGAATATAAACATCCTTAAAAGGAGTTCTTTTCATAAAATGTGAGCCCATCATCATCATTCTAGCAACCCAAAAAAAGATTATATCAAAACCTGTAACCAAAACATTTCCAGGGTAAAACCTCTCAAGTTCATATGAGTTATCAGGCCAATCTAGGGTAGAAAAAGTCCAAAGTGCTGAAGAAAACCATGTATCTAGAACATCCTCATCTTGAATTAAGTCAACATCTTTACCGTAATGTTTTTTTGCTAATAGCTTGGCATCATCAAAAGACAAAGCTACAAAAGATTTTTTATCTGGTCCGTACCACGCAGGTATTTGATGTCCCCACCACAATTGCCGTGAAATACACCAAGGTTGTATATTTTCCATCCAATTAAAAAAAGTTTTTTCCCAATTCTTAGGAACAAATTTTGTATTATTTGTTTTTACTTCATTAATTGGATCAAATGATAACTTTTTAGCATTACAGAACCATTGATCTGTCAACCAAGGTTCAATCACTACTCCTGATCTGTCACCATACGGCACAACCATTGTTTGCTTTTCTTCTTTAATAAGCAAGCCCAATTCACTCAGTTCCTTTAATATTAATTTTCTTGCCTCATACCTATCCAAACCCTGAAATCTTTTAGGAGCGCTGTCATTAATTTTTGCAAATTGATCAAAAATATTAATAAACTTTAATTTATGTCTCTTCCCTACTTCAAAATCATTAAAATCATGAGCTGGTGTGATTTTTACTGCACCAGATCCTTTCTCTGGATCAGCATAATCATCCGCTATTATAGGTATGTTTTTATCAACTAAGGGTAGTTTACAAAATTTACCAATTAAATTTGTATATTTTAAATCATTTGGATGAACAGCAACGGCAGAGTCACCAAGCATTGTTTCAGGTCTCGTGGTAGCAACAATAATAAAATTCTCATTATCAATAGGGTATTTAATATGCCAAAGACTCCCCTCTTGTTCTTTTTGCTCAACTTCTAAATCTGAAATAGCAGTTAATAATTTAGGGTCCCAATTAACAAGTCTTTTATCCTTATAAATAACTCCATCATTATATAAATCTACAAAAACTTTTCTAACAGCTTTAGAGAGCCCCTTATCCATGGTAAATCTTTCTCTAGACCAATCAGCTGATGCACCCAACCTACGTAATTGATTATTGATAGTGTCACCCGATTCCTCTTTCCATTGCCATACTTTTTCAATGAATTGCTCCCTACCCAAATCCCTTCTATTAATTCCTTGTTCCAATAACTTCCTCTCGACAACCATCTGAGTAGCTATGCCGGCATGATCTGTTCCTGCTTGCCATAAAACCTCCTTACCTTTCATTCTGTGGTAACGAATTAGAATATCTTGAATAGTAAATGTAAGGGCGTGACCCATATGCAAACTGCCTGTCACATTTGGTGGGGGCATCATAATTGAATATGTCTCTTTATTTTTTTTTGATTTGAAACTGTTTGACTCTTCCCAACTAGTATAAATTTTTACTTCATCTTCTAAGAAATCAAAAAATTTAGGAAGTTGCATATTATTTTTTGTTTTTAAAATAATTATCAAGTATTTGTGGTAATTTACTCTCAAGCATACTGTTCATTTTTTTTTCTAATAAATCACTTAATTTTTTATCAATTACTTTATTAACTTCATTAAAATCTTCAGATTGATTTAGTAAATTAACAGTTCCATCATCATTAACTTTTTTATTTAACATTAAAACATTGTCATTTTTTTTTGAAAATTCAGTTTCATCTTCAAGCGCTCTTCTAATAACATCAAGAGTATCTTTAATTGACTCATTATCTGACATAGATATCACTTATAAATTAAGTAATTGAAATATTGAAGCTTAATTATAAGCCGGTAAAAAATTCTCAAAAGACTTTAACAAAGATCCCTCTAGTGCCATGATATTAAAAAAATTCAAAATCATATCTTTTTTAGAGCTGTGATAGTTAACATTAATGTCTAAAAGTGCGCTTTCTGCATCAATTAAGTCAGTAATTGTTTTAGTACCAATATTATATTCTTCTTTAATGCTGTCGAGAGAGGTTTGTATTGATTTTAATTGCTTATTATTTGAAGAGATATTTGATTTACTGATAAGATAATTTTTATACAAGTTAGATGCCTGAATTTTAAGATCCTCTTTAGTATCATCAGTAGTTAACTCAGATTGTAATAACTGTGATTGGAACTTACGAATATTTGATTTATCAATATTCTGTTTAAAAATAGGTATTGTCAAAGTTAAGCCAATAGTACCGTTTGTTTTTTCAGTACCTGAATCAATTCTACCAGTATCTGAATATTCAATTGAGGTTGTAAGATCAAGAGAAGGCTTAATACTAAGTTTTTCTTTAGCTAACAGAATGTTTGTATTTTTAATATTGTTTTTTAAGATGGCTAGTTGATAATTATTCTTTTCAATATTCTCAAAGATTGTTTTCAAGTCAATATTTTTATTAATATCTAATACATCTTCCAAATTAATTGGCTTTAAACCAACAATTCTATTGAATGTAATTTTACTCACATCATAATTTTGCTGAGCTATAAAAAGATTGGTTTCAGCAATAGCAAAAGCAGATTCTGCATTTTGAAGATCGTATAGAGTAGCTGAACCTAAATCAAATTTAGTATTTGTTTCATCCAAAAACCTAGAGACAGAATCAAAATTTTTATTACTCGCTTCAAGAGATTTTTCATAATTGATAACGATTAAATAACCCTCAATTGCACTTAATATAAGATTTTGTATAGTAACCTGAAAGTTTATTACTTCATTATCAAAAAGTATTATTGATCTTTTAATTTCTAATTCTTTTTCACCAGCATCATAAAGGTTTTGAGTAAGAGATAATTTATATTTATCGGTAAAAGTTTCAGTAGTAGAGGAAGCTGAGCTAGTAGACGAGTCTGAATTAGAGTATGTTCCAGAAATTGTGCTTGTTATGCTCGGAAGCTTTTTATTATAAGCATTTTCTATTAGCTCTTTAGACTCTTGCAGTTTTTCATATGCAATTTGAACCTTCGGGTTTTTTTCAATTGTACTTTTTATCGTATCATCAATATCAATTGCAAAAACGTTATTAGATAAAAATAATAATAAAATTATGAATATTTTTGTCATTAAAAGCTAAACACTTCTTCTTTTTTTACAAGATAAAAATTTGAAAATACATCAAATAAGAAATCTTTTGCGTAATTATCATTCATTTTAGTTATCCTATAACCTTTTGATAGTTCTTCATTTATTTTTTCAATATATATAATTTTGCCCCCATCATGTAATTGATTTAATAAATCAAGATTTAATTCATATTGTGGACAATCTATTACAATTAAATTGTAAGGGGCAGTGTTTTCTAGTCCATCCCTAAAATTTTGCTTAAAAACATACCCATTTTTAATATCATTATCTTTAAGGTTATTTGTGATCTTTTTCACAAACTCTTCATCATTATCAGTTATATAAATTTCATTACATAATTTGCTAATTAGAACAGATAAATAACCTGTAAGACCACCTATATGTAAAACTTTTTCGTGAGATTTAATATCTGCAAAATGCAATATCTGAGCTAGATGAAGGTTTTTAAGGTATCCTCTAGCATCTTTTACTAAAATATCCTGATCTGAATAACAAATATTTACCTTATCTTCATTAATAAATTTTTCTTTAGGGACTTTATTAAAAACTCCCAAAATATCTAGATTTGTTATCTTATTGGGTCTTAGTTGATTTTCTATCATTACCTCTCGGTTTTTTGCAAAATTTATATTCATAAAAAGATAATTTGGAACATTTTGTATACATAATTAGTCTTAAAATTGATATATTTTTTATTTTGTTAATCTTCTAATTTTGATTAATTGACTTGATCTTAATAACACATTAATTGTCCAAAAAATTTGGCTCGGTGGCAGAGTGGTTATGTAGGGGCCTGCAAAGCCTTGCACAGCGGTTCGATTCCGCTCCGAGCCTCCAATTTTTACTTGTTTTTTTTTCTTTTTTTTATAAACACGTTAATTGTGTTCCTCGGTAGCTCAGTGGTAGAGCAATCGGCTGTTAACCGATCGGTCGCTGGTTCGAGCCCGGCCCGGGGAGCCAAAATATCCTTCTACTCAAGACAACTTCTTCTCTTAAGATTTTACTTCAACCAATTCATCAAACCTTGTCGTATAACACTGAGAGACACGTTCTCTTTTCATTCTCCATGCTTTTTCTAAACCATCAGAAGCTAATCTAATTGCAGAACTACCATAACGCCCATTAATCCTATCCATTGTATTCATAATTGAATCTGAACTTTCCCGATCATAATCCAAAAGACCTTTTGTTTGATCTGCTCTAACCAAACCAAAAAGAATAATTCCTGCCTTTTTATAACGATAACCTTCACGATATATTTTTCTTACCCCCTCCAATGCGCGTTTCACAATTTTAACACTATTATTTGTTGGGTAAGGTAATTGTAATTTGATTGTGTTTGAATATTGTTTTTCTTTTCTGTTAAAATAATTTGTAAACAAAAAAATACTCATTGACTCTGCTACTAACCCCTCCTCTCTTATTTTCTCTGAAACTCTTGTGCCATAACTTGACACAGACTCTTCTAAATCATGAATTTTTTCTATTGGCTTACTAAATGAACGTGAAACGCAGCAACTCTTCTTATCAGTTGGAATTAAATCTAACTCAATGCAAGATACACCACAAAGCTCTAAAAAAGTTTTTTCTCCAACCATTCCCATATTTTTTCTTATCCACCCTTTATCAAGTTGAGTAAAATCATACGCAGTACTGATATTGTATTTTTTTAAAAAAAAAGATAATCTTCTTCCAATACCCCATACGTCTTCTATAGGTGTTATTTTCAAAGCTTCATTTATATCAAACCAAGATTTCAATATGCAGACGCCTTCATAATCTTTATTTTTTTTTGCTAAATTATTTGCAATTTTTGAAAGTGTTTTTGTTGAACTCACCCCTATACTTACTGGAATACCTACCCATTGTTTTATAGTACGGCTTATGTGGCTACAGTATTTATTTAGTTCATAATTCTCAAAGCCATTTAATCCCAGAAAAGCCTCGTCTATAGAGTAGATTTCTACATCAGAAACAAATCTTGCTAATGTTTCCATAACTCTTTGAGAAATATCTCCATACAAAGAATAATTAGAGGAAAAAACCTTCACATTGTTTTTATCAATAATTTTTTTTGCTTTAAAATATGGCTCTCCCATCTTGATACCTAATTGTTTAGCTTCAGCTGACCTTGTAATTATGCAACCGTCATTATTTGATAAAACAACAATAGGTTTACCTATTAGTTTTGGATTAAATATCCTCTCACACGATGCGTAAAAATTATTACAATCTATCAGTGCAATGGAATTATCTAATGAAGAATGATTATTTTGTAATTGCTTTATGTATGACATAAGTCACTACCCCCCATAGAAAGCACTCCATCTCTTCTTTAATTTCAATACTAGGATATTGGTTATTAGCTGAAAGTAAAAATAACGTAGATCCTTTTTTGTGCAATTTTTTTACTGTTAGATCACCAAATATGGAGGCAATAACGATATTATTGTTTCTTGGTACAATACTTCTATCAACAATCAAAAGATCTCCTGATGAAATCCCAGCTTCAATCATTGATGGTCCACTTGCTTTCACTATAAAGGTTGCTGCTGGATGCTTTACAAGGTATTCATTTAGATCTAGTTTATTCTCCATATAGTCAGTTGCAGGAGAAGGAAAACCAGCTGATACAGAGTCTAAAAATAACGGAGTGACTGTTTTTTTATTATTGCGTATATTAATAACCGACAGTATGTTTTTCTCATTCATATTTTTAAAAAAATTAATTAACCTATTGATAAACAATTATTATATTTATAAAAATTATAATAATGTTCTTGTTTTGTTCTAATTTATTTAGATTAAAAAAAAAGTCAACCTATTAATTTAAAAATCTGTTAAAAAAAATTATGACAAACTTATTTGAAGAAAATGCATACATCAAAGAGATAAAGACTAAAATAAAGAGCCTAGACATGGAAAATAATGCTGTTGAACTAGAAAATACTGTATTTTATGGAAAAAGTGGAGGTCAACCTGGGGATATTGGTCAAATCATTATAGATGGTCGAAAAATTGAAGTTAAAGATACATTAAAAGACAAGAACTCCATAATAAATATCTTAGAAGATATAGGTGGAATAATTATAGGGCAAACGGTAATTGCAAGAATAGATTGGCAAAGAAGGTATAAATACATGCGCATGCACAGCGCATTACACTTAATGTGCGCAACTATTCCTCTTGGAGTCACAGGGGGGCAGATTGGATACGAGAAAAGTAGATTGGATTTTAATGATCCAGATAAACAAATAAACAAAGAGGAATTGGAAATAAAAATAAATAACTTATTAAGTAAAGATAATGAAATTACTTATGAGTATATAGATAGTAAAATATTAGATAATAAACCTGAGCTTGTAAGAACAATGTCTGTAAAACCACCAAAAATTGATGGGAAATTAAGATTTGTCAAAATCGGAACTATAGATTTTCAACCTTGTGGTGGCACTCATGTTAAGTCAACTAATGAAATAGGTCCTATTAAAATAGGTAAAATAGAAAACAAAGGAAAAATGAATAGAAGAGTAAATATTCTTCTTAATGATTAAGAATTTGACTCAAAAATAATTTCGTACGATCACTATCAGGATTATTAAAAAATTTATCAGGTACAGCCTGTTCTACTATCCTGCCTTCATCCATAAAAACCATCCTATCTGCAACAGTTTTAGCAAAACCCATTTCATGTGTAACAACTATCATAGTCATACCGCCTTCAGCCAAGTCAATCATAACATCCAAAACCTCTTTAATCATTTCAGGATCTAGAGCTGATGTAGGCTCATCAAAGAGCATAATATTTGGTTTCATTGCAAGCGATCTTGCTATCGCTACTCTTTGTTGTTGACCTCCAGATAGTTGACCAGGGTATTTATCAGCTTGCTCCGGTATTTTAACAATCTCTAATTGTTGCATTGCTAATTCTTCAGCTTTAGCTTTAGGCATTTTTTTTACCCAAATTGGAGCAAGAGTAATGTTCTCTTTAACAGTTAAGTGAGGGAACAGGTTAAATTGCTGAAAAACCATTCCTACTTCTTTTCTTACACTATCGATATTTTTTAAATTACCAGTCAACTCAATACCATCAACAATTATTGTTCCTTCTTGATGCTCTTCTAGTCTATTAATACACCTAATCATTGTTGATTTTCCTGATCCTGATGGACCACATACAACAATTCTTTCTTTCTTTTTTACTTCAAGATCAACATCTTTAAGAACATGAAAATCCCCAAACCATTTGTTTACATTTTGTAATGAAATTATTGAATCTTCTGACATAATTAATCTGCTCCAATGTTAATACCTGTTTTTAGCTTTTTTTCCAAATACAAACTGTATCTAGACATAGCAAAAGTGAAAATAAAGAAAACCAAAGCTACAAAAAAATAAACTTCATAAGCTAAACCTAGCCAAGTAGTGTCAGCCAAAGCACCTCTTCCAATCCCTAGTAAATCTAAAAGGCCTACAATAATAACTAAGGTTGTGTCCTTGAATAAACCAATAGAAGTATTTACAATTGAAGGAATAGAAATTCTAATTGCCTGAGGTAGAACAATTTTCATATTCATTTGCCAGTAAGACAAGCCTATAGATCGAGCAGCTTCATATTGACCTTGAGGTATAGCCTGAAGGCCGCCCCTGATAACCTCAGCCATATAAGCTGATTGGAATAATGTAACCGCTACTAGGACCCTTGCCAGTCCGTCCATATTTATACCCTCTGGTAAAAACAAAGGTAGCATAACCATTCCAAAAAATAATAGTGTGATTAGAGGCACTCCTCTAATAAATTCAATAAAGAGTGTGCACATCATACTAATAACAGGCAGATTAGAACGCCTACCTAAAGCTAATATAATTCCAAGAGGAAATGCTAATGCTATACCAGTACAACCTAATACCAATGTAACAAGTAAGCCTCCCCATTTATTGGTAGAAACTTCTTGAAGGCCAAGACCACCATTTAAAAGAAAAAATGCAATAATAGGAAATGCATAAGTAAATTTTAAAAAATGTTTTCTAAATGGAAAATCGTCAAAGAGTAAAGGAACAACAGCAACTGCCAACATAATATAACTTAGATTTACTCTCCAAACCTCTTCTCTTGGATAAAAACCATACATGAATTGATAAAATCTTACATAAATAATTGCCCAACATGCTCCTCCATTTTCAGGATCAAGTACTCGAGAACACATCGTTCTATCTATAATTTCTTCACCATTAAAATTATATTTAAAATCTGCTGCAAAAATTGTCCAATTTAATATCCAAGGAATAAATTGAATTAATATATACAAAACAAATAATGAAATTATTGAATTTACCCAATTTGAAAACAGGTTAGCTCTAAGCCAACCCAAAATACCAGTTGTAGCAACAGGTGGTTTTCTAGATTCAATTATTTCATTCATTCTATTTTTCTTTAAATTGTATGCTTTTATTATAAATATTCATAAACGCAGATATAATTAAACTTATAGTTAGATATGTAGCCATTACTATAACCATACACTCAATAGCCTGACCAGTTTGGTTTAAACTAATACCTCCAAAGCCATGTACTAAATCAGCATAACCAACAGCAATACCCAATGATGAATTTTTTGTTAAATTTAAATATTGGCTTGTTAAAGGCGGGATTATTACTCTTAGAGCTTGAGGTATAATTACAAGTCTCATAATCCAACTTTTCTTTAATCCTAAAGAACTAGATGCTTCTCTTTGACCTTTTGTTACCGATAAAATTCCCGAACGAACTGTTTCTGAGATAAAAGCAGCTGTGTAAATAGTTAAAGCTAAAAACATTGCTATAAATTCAGGTCGTATGACCATGCCTCCTTTAAAATTGAACCCCTTTAATGCAGGAAAATCAAAAGATAATGGAGACCCAAGTATAAAAAATAATACAAGAGGTACTATTATCAATAAGCCTAAAGCAGTTAAAGCTACTGGAAACTGTTTACCTGTTTCATCTTGTCTTTTCTTAGACCATTTTCTTAAAATAAAACTAGATATTAAAGCTAAAATAAAGGCAATAAAAACAAATGAAAATCCATTTTCAAATATAGGTCTTGGAGAATAAATTCCTCTGTTAGATATAAAAAACATATCCATTAATTCTAAAGCTTGTTTAATTCTAGGGAGCTGAATTAAAATGCTATACCAAAGAATTATTTGAAGAAGCAAAGGAACATTTCTCGTGAATTCTACATAAACATAGGCAACTCGACTTAATAACCAGTTGGAAGATAATCTTACTATTCCAATTAAAAAACCTAATATAGTTGCAGCTATACAGCCACAAAAAGAGACTAAAAGAGTATTAAAAATGCCAACAAAATAAACATCAAGATGAGTGTCAGTAGATTTAAAATCAATAAAAGGCGAGAAACTTATATCAAATCCAGCAGGGTCAGAAAGAAACCTCCAACCTGTTGCAATATTTCTTTTTTCTAAATTATGCCCCGTAGTCTGAACAATTAAATAGATACCTAAAGCAAAAATACCAATTACTAAAGTTTGAAAAAAAATTGATCTAAACTTTTCATCAGAAAAAAAACTTAAGTTAGATCTCATTAAACCCCTATAAAAAAAATAGGGGGTTTTGAAACCCCCTAATAATTAAAAATTACAGACTTATCTGAATGGAGGTGCGTATAAAATACCACCTTGAGTCCATAATGCGTTCAGACCTCTTCCAATTTCAAGTGGAGTATCTGGACCAACATTAGCTTCGTAAGATTCTGAATAGTTACCAATTTGTTTAATAATTTGATAAGCCCAATCAGAACTTAATTCAAGCATTTCACCATATGAACCTTCAACACCTAGCAATCTAAGTACTTCAGGAATATTAGAGCTTTTTGAAGCATCAACATTTTCAGATGTAACACCTAGTTCTTCAGCAATAATCATTGCATTTAAAGACCAACGCACAACGTCACCCCATTGGTGATCACCGTGTCTTACTAATGGACCTAGAGGCTCTTTTGAAATGATTTCAGGTAAAACTAACCATTTGCTAGGGTCTGCAGCTGCAGCTCTAGTTGATGATAGTCCAGATGCGTCTGTAGTATATACATCACATCTACCTGCGAATAAGTTTTCTTTACCTTCATCGTTAGTTTCAATTGGAAGTGCTTCATAGCTAAGTCCATTTAATCTAAAGAAGTCTGCAAGGTTTAACTCAGTAGTAGTACCAGTTTGAATACAAACAGTAGCACCGTCTAACTCAGTTGCACTTGACACACCTAGTGAAGAAGGAATCATAAATCCTTGTCCATCATAAAAGTTAACACCTACGAACTCAAAACCAAGATTAACATCACGGCTAATAGTCCAAGTAGTATTTCTCGCTAACATATCCACTTCACCTGAAGCTAATGTAGGGAAACGAGATTTACCAGTTGTAGTGATAAACTCTACTTTTGAACGGTCTCCAAAAACTGCAACTGCAACTGCACGACACATATCTGCATCAAGACCAGTCCACTCTCCACTATCGTCAGGAGCAGCAAAACCAGCCAAACCAGTTGTAACACCACATTTTAGAAAACCTCTATTTTTTACATCATCAAGAGTTCCAGCATTTGCTGAGAAAGCAAAAACAGAAACAGCAAGAATTGATAATAGTTTTTTCATATTATTTCCTCTCGTTTTAAATAATTATTTAAATATCTTTTTTCAAAGAATTATCCCCCAATAACAAAATTAATCAAACTTCGAAACAGCTAATTTTAAATCTTAGATAGTAGTATAATTTGTATCTTAATTCTAAAATATATACTAGATATAGTAGAATATGAAAATTAATACAAAGCTCACAAAAGTATCAAGAAATGTAAAAAAACAAAAAGGTTTTATTAATCCAGGTATTTATAAGGGGTCAACAATGATCTTTGATACTTTTGAAGATTATATTAATGATATTAAGAATGATGATGATAGAAGTACTCTATACGGAATAAATAAAAATCCTTCAGTAGAGCAATTAGAAAAAGCAATTTCAATTTTATACAAATGTCATGACACTGTTATTGCACCATCTGGATTAGCTGCACTTGTTATACCCTTCTTTGCATATTTAAAAAAAAATGACGAGGTTCTGATTAATGATACTGTTTACAGTCCAACTCGTACATTTTGTGAAAAACTTCTTAAAAATTACGGGGTAAATATTAAATATTTTCATCCATTTAATGATATTAATAAATTTGAAAAATTAATAACAAATAAAACTAAATTAATCTTTTTAGAATCTCCAGGTACAGCTACTTTTGAAATTCTTGATATTCCTAAGATAACCAAAATTGCTAAAAAGAAAAAAATACCGACCGTTTTAGATAATACGTGGTCATCTCCTCTCTTTTGTGATCCGATTAAATTAGGGATTAATATTATTATTGATGCTGGAACAAAATATATTAATGGGCACTCAGATGTTCTCATTGGGTTTGTTAGTTCCGATAAAAAACATGCTAAACCTAATAGAGTAGCAACAAAAACGCTTGGTTTATGTCCTGGTTCAGAAGAAGTATATTTAGCAATAAGAGGTTTACCAACTTTAAATATTCGAATGAAACAAATTGAGAGTAATGCTCTAAATTTAGCAAACGAACTCAATGCTCATCCTTTAGTTGATAAAGTATATCATCCAGCTTTAGAGTCATCTAAAAATCATCATATTTGGAAAAGAGATTTTACAGGTAGTTCTGGTTTGTTCTCTTTTTCTCTTAAAAAATTTTATACGCAAAATAAAATTAAAAAAATGTTTTCTAAAATTTCAGTTTTCAAATTAGGATATAGTTGGGGTGGATTTGATAGTTTGATTACTTTCCCTCCATTATCAAAAAGAAAATTTAAAACTCAATTAAAAGGGAATTTAATAAGAATTTATTGTGGTCTTGAAGACTCAATAGATCAGATTAATGATATTGTTAATAGCTTAAAAACTCTTAAATAATGGATCCAATTTTTTTAGCCTTCGCCTCATTTGGAGTATTTGTTTTTGGTATTTCAAAAGGTGGTGTCCCAGGTCCGATTGCTATGTTAGCTGTGCCCGTAATGTCATTTGTTATGAGCCCTCTTCAAGCAGCAGGTATTCTTCTTCCTCTCTTAATAATTATGGATTTTTCAGCCATTTATTTGTATTGGAAAAAATGGATAAACAATATTTTAAAAATAATCATACCAGCTTCTATAGTCGGTATTTTGTTTGGAACATTTACTTTTCAATACACAAATGAAGATCAGATTAGAATTATGGTTGGTGTTATCTCTATCATTTTTGTCTTAGTATCTTTCATTCAAAAAAGTAATTTTTTACTTCGTCCAACAAAGTTAAAAGGCTATTTTTGGTCATCTATTGCTGGCTATACAAGTTTTTTAATTCATGCTGGAAACCCTCCAATGAATTTTTATACATTACCTTTAAAGCTCGATAAAATTTCATTTATTGGAACAATGACGTTTGCTTTTTTAGTTATTAATGTTGTAAAATTAATTCCATATTATTACGTTGGATTATTAGCCCCATCAAATTTAATAGTTTCCTTAATATTACTGCCTCTTGCTTTTATTAGTGTATTAATTGGATACTTTCTGCAAAAAAAAATACCAGAAAAGTTATTTTTTAATATTGTATATATTTTATTATTTTTAAGTGGTTGCAAATTAATATTTGATGGTATTATTTAATCCAAACTTTCTGCAATATTTAAAAAGCGATCACACACATCACTGTTAAGATATTTTAAACCTTTTTTATATTCATTAGAATTATAAAATGTTTCTGCATGTTCCATTGATGAAAACTCAATCACAACTAAGCGATTTATTTCTTTTCCTTCTAGGTTTATGATTTTACCACCTCTACTTAAAATCTTAGTGCCAGCAGCTTTTAATGCTGGGCCTGCTATATCTGTGTATTTTTTATATTCTTCATGATTTTTAACGTTAACTATTCCAACCCAATAAGCTTTTTTCATATTCATAAACTCCTGTATTAATATTTTATTATAAAATATTTATTTAAAATTATTACAATAAAAAATATTTAATCTAATAGTCTTTTATTTAATAGGGAGTAGCCGACCTATTTAAAAAAAATTATATAAAAAATTAAATTTTGTAAATACTAAAAATTAGTTTTGTAATCTGCTCTTTTGGTTTTTCTAGTACCAAAAGGACCTGGTATAAATAAAGTCATTGTTTCAGTGTTTGGTTTTAAATCAACTCGATGAAGATGATCAGCTGATCTAAATCCAACATATCCTGGTTTTCTCCAAAATTTTCCCTTCGATGTAGTCTCCCAATACCCTCCCTTTAATATAATTGTAATGTATGGGCACATATGATTATGGACACCATCACCGTGATCATCATCTAACATTTTATGGACTATAATATTAAAAGGAAACCATTTAGGTCTTCTCCTAAATAATACATAATATCTTTCTAACCACGGTTTTGCTTTATCTAATTCTGGATGCGAGGGTCCTCTATCTAAAACTGTTTTCTTTCTTCCAAGTTTTTCTAAAATTTTTAATATCATTAATTATCTAAGACTTACTTCAAAATTGCCACCATGAAGAACTAATTTTTTTTCTGATCCAAGTAAATGTGTTGTATATATTCTTAAGACAAGATCTTTTGAAATTTTTTTCTTTGCAAATTTTTTTTTATAATCATTAGTAATTTTTTTATTACAAAGATTTATCATATTAATTTTTTAATTTACTTATTGATGAAGAATTTGCATCAATAATTCCTTTTTCTGTTATCAATTTTGTAATATATTTAGCCGGAGTAACATCAAAAGCATAATTTGCACATTGAGCACCTTCTGGAACTATTTTAACTTTTTTTATTATATTATCTTCATTTAATCCCTGAATATAAGAAACTTCTTTTGAATCCCTCTTTTCAATTGGGATATCTCGAATTCCATTTTTAATATTGAAATCAATACTAGAAATTGGCGCAGAAATATAAAAAGGAATATCGTTATCATAAGCAGCTAGTGCTTTTAAATATGTTCCAATTTTATTACAAACATCACCATTGCTAGAAGTTCTATCAGTGCCAGTTATACATATATCAACTTTTTTATGCTGCATAAGATGTCCTCCTACATTATCTACTATAAGTGAATTAGGAATATTTTCATTTAACAGCTCCCAAGATGTTAAGCTAAAACCTTGATTTCTAGGTCTTGTCTCATCAACCCATACATGAACTGGTATATTATTTTTATGAGCTACAAATACAGGGGCGAGGGCAGTTCCCCAATCGACAGCTGCTAACCATCCTGCATTACAGTGAGTTAAAATATTTACTGGTTTATCATTTTTTTCATAAATTTTCTTAATTAACTTATAGCCATGTTCGCCAATACTCTTACAATTATTAATATCATCTTCTCTAATATGATTTGCCAGTTCTAAAATTTTATTAGGTAAATTTTCTTTTTTTACATTATTAATATTAATCATAATTTCATTTAATGCCCACCCTAAATTAACTGCCGTTGGTCTTGTTGAATAAATTTTTTCTGAAGCATTTTTTAAATAAATAAAATCAGGATTTTTTCTTGCAGCAATATACATTCCATAAGCAGCGGTAACACCTATTAGAGGAGCGCCTCTTACTTGCATTTCTTTTATTGCGAAGCAAACCTCATCAACAGTATTAAGCTCAACTATCTTTAATTCGAATGGAATGAAGCGTTGATCAATGATTTTTATTTTATCAGTATTTTGTTCATACCATATAGTAGTAAGATTTTTATTTTGAACTAACATTATTTTCTTGCTTAAATCTTTTTAAAATATTTGATAATTTTAATTCAGTTTCTCTATTCCAATTCTCATGCTTTGTAACAATTGATGTATTTAATATTGCTGATGTATTGTCGGAAGAAAAATCAATTTTAGAAAAAAATTTGTTAGAGAAATTTTCAATAAAATTTTTTGATTTTTCAATATTTTTACGCATAGTCTCTAAAAGCATTTGTAAGTCAACATCTTCATGTTCAGAGCTCCATGAGTCAAAATCAGTAACCATAGAAATAGATGCGTATCTAATTTCTGCTTCTCTAGCTAATTTTGCTTCTGGCATATTTGTCATCCCTATTACATCGCAATTCCAACTTCTATATAATAAAGATTCTGCCTTACTTGAAAAATGAGGTCCTTCCATTGCTAAATAAGTACCTCCTAACGAATGTTTAATATTTAAGCTTTCAAGAATTTCTTTTGAAAGATTCCTTAAAGTCTTATTTGTTGGCTCAGCCATCGGTACATGAGCAACTATACCGTTTTCAAAAAAAGATTTTTTTCTATTTATTGTTCTGTCAATAAATTGGTCAACAATAACAAAAGTTCCAGGATCTAAATCTTCTTTCAATGAACCTACTGCTGATAATGAAATGATATCAGTAACTCCAAGTTGTTTTAAAGATTCAATATTAGCTCTATAATTTATTTCTGAAGGTGAAAGTCGATGACCAACTCCATGTCTTGATAAAAAAAATATTGAATTTTCACCTATTTTACCCTCAAGTATTTTGCTTGATGGTTGGCCAAAAGATGAAATAATATCATGTTCAACAACTTCATTTAAAATATCTAAATTATAAATTCCACTTCCACCAATGAATGCTAATTTTTTTGAAGTCATTTTGTTGGACCTATATTTTTAATTACTTTTAATGTTTCTTTTTTTAATTCTTTAATTGAGGGTTTCATTATACTAATTTTATCAAAATTTTTTATATTATTGTTATAACTTTTTCTTAATGATTTACACGCTACCATCCTCAATTCTGTTCCTATATTAAATTTTGCTACTTTAGTCCTACGAGCTATTTTATTACGCATGATATGTGAAATTCCACTACTTCCATGAAGTACTAAGGGTAAGTTCGTTATATTTTGAATTTCCAAAATCTTTGGGTAATTAATTTTAGCAATTTTACTTGTTTGCAAATGAGTATTCCCAACTGAAATTGCCATAGCATCAACTTTACTTTTTGAAGCATATTCTTTTGCCTCATTTATATCTGTGCCTTTTGAATTTTTACCTTTAAAATATCCTACTTCACCTATTTCTCCTTCTACCGAAATATTATATTTATGAGCAAGATTAGATATTTTAAAACTTGTTTTGATATTTTCTTTTAAAGATTTTTTTGATCCATCAAACATAACTGAGGTAAATCCATTATCAATACCTTCTTTACATTCTCTAAAAGAGAAACCATGATCCAAATGGCAACAAATAGGAGTTTTTGTTTGTTCAGCAAGATGCCTGAACATTTTCCCTAAAACAGATATAGGAGTAAATGCTCTACATGAAGGACCAGCTTGAAGAATAATTGGTATACCAGATTCATCGGCTGCCTCAGTAAATGCTAATGCATCTTCCCAAGTAATTACAACCAATCCTGCTAATGCATAATTATTTTTATTAGCTTTATTTAGTAAAGTTTTTAAATTAACTGCTGTCATTATTTATATTTAGCTATCATATCTTTAATTCCTGGTATCGTTTCAATTTGATAAGCATGTTCTGGTTGAAAATATTGAACCAAACTCCTTTGAGACAAACCACCCAAAATAGTGAAATAATACATTTCATATCCAGGTGCCACAACGCATGGATGATATCCTGTTCTTATTGCAATTGTTGAACCATCTATTATATGTTCCGCCTTTCCAACTTTTTCATCTACTTGTTGAAATAACTGAAAACCAAAACCATTATTTGGTCGAAACCGATAATTGTAAGTTTCATCATGCCGTGTTTCATCTGGAAGTCTATCAGTGTCATGCTTATGGGGTGGAAATCCTGACCAACCACCCTGCCCCACAGTATATAATTCATTACATAGCAATCTACCAACTTTATCATGATGTTTGGCACCAAGAATATGTTTAATTTTTCTATGAGTTTTTGTATCGTCTGAGCCATATTGAACCATATCTATTTCATCAGCCCTAACAGCAAAAGGTTCTAGAGTTTTATCAAACTTCGCTCCTGCTATGAAAACTTCTGAGTCATTGAGAGCTACAAAAGAAGCTTTTGCTCCTGATGGAACATATACGCCTTCAGGTTCACCATCCCATACCTCTAATGTTCTAGTGCCCAAATTAGTTACTTCATAACCCTCAACATTAACATTTATAGTGCCTGTTGCAGGCACAATGCATGTTTCATAACCAGGAGTTACATATTCAAAACTTTGATTTTTGTTCAATTTAACAATATTAAAATAATTAAGTGGAACATGATTATCATCCATATCAACAATAGGTTTATTGTTGTTATTAAAAGGGGGTATGTGCATTATTTTTCTCCTAAGTTAATTGTATTAGTTTTCATAAATTTTATAATTTCCTCTAAGTTAGGCATAGCTGGAGCGCAACCAACCTTAGTTACAACTATCGCTGCAGCCGCAGAACCTATTTCGATTGCTTTTTCTATATCATAATTGTTTAATAAAGCTCCAATTAGTGCTCCCATAAAGGCATCTCCTGCTCCAGTTGGTTTAAGTGGCCTAACAGGGAATATTCCTTTTTTTATTTCCTTATTTTCAGTAAAGGTAATTGATCCTTTTTCACCTTTTTTATAAATTATCAAATCACAACTAGAAGATAAATTTTTTGCAAAATTTAAGCCTTTTGAATAATTACCTGAGAGAACAGCAAACTCATCATCATTGCCTATTATTCCAGAACATTTTTCTGCAGCTTTATTATATATTGCTTTTGCTGAATCTTGAGACTCCCAAGTATAAGGTCTGTAATCAATATCCATAACGACAGGAATATTATTATTTTGAGCAATATCAAGAGCATATAAAACAGCGTCACGTGATGGTTGAGCCGCTAATGCAGTTCCAGTGATTAGTATGCAATCATAATTAGAAATTTTAGCGAAATCTATATCCTCCTTATTTAAAAAAAGATCTGCAGCTTTATGTCTATATATTATTGATTGATGATCTTCAGTTGTAGATTCTACTATGGCAAATGAAATTCTTGACTCATTCTCTTCAAATTTTATTAAGTCTCTTTTAACACTATAAAAATCTAATTGATTTAATGCCAATCTTCCAAGAGCATCATTAGATACTCGTGTAAGTAAAGAACATCTACCTCCAAATTTTGTTAATTCTACACCCATATTTGCTGAGGAACCACCTAGGTGAGTTACAAAATTTTTTGCATCCTCAGTTTTGGTACCAGGAGGATCAGGATAAATATCCACTCCTGCTCTACCTATAAGTAAAAAATTATTTAATTTTATTTTTGAAATTAAAAATTCCAAAGACATAATGATTATTTATTTTTCATATCAATAAAATCAGCTTCAAAATCAAAAGGATTAATTTTATCAATACATCCAATATTTATTGCAGCACCATTTGGGTCACTTCTTCTATTATGATGAGTGTAAATACCACAAGTTTTACAGAAGAAATGTTCAGCAACCATTGTATTGAATTTATATGAAGTAAGATTTTCCTCGCCCTTAATTATTTGAATTGCATCTTTGGAAACCATGCACATTTTTGCATTTTTTCTTATACAAATAGAGCAATTACATTGTTTAATAGTTTGAAAATCCGTTTTAACTTCTAGTTCTACAGATCCACAATGACATTTTAAATTATATAGCATAAAAACACTCCTAATAAGAATGGCGCGCCCGAAATGATTCGAACATTTGACCTACCGCTTAGAAGGCGGTTGCTCTATCCACTGAGCTACGGGCGCTTAATTGCCCTTTATCATACTATAAATGAATTCAAAAGATTAATGTGTCCAAGATTCTTTTCTATTCATATCAAAATTTGATGCGTAGTTTTTTGGTTTTATTTTTCTTTCTTTTGGCTCAATAACAATAAACTGTTCGTTATTTTTTTTGGACCATTCTATTGCTTGTTCTTTTGTATCAAAAAACATTTTAATTTGTTCTTTTGTATCTAGAGAGCTATTCCAACCCATTAGATTATCTTTAATTTTATCTTTTTCATTAACGTATTCAGCAAGCCATTGTTTTGTTTTTCCTAAACCTGATTGCATCGAAGATTTAGATGGTTTATAAATTCTAATAGTCATTTCTAAATACCACTTTCAAAATATTTATCTGAGAACTCATTATACAGAATACCAGAGGAATAAATATTATTTTTATATTTTTTTGTCTCAAAAATAACTTTTGTTAAATAAAAATCACCTAATTGAATCTTTGAAAGGTAAAAATCATCTTTATTATCATCAATTTTATTTAACGAAATATTAATAAATTGAAGCCAAGTGAATCCTACTGCAACAAGAGCAAAAATATTTAGAAAATCAACAGCATGTGAATTAATTTCTTGAATATTTGTAATTTCAATTTTTTTAATAAAATCAATACATTCTTTCAAGTCCTTATAAGAATACTCAAATAATTTAATAAATTTCTGCATTTTTTCATTACCATTAGTGTTATCAAGAAATGCGTTAATTTCTTCAAGATATTGATTTATTATTAAGCCATTATGAATATTAAATTTTCTTCCAATTAGATCTAAAGCTTGAATACCGTTTGTACCTTCATAAATTGGAGTAATTCTTGCATCACGAACAAGTTGTTCCATACCATGATCAGTTATGTATCCATGACCACCATATATTTGTAAAGCATGATTTGTTATCTCCATTGCTTTATCCGTAGCAAATGATTTTAAAATAGGAGTTAATAAAGCAATTAAATTTTCTGAAGACTCATTTAATTCTTTATTTTGATTTGAGTCTATTAAATCAAAAGCGTAGCCAGCTTTAAGCATTAGCCCTCTAATCCCATCATTAATAGACTTCATAAACATTAAATTTTTTCTGATTTCCGGGTGAACAATAATTGGATCAGCTATATTCTTACTATTTGGTAATTTACCTTGAGAACGTTCTTTTGAATAATGTAAAGCAGATTGGTATGCTGTTTCTGAAAGACCTATACCTTGAATTCCTACAAATAATCTTGCCCCGTTCATCATTATAAACATAGCTTTCATTCCTTTATTTAAATCACCAACAAGCCACCCTTTTGCATCTTCATAATGCATTACACATGTCGGGCTAGCTTTTATTCCCATCTTTTTTTCAATTGAACCACACTTAACGTTATTAGTATTTTTAAGTTCGCCGTCATTGTTAGGAATAATTTTAGGGACCAGGAAAAGACTTATTCCTTTTATGCCCTCAGGGGCATTGGGTGTTCTTGCTAAAACTAAATGAATAACATTTTCACTTAAATCATGTTCACCACAGGTTATAAAAATTTTAGTTCCAGTGATGTCATAAGAGCCATCTTCATTAGGTGTTGCCATAGTTTTGCTTAGCCCTAAGTCTGTCCCACATTGTGGTTCAGTTAAATTCATTGTTCCTGTCCATTTACCTGATGCAAGAGGAGGAAGATAAATGTTTTTTAATTCATCAGTTCCATTTTTTTCAATAGCATCAATAGCGTTTGCAGTTAATCCTGGATAAAGTCCAAAAGACATGTTTGAAGAGCTTACCATTTCATCTAAAAACATATTCATAATATATGGAAGGTCTTGACCGCCATATTTTTCTTTTACTTTAATACCTTGCCAACCATTTTCTGAGAAAACTTTATAAGCTTCCTTAAAACCTTTTGGTGCTGTGACGTTACCATTATCGAAAACACAACCCTCTAAGTCACCAGTAACATTTAATGGCAAAAGAGTTTCTTCACACATTTTAGATGCTTCTTCTAATATCATGAGAAGATCACCTGTTTCTAAATTTCTTTTTGTTAGAATTCTATCATCTTTTAAATTTAAAAAATCCTCTAATAAAAATTTGTATTCCCTCATTGGCGCTTTATAAACTTGCATAACTACTACACACTTTCTAAAATTGTTGCTATACCTTGACCTAAACCTATACATTGAGTTGCAAGGGCAAATTTTTTATTTTGTTTTTTCATTAAAGAAGCTGCTTTAGCTGTTATTCTAGCGCCTGTAGCTCCAAGAGGATGACCTAAAGCAATAGCGCCTCCTTCTATGTTAACTTTATTAGGGTTAATCTCTAATTCCTTTATGCAAGCAAGAGATTGTGAAGCAAAAGCTTCATTTAATTCAATAATATCAATGTCATTTATATTTAATTCAGCCCTTTTAAGGGCTTTTCTAGTCGCACCGATTGGCCCCAAACCCATTAATTCAGGAGGACAGCCATTAATTGCTGTCGATTTTATTCTTGCTAATATTGGAAGATTATTAGATTTTGCATACTCTTCTTCACAGACTAAAGTAGCAGAAGCTCCATCAGTTAATGGAGATGCTGTACCTGCAGTAACTGTTCCTTTTTCATCAAATACTAGCCTTAAACCACTAAGAATATCTTGATTTGTATTAGGTCTTATTGCGCCATCTTTTGTTATTTCAATATCATTTTTTGTAATTTTAGTAATTTCATTATTAAAACTATTCGAAGATTCTGCTTTAAAAGCATTTACATGACTTTGAATTGCAAACTCCTGCTGTTCTTTTCTAGAAATATTATATTTTTTTGCAACATTCTCAGCAGTTAGCCCCATAGATAAATAAACATTAGGCTGATCTTTTAAAAGTTCTAGGTGAGGGGAAAAATTCAAACCATTGATAGGAACAAAAGTCATTGACTCAATGCCACAGCAAATAAAAACTTTACCTGCATTCATTGCAATAGCTCCAGCAGCGCTATGTATCGCCTGCATAGAAGATCCACACCATCTATTTATAGTCATTCCACCAACGTGTTCTGGCATATTTGTCATAAAAGAAACAATTTTAGCTATATTATAACCTTGAGCTCCTTCAGGATAAGCACACCCTGCTATAATATCTTCAATATCGTGTGTATTTATTTTAGTAGCACCTACTAAATCATTAATCACTTGTGATAGAATCTCTTCAGGTCTTATAGAGGCTAACAAACCTTTATTAGCAATTGTAAAAGGAGATCTTTTAAAACCAACTAAAACTGATCTCCTCATTAAAAATCCATTAACGAATGAATTTTAACTCCTCTTTCTTCAAGCTTTTTATCACCCTTAAGATCAGGAAGGTTAATTATAAAGCCAGCACCAATAATATTTTTATTTTTAAATTTACTGATAAGATCAAGTGAGGCTATGGCAGTACCGCCTGTAGCAAGTAAATCATCTATTATTAATAAATTTTCATGACCATCTAAAGCATCTTTATGAATATGCATTTCAGTTGAACCATACTCTAATGTATATGAAACTTTATAAGTTTCTCCAGGAAGTTTATCTGGTTTTCTTAGAGGAATAAAAGCAGTTCCAATATTATAAGCTATTGCACCAGCCATAATAAAACCACGAGATTCAATACTTAAAACAGCATCAATATCTTTGTTTCGCCATGGCTCTGTCATTTCATCAATAACTTGTTTAAAATAACCAGCATTTTGCAGAAGAGTTGTTATATCTCTAAATTGGATACCTTTAACGGGGTAGTCTAAAATAGTTCTTACATATTCTTTCATTATTTATTCTTTCATTCGTAACTTAGCATTTCTTCATAATTAAATAATGTAATTGGAGCAAAATTTGAAGAACAATCATAAGTTTTTGTATAAGGGTATTTATTATAAGATTTAGCAATTTTACCTTCAGTACCTAAATTTTCTTCAAATAATTTTATTAAAAGTTTATTTGGGTTAGCGTGAGGTGCGATAGACCGAATGTATTTAACATTTCTATCAATATTTTTAAAATTTTTTTTACACAGTAAATATGTCGCGGTTGCCATAGACCGTGAAACACCACACCAACAGTGAATAACAATATCTTCTTTTACATCCCAGTTATTAGTAAATTCGATGATTGAGTCTATATGTGACTTATTCGGAGGAAGTTGAGGAATCTCTTCAGTGTTAAGTCTGAAAATATGGTTATCAGTGCTTATTTTTACAATGTCATCAAAGCCAAGCTTGAGATGATTTTCAACTGATTTTGGTGTCTCAGGAGCATAACCAGGATCAATCACTGATATAAGATACTTAGGCTTAACACTATTACAAACATCAATTAAGTCACTTAAAGAACAAACAATAATCATAATTAAAAAAAAAGGGTGGTTATAAACCACCCTTGGATTGAATAAAGATTAACTTAATTTTCAATAGCATCAGCTAAAATTGCATTTGCTTCTTCATTTAAATCATTCAAGGTAGACATAATATCATCACCATTAATGATTGCAGCATATGCCTTTTCAATTTCACCTCTAACA
>JABHWG010000053.1 GCA_018657885.1 Pelagibacteraceae bacterium
CCTAACACTTGATCATTTTTATAAAATACGCAAGCCTGACCTGGCGAAGTAGCTGAAATTGCTTCATCAAATACGAAATAACCATTTGTATTTTTTAGACTTAATTTACCAGAAACCTCCATTTGAGTTGAGCGAATTTTTGCAGAACAATATATAACTTGATTTTTTTTGTTATTTTCAAACCAATTGATGTTCTTAAAAAAAATTTTATTTTTTTGTAAATTTTCATAAGGAGCTAAAACTATATAATTTTGATTTTTATTAACTTCTTTAACATAAAGAGGCTTTTCTTGACCTCCTATCCCAATTCCTTTTCTTTGACCAATTGTATAGTTTGCTATCCCCTTATGTGTTCCTATTTTATTACCATTAACATCAAAAATATTTCCCTCGATATTAATATCTGGTTGAATTTTGTTAATTAAATCTCTGTATGAATCTGAAGTAACAAAACAAATATCTTGACTGTCTGGTTTATCACTTACAGTTAATTTGAATTCTTCAGCCATTTGACGTATCTCTGTTTTAAGATATTCTCCTAAAGGAAAACGAACATAATCTAACTGATCTTGAAGTGTTGCAAATAAAAAATAGCTTTGATCTTTACTTGTATCTTTAGCTTTAAATAGTTTAGATCCTTTCAAACCCCCTCTTCTTATAGCATAATGACCTGTCACAAGAGCATCTGCATTTAATTTTTTTGACTCTTCTAATAAGTCAGTAAATTTTACAGTTTGATTACACTGTATGCATGGCACAGGTGTTTCTCCATTTGCATAAGAGTCAATAAAATTGCTAATAACACCATCATAAAATTTTTCTTGATAATCTAAAACAAGATGAGAAAAGTTATATTGTTTTGCAACTTTTTTGGCATCATTTATATCTATACCAGCACAGCATGATTTAGATTTTGATGTATTGACTTGGTTATATAATCTCAATGTAACACCAGTAACATCGTATCCTTCTTTTTTTAATTTAACAGCTGCAACTGAACTATCTACTCCACCTGACATAGCCACAATTACTTTGGTGTCACTCTCTTTTTTATCAAAACCTAATGAGTTCATAAATTTATTAATCTATATATTTACAAACTGCCTTTACTTCAATAATAGCTTTTAAATAATGGTAGATTTATTAATTCCAGGACCTGAAGGAAAAATTGAAGCTAAGTATACTCATAATAATAATTATGAATCTCCAACAGTATTAATCTTGCATCCAGATCCTTCAAGAGGTGGATCTATGAATACTAAAATCGTTTTTAAACTCTATAAAACATTTGTTAATAATGGCTTTTCTGCAATAAGATTTAATTTTAGAGGTGTTGGTAAAAGTCAAGGAATTTATGATGATGGTGAAGGAGAATTGAGTGATGCAGCTAGTGTATTAGATTGGCTTCAACAATACAATACAAACTCTAAAATTTGTTGGGTAGCTGGTTTTTCTTTTGGAGCTTGGGTTGCTATGCAGCTTTTAATGAGACGACCTGAAATTAATGGTTTTATAAGTGTATCACCACCTGCAAATATGAGAGATTTTAGTTTTCTTGCTCCTTGTCCATCTTCAGGACTTGTAGTTCATGGTGACAAAGATAATATAGCATCTTTTGACTCTTCCAAAATATTGGCAGAAAAACTACAAAAACAAAAAAAAGTTGATATTAAATTTAAGGCAATAAAAGGCGCAGATCATTTTTATGAGAATTACTCAGAGGAATTTATCAATATTGTTGATAGCTACATTAAAGATAGTCTAAAATCTTAATAAGATTAATTATATGAAATTTAAATCAGATTTTATAAAAGAAATACAATCACGTGGTTTTATTTATCAATCAAGTGATATTGAACAATTAGATGATTTAATCAATAAAAAAAAGATAACTGCTTATATCGGCTTTGATATTACTAGCGACAGTCTGCATATCGGAAGTCTTGTTCAATTAATGCTTTTACACTGGTTAGACTTTTATGATCATAAAACAATAGCTTTAGTTGGTGGTGGCACTACACTAGTCGGTGATCCTTCAGGTAAAGATGATACTAGAAAAATCATGACTCTAGATCAAATTAATCAAAACATTATAAAAATAGAAAAAATATTCGGTCAATTTATTAATTTAAATAAAAACGGATCCGTCATAAATAACTATGATTGGCTGAGTGAATTAAATTACATTAATTTTTTAAGAGATGTAGGTTCAAAACTTACTTTAAATAAAATGCTTACATATGAATCAGTAAAAAATCGTTTAGAAAGAGAACAACCTCTTACTTTTTTAGAATTTAATTATATGCTACTTCAATCATATGATTTTTATTATTTAAAAAAAAATTATAATTGCTTACTTCAGATGGGTGGCTCTGATCAATGGGGAAATATTATAAATGGAATTGATCTAATAAGAAAAATGCTTAATGAGAAAGCTTATGCTCTCACTTCTCCTTTGATAACTAATACTGATGGATCTAAAATGGGTAAAACTGCTAAAGGGGCAATATGGTTAAATAAAGAAAAATTAAGTAATTTTGAATTCTATCAATTTTGGAGAAATATTAATGACGAAGATATCGAGAGATTTTTAATGTTGTTTACAAATATTAATTTGAATGAAATTCAAAAATTGTCACAATTAAAAGGTCAAGAAATTAATGAGGCAAAAAAAATTCTTGCCTACGAGGTAACTAAAATAACCAGAGGAATTACTTCCGCAAATGAAGCAAAAGATATTGCTAATAATATTTTTAATAAAAAAAAAATCGATGAAAGAATTCTTACATTCGAGATAGAATCTATTGAATTGCAAAAAAATAATTTCTCAATATTAGATGCAATTGAAAAATTGAATTTAAGTAAAAGTAGAAGTGATACAAAAAGATTAATTAAATCTAGGGGTATTAAGATTAACGATGAAATGTTTAGCTCACCTAATTTATCTCTTGAACTTTACTCTAACCTGTCTGAGATTAAAATTAGTGTTGGGAAAAAAAATATTGGAATTTTAAAAATTAAAAAATAATCTTTTATAAAGAAAGTGATTTTTCAAGAAAACTATCTATATCACCATCTAAAACATCATTTACATTAGAAGATTCGTGATTTGTCCTTAAATCTTTTATTAGTTTATAAGGGTGAAGCACATAAGACCTAATTTGATTACCCCAACCAATTTCTTTTTTTTGATTGTTTACAATATTTTCTTTCTCTTTTCTTTTCTGTAATTCAAATTCATAAATTCTTGATTTTAACATATTCATTGCATAAGATTTATTCTTATGTTGAGATCTATCATTTTGACATTGTACGACAATATTTGTAGGCAAATGCTTTATTCTTACAGCACTATCAGTAGTGTTAACATGTTGCCCACCTGCTCCAGAGGCTCTGTAGGTATCAATTTTTAAATCAGACTCCTGAATTTCAATTTCAATTTTATCATCTATTTCAGGATAAACCCAAACACTGGCAAAGCTCGTGTGTCTTCTTTTATTACTATCAAAGGGTGATATTCTAACTAAACGATGTATTCCACTTTCTCTCTTTAGCAACCCATAAGCATAATTATTTTCAATTTTAAGAGTTGTTGATTTTATTCCTGCCTCTTCACCTCTAGTCTCTTGTAAGAGCAAAACTTTTGCTTCATGTTTTTCTGCCCAACGAATATACATTCTAACAAGCATTTCAGCCCAATCTTGACTCTCTGTACCTCCTGCTCCAGCGTGAATTTCTAAAAAAATATTATTTGCATCTGCACTTTCACTCATTAAATTTTCGAGTCTTGATTTATTTGAAATAACCAAAAGCTTGTCAGTTTCTTCTAAAAGATGAATAAAATATTCATCATTATTCTCTGTAATGGCAATACTAAATAAATCTTCAATATACTCAAGATTATTTTTGATAATTTCAAAATCTTTAATTTTTTTTTCTATATTTTTTATTTTTTGAAATATGGACTTTGCATTAGAATTCTCCCAAATATTAGGTTTTTCACTTTCTGTTTTTAATTTTTCTAATTCTTTATTAAGTAAAGAAAAGTCAAACAGCCCTCCTTAGCAAATCATAGTTGCTATTAATTAACTCTAAATTAGATTCAATTTTTTCCTTATTAGTCATTAGTTATTTAATAAACCACCCGTTCCAGAAATGGAATTGTTAATTATCCCTAATGAGTCTAAAATATTGATATCATCTTTACTATAAGGTTCGGTTCCTTCAATGAATGCCTCCAATATACTTCCATCCTCATTTGAAGGAAGGCCAGTTTTTTGATTAATATTTACAAAACTTAAACCTGAAGGTACTCTAAAAGGAGTTTTGTTTTTATTTATTTTTGATTGTATCATAAAATCTTTAAATATAGGAACAGCAACAGATGAACCTGTTTGCTTATAACCTAAATTTTTAGGATTATCATGCCCTACATAAACTCCAACAACTAAATCAGGAGAAAAACCAATAAACCATGCATCTTTATTATTATTCGTTGTACCTGTTTTGCCTGCTAGTGGTATTTTAAGATCTCTAAGATTTTTTGCAGTTCCTCTTTGCACAACTCCCTCCATCATTGAAGTGATTTGAAATGCTAATTTTTGATCAATTACTTGATTGAGTTTTTGTGATATTTTAGGTATTTCATTAAAACTAGATATATCTTCAACATTACAATTTTCACAAACTTTAATTGAGCTGTCAAAAATTTTTTTACCATTTCTTGAGTAAATGCTTTTAATAAACCTTGGATTAATTTTTTTCCCACCGTTAGCAATAATTCCGTATGCGTTAGTTAAGTCAATTAATGTCACTAAGCCTGTTCCGAGTGACATTGACATATTTTTTTCAAGATATTTATCAATATTAAGATCTTTTGCAGTCAATAGTATAGAATTTATTCCAATTTTGTTTGCAAGCCTAATTGTCATAAGATTTCTTGATTTTTCAATACCAGTTCTCATAGTTGTAAGACCAAAAAACTCATCTGTATAATTCGCTGGTTTCCATTTGGGTAAACCAGGTCCTTGATCAATTACATAAGGGGCATCCAATATTAATGTAGATGGAGTAAAGCCTTGTTTCAACGCTGAAAGGTAAACTATAGGCTTAAAAGCAGATCCAGGCTGTCTCTTAGCTTGTGTAGATCTATTAAACTGACTAAGTTTAAAACTAAACCCCCCTGACATTGCAAGCACATCTCCTGAATAAGGATCTAAAGCAATAATTGACCCATTAGCTAGTGGCAACTGCCTTATAATATAAAATGAATCTTTTTTTTCTACAAAAAGAACATCACCATTTTTAAAATCTTCATTTTCTAACCATTTATTTTTATCATTTTTAAGATCTACTATAATTTTTGATTTTTTATCTGTTGTAAAAAATAACTTGCTGTCAATTACCTGGTCTACTCTAGATAGTATCCATTTATTTGGAAATGGATTATTAGTTTTACTAATAATATATTCAAATGTAATCTTTTTATCAAATAAATTTGTAATTGGCCCTCTCCACCCTTGCCTTTTATCGTAATTTATTAATCCATTTACCAAAGAATTTTCAGCAATAGATTGAAGATATGTATTAATAGAGGTTTTAACAATTAATCCTTCGGAAAATAGTTCTTCTTTTCCATATTCTGAAAAAAGATTTTTTCTTATTTCCTCATAATAATATTCAGCTCCAATATAAGTATTATTTTCTCTATTAAATATTTCAATAGGATTATTTTTTATATTCAAATCTAAAGACTCTATAAACCCGTTATCATACATTCTATCAATAACCCAATTACGTCTTTCCATAGCTCTATTATAATTTGTTTTAGGATTATAGTTATTAGGAGCTTTAGGCAAGGATGCGAGGAACGCAACTTCATGCAATTCTAATTCATTAATCGATTTATTAAAATAATTTAAACTAGCTGCAGCAATTCCATAAGATCTATAACCTAAATAAATATCATTCAGATACAATTCTAATATTTGACTTTTAGTTAGAATATTTTCTATTCTAATTGATAGAAGTATTTCTTTAATTTTTCTGTCAAAACTAACTTCATTTGTTAAAAGTAAATTTTTGACTACTTGTTGTGTTATTGTTGATGCGCCGATTAGCTTTTGTTTGTTAAAAATGGAAATTATGTTAAAAATTCCTGCTCTGAATATTGCAGTAAAATCTACTCCAATATGAGAATAGAATTTTTTATCTTCAGAAGATAAAAATGCATTAATTAAATTTGGAGGAACCCTATCTATAGGAACAAAAATTCTTTCTTCTCGGTGAAATGACTTTAGTAAAACTCCATCAGAGGCATATAACCTTGAAGAAAGATCGGGTTTATATTCAAGAATTTTACTATAACTTGGTAATTCAGGACTATATTTCCACAAAACTGTAAAAAAAATAGCAAGAATCAAAAAAGTTCCAATAAAGCCAGTTAGAATAATTGATTTCAAGATTTTTAACATAAAGATAGAACTACATTGTGAAATAGATGAAAATATGACAATAGGTAAGAATAAACAAAATAATATTCTTATTCTAATTCAAATTATAATGAAAAATACACTTAAAATATACAATGGAGTTTCAAAGAAATGTCTAAAAAAATACTTATTGATACGTCAAATTCGACTCAAACTAGAATCGCAGCCACTCAAAATGATAGATTAGATGAATTTGAGATTGAATCTAATAAAAAAAATTCGGTAAAAGGTGATGTATATCTAGCTAAAATAACAAGAGTTGAGCCTTCTTTGCAAGCTGCATTTGTTGATTTTGGCGCAAATAGAAATGGTTTTCTACCATTAACAGAAATCCATCCTGATTATTTTAAAATTCCATCAGCTGATCAAGAGGATGTTAAGAAACTTTATGACCAATTAACGATTGATGATAATGAAAATGATGATGTGAAGAAAGACCTTAGTAAAGAAGTAGAAGAAGAGGAGGTAAATGAAGATGAAAATTTAGAAGATAATAACCCATCAGCAAGTCAAAATAATAGAATTAAGATTCGTAATCCAAAAAAAGAATACGTAAATTATTTTAGAAAATATAAAATACAAGATGTCATAAAGCCAAGACAAGTTATTTTAGTTCAAGTCAACAAAGAAGAGAGGGGTTTAAAAGGAGCAGCTTTAACTACGTTTTTATCATTTGCTGGCAGATATTGTGTTCTAATGC
>JABHWG010000058.1 GCA_018657885.1 Pelagibacteraceae bacterium
AATGAGTTAGGTCTTTCACTTAAGGACTTAACATTAGAAAGTAATAAAAGAATTCTGTCAGATGTTATGGAAGTTTTGAGCAACGAAATGTTTGAAGATTTAGATATTACAAATCAGGAAACAGCTGAATTTATTAGCTCTAATCCAAATATTGCAAAGGCTTTACTTACTTTAAATGATGCACATAAATCTTTTAAAGATGATATGCAAAATAGATTAGAGTCTATGGACATTAATTCAACAGTAGTGGATAGCCCTAGTCGTTTACCTGTAGAAATTGTTTCAGACTTTTTACAAACTAACAAAAATTATTTTGACAATATTGAACTTGCATCTGTAATAATAAGAAAAAAAGTTGGATTAGATATTGGTCATAATATTGGATCAGGTCTAAAACTTACCAACTACCTAAAATCAAAACATGATATTGATGTTGAGATTATTCCAGCAAGTGAAGAATTAAAATCAGTTCGTAAGTTTGATAAAAAAAATAAAAAGTTACAATTATCTGAAATGCTAACTTACACATCAAGAAATTTTCATTTAGCATACCAATTAGCATTCTTAGAATCAGAAGATATTATTGACAGTATTATCCATGAAAATAAAATTGAATCTGAAGAAGTATTACCACTTTTAAAAATATCACTTTTAAACTATTTTGCCTCAGCTATGTTGATGCCATATGATAACTTTTTAGAAAATGCCAAAAAAAACAAATATGATATTGAAATTTTAATGCACCATTTTGCTTGTAGTTTTGAACAGGTTACGCATAGATTAACTAATTTACAAAAACCAGGCAATGAAGGGGTGCCATTTCATTTTTTAAAAACTGATATAGCTGGAAATGTTTCTAAAAGATTTTCACTCTCAGGTATACATATCCCTCGACATGGAGGCTCTTGTCCAAGATGGAATGTTTATATAGCTTTTCTTAATCCAGGAAGAATTCATCCTCAAATTTCAAGAATGCCAGATGGAAAAATTTATTTTTGCATAGCAAGAGCTTTTGAAAAAGGAATCGAAAAACATGGAATGCCAAGAAGTTTTGTATCAATTGGACTTGGTTGTGATGTTAAATATGCAAAAGAACTTATTTACTCTGAAGGAATAGATATAAATAATAAGCAATTACAAACTCCTATCGGTGTATCTTGTAGAATTTGTCCTAGGATTGAGTGTCAACAAAGAGCATTCCCGCCTTTAGATAAGGAATTGAAGTTAGATCTTAACTATCGAGGTACTTCCCCTTATGTCACTTGATAAAAATTAATTTAAATTTTATATTTTTTTAATAAATTTTGTAAATCAATTAAAAAATTATCTCGTGAGTTTGCTAAACTATTTATAGATTTGTTTTTTGATTGATTTTTTGTACCATTAATAATTTTGTTTTTTAAACTTTTAGTTAGAATTGGTGCCTTTAATTTTGTCCATGGTAGTTTTAATGCTGGTCCAAATTGCTCAAGCATATGTTTCATGCCCATTTCACCTCCAGCTAAATGAAATGTTAAAAAAGTACCCATTAATGACCATCTTAATCCAGGCCCATATATTATAGCATCATCTAAATCTTGTGTTGATGCATATCCTTCATTAATTATATGTAGGGATTCCCTCCACATAGATTCTTGCAAACGATCAGATAAATAACCTGGCAATTCTTTTTTTAAAACAAGGGTTTTCATTCCAATATTACGATAAAAATTTTTTGCTTTTGAGATTATTTTTAAATCTGTTTTTTCCCCAGGAACTAACTCAACTAAAGGTAAAAGGTAAACTGGATTAAAGGGGTGGGCAATAATTACCCTTTTTGGATTTATACATTTTGCTTGAATTTTTGTTGGTAGAAGTCCAGAAGAACTTGAAGCTATGATAGTATTTTTTTTTGCATACAAAGAAATTTCTTTGATAATTTTAGTTTTTAAAATTTCATTTTCAGGTGCATTTTCTTGAATTAAATCTACATCTTTTACTGCTTCTTCTAAACTTTTACAAAATTCTAATTGTGATTTTATATCTATTTTATTTTTATAAAATTTTTTTAAAATTGGATTTACTCTTTTAATTTCGTTTAAAAGAAATTTTTTTTGCTTAATATTAGGATCATAAATTTTAATTTTTTTTTTATTAAATAAAAATCTTATAATCCAACCAGCACCAATAACACCAGTTCCTATAACTGCAATTTTTTCAATTGAAGATGCCACTGATTATTAAAAATGTTTTTTAAGTTTTAATTTATCCCTTGCCTCTTGAGGGTTTAATATTTTTGCCCCTAAGTCATTTATAATTCTTGCAGATTTTTCAACTAATTGTGCATTTGAGGCTAAAACTCCTTTTTCTAAATATAAATTATCTTCAAGTCCAACTCTTACGTTGCCACCAAGTATAACGGATTGAGCAACCATAGGCATTTGATGTCTTCCTATGCCAAAACCTGCCCAATTAGCTTCTTGAGGTATCATATCTGCCATCACTTTCATAGAAGCGGTTGATGCTGGAGCACCCCATGGAATTCCAAGGCAAATTTGATATAGAGGGGGTGTATCAATTAATCCTTCTTTATATAATTGATTAGCAAACCATAAATGACCCATTTCAAATGCTTCCATTTCTGGTTTAATTCCTAAATCTTGCATTTTTTTTGCTGCAGCTCTTAATTGTACTGGAGTATGGATAAAGGTCATATTGGAGTCACCAAAATTTAATGAACCACAATCTAATGTGCATATTTCTGGTAACAATTCTTCTATGTGTTCTAATCTGTCTAGAGCATGAATCATGTCGGTGTTTGGTCCAACTGGATTCAGAGGATCTTTATCTTCTCCAACTTCAAAATCTCCACCCATTCCTGTGGTAAAGTTAATTATTACGTCAGTCTCTGATGAACGAATTCTATCTGCCACTTCCTTATAATATTCTAATTTTCTACTTGGTTTTCCATCTCGCTCTCTTACATGTATATGAGCAACAGCTGCACCTGCCTTAGCAGCATTAATTGATGCTTCTGCAATTTGTTTTGGTGTGACAGGGAGATCAGGATGTTTACTAACACTATCCCCAGACCCAGTTACAGCACAGCTAATAATAACTTCATTATTCATTTTTCTTCAAAAATGGTGTATCTCAGTTATAGGAAATTAACAAGTGTCTATATATTTAAAAACAGGAAAAGTTTTACCAGAGTGGACTGACTATAATGGTCACATGAATTTGGCATTTTACATTCATTTATTTGATTCATCTTGGGAAGTTTTGTTAGAAAAGTTTAATATTGGAGAGGATTCAGCAAAAAATGAAAAAAGAACAACTTTTGCTGTTGAGTCTCACACCACATATGACATGGAAGTAAAGGTTGGTGATGAAGTTGACATGAATTTAATTTTTTTAGATTTTGATAAAAAAAGATTAGTTTACAAACTAGAAATGATTCATAAAAAAGAAAAATACCTTGCCTCAACAACTGAAGTTTGTTCACTATATGTTGATTTAAGTACTCGAAAAGTTACTGAGTTTGAAGATAATAAAAAAGATTTAATTCAGTCCTTTATTAATTCTAATAAAAAAAATTTTAATTCAGATAATTTACATCTTATTAATAAATTAAAAAAATAATTAAAGACCAAGATAAACGTTTTTGTGCGGATCTCTATTAAAAATTCTATGAACCATCGGTACAAATTCTTCTAACTTAATAGTTTCATAATTTGGATCAAAAGAGTTTTGGTCATAAGTATCACAAAAATTTAAAGTAGCTTCAAAGAAGGGGTGATCAATATATTTATCTCTCAAGTTTCTGTCCTGACCATAATGGTGATTGTAATAATAAGATTGAAATAATCCATGTTTTTGGATAATCCAGTGGGTTTTTTCAGAAACAAATGGTCTTAAAACAGCCGCAGATATATCAGAGTGATTTAAAGGAGCGATTTCATCACCAATATCATGAAGAAGAGAAGCAACAATCATTTCTTCATCTGCATTATCTCGCAATGCTCTTGAAGCGGCTTGTAAGGAATGTTCTAATCTAGAAACTTGATAACCACCTAATGATGAGTCAAGATTTTTTAAGATACGGATTACTCTTTCTGCAGTACCTTCAATATATTTATCCTCAAATTTAGCTAAAAGATCATAATCTTCTTTATCACCATCTTTCATTTCAACAAATTTTACTTTTTCCATCTTAAATCTCTAAATAATAATTATGATATTCTCTATCTCTTTTATAATCAAGTTCTTCATATAAAGACTGTGCTTTTTTATTATTAATAGCAGTAGACAATTCAACTATTTTAATTCTTTTTTTTACCGCATAATCTTTAGCTTTTAACATCAGATTCCTACCAATCCCCAATCTTCTATATTTTTTATAAACATAAAGGTCGTATAAAATTAATTTTTTATTAATATTTAATGAATCAAAAGTTTCGTATAATTGAACAAAGCCAGCTCCCTCTAATGTTTTAGAATAACAAATAAAAATAGTTGATTCATTATTTAATATTCTTTGTTTGATAAAATTAGTGGAAGCCTTTAGATTTGGTTTATATTTATAAAATTGTCTATATAAATCAAATAAAAACCCAACGTCTTTTATATGTTTGGAAGTTGCTTTTATAACTTTAGTATTCATTTTTTTTGAAAGAACGATCTTATTATGCCAAATACTATACAAATAATTATAAAACTTGACAAAGTATAAATAAAACCAGAGTTCCCATATATATTCATATTAAACCCAACTATAATTGGGCCAAAATACTCTCCTAATTCATAAATAATTATAAAAAGTGATGTAGCAAAAGCTATATCAGTCACATTTATTCTTTCTCCTAAATAAGCGAGTGTTACAGTATAAAGGCTGGTAGATGCAAATCCACTTATCATTAAAGCAAAAATAATTAAATAGGCATTTGAATTAGAAAAGTTTAACAATACTAACCAAAAGATATGAGAGAATAAAAGTATAAAAATAATTATTCTTTTATTAAAATTATCAGACAAGGCTCCTATAAAAGGCTGGCATACTACACCAAATATTCCACCTATAAATATATACAAACCAATTTGTTTATCTGTAAATAAATCATTTATCATAAAGGCAGGAAACAAAGCTAAAAAAGAAGAATCTTCTATACCTGCACAAAATATAGCAAAAAATACAAAAGGAGATATTGAAAGAATTGATAATTTCATTCTAGAAGATTGTTCTGGAATAACAACTTGGTTAACAAATTTCTTTATACTTATTAGACTTATGATTTTTAATCCTACTAGTAACATGCATACTATTAAAGATATCCTGCTAGATGTTCCAAATATAGCAACAATTAGAGGACCAAGTGCCAATCCGGTTGTTATAGATGAGTTGTAGATACCTATAGATTTACCTCTGTTAGAATTATTAGATACAATATTAACCCAGGTATCCATTGTCATCCATGTTAAGCCACCCATAATACCTAATATAAAAAACCAAAATGATAAATTTATTGGATTAAAAAACTCTAACATTAATATGATGCATAATCCTTGTGTTGCAGTTGATATAAAAATTATTTTATAAAAGCCAAATTTTTTTAAAAGCTTAGTTACAAAAAATCCTGAGAATATCAGTCCTAATGGACCAAAAGATGCCACTAAACCAATTAAAAATTCTGAATAACCTGTATATTTTTGAAGTATTACTAATACAGTGTAAAAATAGCTAATTATTATTCCTGTAAAAAAAGCAACTAAAGATAAATATTTAATACTTGGATTAACAATATTAAAGTTTAAATAGTTTTTTAAACTATTTAGAATCATTTAGTTTGAGACCAGAGCCCCTCGGTTTTTAATTGGTCAATTGTGTTTGAAATTGCTTGATATAATTTTTCTGTAAGCTCATTAATTTGCTCTTTATTTATAATCAGAGCGGGTGAAAGTACACATATGTTATAGAGAGGTCTAATTATGAGACCCAATTTAATTGACTCTTCATCAATTCTAGATCCTATTGCTTGATCTAAAACTAGCGCTTCCTTGCTGTCTTTATTAATTACACATTCTATACCAGCCATAAGACCCTTGCCTCGTATATCTCCTACTATTGGCAGGTCATATAATGAATTAAGTTTTTTAAAAAAATAAGGTTCAATTTCTTTTACATGTTCTAAAATTTTATCCCTTTTAAGAATTTCTATATTTTTTAGGGCTGCCGCACAACAGGCTGGATGACCAGAGTAAGTATATCCATGAAAAAACAAAGATGAGTCATTTTTTAAATCAGCAATTAACTTATTTGAAAACAAAACTGCCCCTAATGGCAAATATCCTGAGGTAATCCCTTTGGCACAAGTAATAATATCTGGCACAACACCAAAAATTTCTTCTGAAGAGAAGAAATGACCAAGTCGACCAAATCCTGTAACTACTTCATCAGCAATAAATATTATTTCATTTTTTTTACACACATCATAAATTTTTTTAAAATATCCATCAGGTGGCACTATACATCCTCCAGATGCAAGAACAGGTTCAGCAATAAAAGCTGCAACATTTTCAGAGCCTAGTTCTTCAATTTTTTGTTCAAATTCTTTTACTAGTTCTTCACAAAAATCTTCAACAGTTTGATCTTTTTTTCTTCTATAGGGTAAGGGAGAACTTAAATGATGGATAAAATTTTTTTCAAAATCAAAATTATTTCTCTCTCTGTCTTTACCAGTAATTGATCCAGTTAAATAGGTGCTGCCATGGTAGGCTTTATCCCTTGTAATAATATGCTTTTTATTAGGCCTTCCTAATATATTATTATAAAACATTATAAACCTTAATGCTGTTTCATTAGCTGTTGATCCATCAGATGTAAAAAAAACTGTATTTAAATCTCCTGGAGAAAGATCTGATAATACTGAAGCTAATTCTGCAGAAACTTCAGTTGATTCAGAAAATGGACTACAATAATCCATTTTTTCAATCTGATTCTTAATTGCTTCAGCAATTTCTTTATTTCCATGACCAATATTGTTACACCACATACCACCTGGTCCATCGATGAATTTATTTCCATTTTCATCGTATAAATAAATATTATCTGATTTAGTTATTAATTTTCTATTGTAAGTACCTCTACTATTAAAATCTTCATAAGGATGAAGTACTAGTTTGTCTTTTTCGTAAATTTCAGAGATATAATCATTTTTCATTGTAAAAATATAGTATCATTCGCTGAATATGCATTCAATGAAAATTAAATATTTTTATTAGTTATCTTGCCATTTAGGATCAGTTTTTTTTACAAATGAAGACGCACCTTCTTTTAAATCCTGACTTCCATAGACTTTTTTAACAGTTTCCAATGATCTTAAGATTTTAAATGAAGGGATCTCCTTTTCATTCTCTGTTTCACGCAAAACTTCTTTAATTGAAGAGTAAATTAAATTAGGTCCATTTGAAATTTTTTCTGCTACTTCCCAAGCTCTTTTTAATAAATTATCTTTATTAACAATTTCATTAATCAAACCCCAATGCTTAGCTTCTTTAGTGTCCATCCATCTTCCAGTCATTAAAAACTCTACAGCTACGTGATAAGGAATTCTCCTCCTTAATTTAATTGTAGCTGCATCTGCAACGACTCCTACATTAATTTCAGGTAAAGCAAATGTTGCATGCTCAGATGCTATAATAATATCTGCTGAAATCATTATTTCAAAACCACCACCACAAGCAATACCATTTACGGCAGCAATAATAGGTTTATTCATTTTTGGTAATTCTTGTAATCCTCCAAACCCTCCAACTCCATAATCAGCGTCTGCAGCTTCCCCCTCATTAACGGCTTTTAAATCCCATCCTGCTGAAAAAAATTTTTCTCCAGCTCCAGTTATAATTGCTACTTTGAGATCAGGATTATCTCTAAAGTCAGAAAATATGTCACCTAATATTATGCTTGTCTTAGCATCGATAGCATTAGCTTTTGGACGATCAATAGTGATTTCTAAGATTGAACCTTCAATTTTTGTTTTAACTGGTTTATCCATCTAATTTTTAAAATAATGTATTAATGCATCAGCGGCAAATACACCTTTTCCTTTTTCACATATTATTAATGGATTTATATCAACTTCTGAAATATTATTTGAATTTTTTTCAGCAAAATTTGCTAATTTTAATATAATATTTATTAAAGAGTCTACATCGCCTCCTTTTTTTCCTCTAAAACCAAATAATATTTTACTAAATTTTAGTTTTTTTATCTCTTCTAATATTATTTTTTTATTTAAAGGTAAAAGGAGTGTAGTTATTTCATTAAATAATTCTGTATATATGCCTCCTGCTCCTATAATTAATGTAGGCCCAAACTGACTATCATTCTTTATTCCGATTATTATTTCAAAAACTTTATCCGTTATCATTTTTTCAATAAGTATCTTATTTTTAAATTTATTTGTTTTTTTCTTTAATTCTTTTTCACTATTTATATTTGTGACTACACCATCAATCTCAGTTTTATGAAAAATCGTATTTGAATTTATTTTTGCAACTAAAGGAAATCCAATTTTTTTATAATCACTCAAAATATCATTCTTATTTGTAATTAAAGATTTTGGTATCGGTATTTTATATTTTTTTAAGATTAATTTTGATTCATATTCTGAAAAGATCATTGTTTTCGTTTCATGATTATTTATTTTTTGTGAAATTTTTATATCAAAACAATTTCTCCATGCCTTAGCTATCTTAATTGAATTGCTTATTGCTATTAAGCTTTCTGACATACCCTGAAGAGGTACAATTCCTGATTTAAAGCATCTTTCTCTTAAATATTTTGGAAGAGTATCTGAAAGTGAAGAAATGATTACCCCATTCTTTTTTATTTTTGATGATTTGATAAACTTATTAACTATAGCATCCCATTCTTCAGTGTCACAATCTTCTATATTTGGAAAATCTAACATTAATGCATTTAATCCAAAATTTGTTTTAAACATTAATTTAAATGTTTTTTCTAATTCACTAGGATCATTCCAATTGTATGTTTGTAAATCAAAAGGGTTTGAAATTATAACACTTGGATGGTTAACTTTTTTTAAATTTTTTCTAATTTTTGGAGTTATTTTACCAAAGTTTAATGATAATTTTTCAGCCACGTCTCCTATCATAGCCATATCACCACCAGAAGGTCCCATGATTGCAATTTTGTCATTATTTATCGCTCCATGAGTATGAAATAATTTTAAACTCTCACATAATTCACCTAAAGTATTGCATCTCGCCACACCCATTCTATTAAATATAGAATCATAAATATCTTCTTTTCCACTAAGTGCTCCAGTATGTGTTAAAATTGTTTTAGAAGCGATTTTAGACCTACCTACTTTTACTATTGCTATAGGTATTTTTTTAACTCTAGATTTTTTAAAAACTTTTATTAATTTTTCTGCGTCAGTAAAACTTTCTGCATATATTCCAATAGCAGTTACTCTACTATCATCTAGAGCATAATTAATTGTATCCTCTATAGTTATTTGTGCCTGATTACCTAAGGAAAGTATATATCCAATTGGCAAAGATCTATTATTAAAACTGATTGTATTACCTATAGTTCCACTTTGACATATAATAGCAACACCCTTGTTTGTAGGTTTGCCTGCTACTTGATCAGACCAAACAGATACTCTATCTAAATAATTTATAAATCCGTAACAATTAGGTCCAAGAAAGGGCATCTTACCAGCGTTGATTATTAATTGTTTGGTCTTTTCACTTCCTTTTTTAGAATTTAGTTCAGAAAATCTAGAAGCTAAACAAACAGTACCACCAACACCTATATCAGAAATATCTTTAATTAATTTTATAGTTAAATCACTAGATACCGCTAGATAAACACAATCTGGCACTTCAGGAAGGTCTTTGATGCTTTTGTAATATTTTTTTTTATTTGAACTTTTTCTTGATGGATTAATATGCCAAACTTTACCATTAAAACCAATAGTCTTATTTCCCTCAAAAACAAAGTCAGCCCAATAGCCGCCAATTATTGCGAGACTTTTTGGTCTAAAAAGTTTTTTTAGATTCAAAGATTATGCTCCAAGTGGTCTTAAAAGTGAACGTGAAATAATATGTCTTTGAATTTCACTTGTGCCTTCCCAAATTCTTTCTATTCTTGCATCTCTCCATATTCTTTCAAGAGGTATATCTGACATTAAGCCCATACCACCACAAATTTGAATAGCTTCATCAGAAACTTTTCCAAGCATTTCTGTACAGAATAATTTTGTCATTGCTGCATCTTGAGAGGAGAGGGTTCTCTGATCAATTTTCCACGCTGATTCAAGAAGCATTAAGTTTGCTGCTCTTATATTTGTTGCCATATCTGCTAACTTAAATGAAACTCCTTGAAATTTACCAATTACTTTTCCAAATTGTTTTCTATTAGCGGACCAATCAAGAGCAATATCAAATGCTCGCTCAGCTCTTGAAACAGAAGTTGCCGCAACTGTTAATCGAGTTGCTTCTAACCAAACATTCATCAATTCAAAACCTTTATCTTTTTCGCCTAAAATATTTTTTGCGGGGATTCTACAATCATTAAAATGTATAATGTTATTTACATACCCTCTATGGGAAACACAGTCATAGCCCTTCGCAACTTCAACACCTTTTTGATGGAGATCAACTAAAAAACAAGATAATAAATTTCTTCCTTGTTCACCTGTTCCAGTTGAGGCAAATAAAACAACAAAATCAGAAATGTGTGCGTTTGAAATAAAATGTTTTGTTCCATTAATAACCCAATCATCACCATCTTTTTTTGCATTAGTTTTCATTCCTCTAAGATCAGATCCTGCTTCAGGTTCTGTCATTGCAATACAGTCTTTTCTTTCACCTGTTATTGTTGGTTTTAAATATTCATCTATTAGTTCATCTTTACAAGCCATTAAAATATTTTGAGGTCTCCATGCTATTTCCGCTAAAGCTAAAGATGCAAAACCTAATTCTTTTTCAACCAGTGTTAAATCAAACGCATTTAATCCGCCACCACCAAAATCTGTTGGCATGTTACAAGAATATAAACCTACTTCGATACTTTTCTTTTTAATTTCGTTGTAAAGTTCTTTTGGTAATTCATTTGTCTTTTCAAGATGTTCCTCGTGTTGAAGAAGTTCATTTTTAACAAATGATTTAGTTGTTTCAATGAGTAATGTTTGTTCTTCTGATAAATTAAAATCCATAATTTTATATATATGCTGGTATAGCGTTTTTCCTGTTATTATTAAAAAATTGTTTTTTTACTACTTCGCATTCAGCCCAAATCTTTTTATATTCAAGTTCTTCTGGGTGATAAATTTCTGCATACACTTTAGATCCTAACTTCATATGATTACTGTCTACATATCCCATAGCAATATTTGACTTTAGTGTTGGCGACCATATAGCTGCAGTAACGATTCCAATTTCTTTTTTATTGCTATCATACAGTACTGAACCATTTGCAGGTTTATCACCTTGAATATCTAAACCTACAAGTTTTTTATTTAATTTAGAGTTTTTTATTTTTTTTAAAGCTTTTTTTCCTGTGAAATAATTTTTTTCCAAATTTACTAACCAACTAAGACCTAACTCATATGGATTTTTCATTCTATTTGTTCTTAATGCTTGTTCAGCTGACATGAAATCCGCATTTGGCTGTATAAAACCAGCTTCAATTCTTACCATATCAAGGGAATTCATACCTGCTGGTAATACTTTATAATCTCTATTAAATTTAAATAATGAGTCCCATACATTGAGAGCATCAGCAGGGTTACACCAAATTTCATAACCTAGATCTCCAGAGAATCCAGTTCTAGAAATTAATACATCTGATTTATTTATTTTATAGTTCCCAAATTTAAATGGTTGTAAATTTTCAATATCAGTTACTTTTAGTAAATTTAATATTTTACATGATAAAGGGCCTTGAAAAGCTAAAGCAGCAATTGTTTCAGTTATATCTTGAATTTTAACATTAAATCCAGTTGCAGTATCTGTAAACCAATTAAGATTTCTTTCTGCACACATAATTTTTAGATGATCTTCTTTCAAACAAAAAACAGTACCATCATCAATAACATTACCGTCTTCATTACACCAAATGATATACATAATTTGATTAGGTTGAATTTTGGATACATCTCTTGTTACTAGCTTGTTTACAAACTCACGAGCTTGAACTCCTTTTATGTCATATTTATGCATTGGAGTAATATCAATAACGCCTGCTGTATTACGCATTGAGGTGTATTCTAATTCAGTACTGGAATACTCTTTAGCTATTTTATAACCAGCCCAACGATACCAATCATTATTGTAACAAGCTTCTAAAGTTCTTTCATGAAATGGTGTTTCTAAAAGAGGTTTTTTATATGATAAATTTTTATTCATTATTTTTTCAAAAGTTGTTTAGAGGCATTAATAGCATTTATTCCAGTTATCCCTCCACCTGGATGAGTTCCTGCCCCACAAATGTATAAACCATTAATAGGAGTTTCATATTGAGCTGATCCATAAAATGGTCTTATTATCAGTAATTGATCTATTTCCATATCTCCATGATGCCAATGTCCACCTGAAGTATTATATTTCTTTTCCATTTCATTAGGTGTGTCAATTTCAAACTTAATAAGCTCATTATTATCAATGAAATTATTTAATATTAATTGAATATTAGATTCAATTTCTTTTTTATCATGTGATCCATTTTTTAGATAAGGGATATAATACAAATTAGCTGAAATGTTTTTATTATCTATATAGAACTCTAAACATGGTTTTTTTGAATAATTATTGTACTTATTATTATTAAATGCGTGCTCAATATACTTAATGTTGGGAGCATAGATAAATTTACTACCTATATATTTTTCGTCTAAATTTTTAATTTTAATAATATTTTTAAATTCTATTTTAACTTTTGCAACATTACCCTTGGATCTAAAATTTGTAACTCTTCTAATTAAGTCAGTATCTAGCCTATCAGCTCCTATTAAATTTAAATATGTAGTCTTAGGATCAAGAGTAGAAATAATAGTTGAAGATTCAATTATATTTTGGTCATTCATTTCAATACCAGTCACTGTTTCATTATTGATTAACAATTTCTTAACTTCAGAAGACTTTAAAAATTCAACACCTCTATCATGGCAGCTTTGTTCAATTGAGCTAATTATTTGCTCAGTATCTAAATTATTATTTCTAAATATTGATCCATTAATCGCATTTGAATAAAGTAAGGTTAATATGGAGCCAGGTGATCTTGGTCCAAGATTAGAACCTAGCACAGCTTCGTTGCATAAAATCCCCATTAGATTATCATTGGTTAAGTTGTCCTCTAAGTCATCTGCTATATTTAAACCAATAACTCTTAATAATTCTCTCATATTTTTTTTGCCAAGTTTTCTAACTTTCCAACCCATTGAAATTAGTTGCCATAAATCAGATTTATTCCCTGACTTAACTCTTGGTGGGGTATTAAACATGAATGAAGATAAGGTTTTAGCAAATAAGTTATATTTTTTAACAAGTTTTAGAAAACTATTCTGATCTTCTAAGCTGGCTTCACATTCATTAAATTTTATGGAGTTATTTTCATCTATTTCTAAAACAGTATGGTTAAAGCTATCATTCAAACTAGTTACAAAAGTCCTTTTTTTCCTTGCGTTAATTTTTAAACCAAGTTGATCAATAACTTTTTTACTTAAGCTACTACTTGAATCAGCATATAGTGCTAATCCTCCTACCTTTTCATTTTTTTCAACTACTAAAACTTTTTTACCTGATTTTGATAGGTAAGAAGCTGCTGATAAACCATTTGGTCCAGCTCCAATAATAATGATATCAAAGTTTTTCATATATAGTGTGTGTTTATTTGTTTTCTAAGATCTATTAGTATTTCTCTAGCTGCATTTGCTCCAGGCGCACCCATTACACCACCTCCAGGATGAGTACTTGATCCACACATATAAAGGTTTTTGATAGGTGTTTTATATTGAGCATACCCTGGTATAGGTCTGTTAAACATCAGTTGATCCATAGTTAATTCACCTTGAAAAATATTACCTTCCGTTAATCCTACTTCTTGCTCTAATTCTTTTGGCGTTCTTATTTCAGCATGGTTAATAATATCATTAAAATTTGTTGAATAGCTTCCAATCCTATTCATAACATGCTCGCCAAATTCTAATTTTTTGTCTTCTGTCCATCCTCCATTAGCTAAGTTGTAAGGAACGTATTGTACAAATACAGACATATAATGTTTTCCTTGGGGAGCCATAGTGGGATCATTGATACTGGGAATACACATATCTACATAAGGTAAAGAGGACCACCTACAATCCTTCCAATCATCATATGCACCTTCCATCTCTTCAATGCTTTGTGTAATATGTAAGTCACCAGTTCCAGCTGGATCTCCTTCAGGAATACTTTTCCAAATTGGTAGATCGTCTAAAGCGATATTTAATTTTCCTGATGAACCTCTAATTTTAAAATTTTTAACTGCATTGTAAAAATCTTCAGGCAATTCTTTTTTTTCAACCACTTTAAGAAAAGTTCTTTTTACATCTAGATTGGAAACAATTTTATTTGCGTAAATTTCATCTCCATTTTCTAAAACTATTCCATAACTTTTATTATTTTTAATTAAAATTTCAGTAACAGGGGAGCCAGCTTTTATCTCACCATCACTTGCTTTTAGTGAAGCTGCCATTGCTTTTGTAATAGATCCCATTCCACCTCTTGAGTATCCCCAAGCTCCAACTGTGCCATCAACCTCACCCATATAATGATGCAATAGGACATAAGCAGAGCCAGGAGAGTAGGGTCCTAATGCAGTGCCTATAATTGCAGAACCAGCAAGATGTGCTTTTACAATATCAGATTCAAAATATTCCTCTAAATAATCCCGTACACTCATTGTCCAAAAACGAATGGTATCGTAAATCTCTTTTTCTCCTAAGCCTCCTAGTTCGTCCTTTGCTGCAAAAAATTTTGCAAAATCTAATAATCCCATTATATCTTTAGGTGCAAATGACGTAGGATCCGGAGGAGTCATTTTTAAGAGAGGTTTAATTATTTTACATTGCCTCATAACATCTTTACCAAACCTATCATAAGCTTCTGCATCTTTTTTTGAAAATTGAGCAATTGAACGGTAAGTTAAGTCATGGTCATTATAATGAGCGTAGTATCTTCCATCATCAAGCATTGACGCGCTTCCTTCATAAGGAATAATTTGAAGTCCATATTTTGATAATTCAAGATCTCTAAAAATCTCGGGACGTAATAAGCTGCATACATACGAGCAATTGGAATATGTCCATCCAGGATGTATTTCACGACTGACAGCTGCTCCACCGACATAGCTTTGTTTTTCTATAACTACTACTTTTAGGCCAGCTTTTGCCAAATAACACGCTGTGGTTAGCCCATTATGACCACCACCAATTATCGCTACGTCATAAATTGATTTTGACATTTTATTTTCTTATATTTCTTTGAATGACCATTCAACCAAATTTCTTGTAAAATCAATAAATTTATGAAAAAATATTCTTTTTTTGAATATAAAATGAATAATAGAAATCAGAGATTAGCAAATAAGAAAAATAGTAATTTAAAACTTATTTCTTCAACAATTAAAAATTTATCAAAAAAAGGTATTAATGAGTTAACAATGCATGATGTATCAAGCGGAGCAGGGTTATCTCAAGGTATTGTTAATTTTCATTTTAAAAGTAAAGAAATCCTATTAATTGAGACGTTAAAATTTATATCAAATGAATATTTAAAATCATTTGATAAATATATTAAAAAATCAGGTAATGATCCAATTATGAAACTAGTAAATATGATTAATAATGATTTTAGCTCAAAGATTTGCTCACCTGAAAAAATTTCTGTTTGGTTTACTTTTTTAAGTGAAACAAAATTTAAACCTGCTTACCGTCAAATATGTAGAGAAAGAGATCTATATTATCAAAATGTTACAGAAGATATATTTGATGAATTAATTAAAATTGAAAAAAACAAATTGTCTAAAAAAAACTTAGCTATTGCTTTCCATGCTTTAATTATGGGACTATGGCTTAATCAATTAGATGAGCCAATGAAGTACAACAGAAGAGATTCAAAAAAAATTTGTTTAGATTATCTAAAATCACATTTTCCAAAACAATTTAAAGAAATAAAAAATGTATAGTGGAATGACTCCTGAGGCCCTAGAGTGGCAAAAAAAAATAAGAAAATTTGTTAATGATGAACTCATACCTTGGGAAGTTCATGCTGAAAAAAATGAAGGAGAATTACCAAAAGATATAGGAAAAAAACATCGAGATATTGCAATTTCTTTAGGACTCCCTGGTATGGGAATATCAAAAAAAAACGGGGGACTGGGATTAAATATGTTTGAACAAATGATTATTTGGGAACAGTTAGGTCGTGTTACTAATGCTTTGTGTTGGTGTTTTTCAGAGGCACAAGATTGGATGGAATTAAATTTCAATGATTTTCAAAAAGAGAATTATTTAAAACCGCTTTTAAAAGGAATAAAAAAAGAATGTTATGCAATTACTGAAAAAGGTGCGGGCTCTGATGTAGATGGTTCTATAGAGTCTACTGCTGAAAAAAAAGAAAATCAATACATAATAAATGGTGAAAAATGGTATGTGACTAGTGCAAATCTTGCCAATTTTTTCTTTTTACAAGCAAAAATTAAATCCGGTCAAAATAAAGACAAACACTCACTTTTTATAATTGATAAAGACACAGAAGGTATTGAATTAATAGATACTCCTAAATTTAGTCATACTTACGCTCATCATCACAGTATTTATCGTTTTAATAACGTTTCTATCCCCTCTAAAAATATAATAGGTAACGAAGGTATAGGAATGGATTATACACATTCTTGGTTTAGACATGAAAGATTGGGAATAGCAGCTAGATGCTGTGGGGCAGCTGAAAGATTGATTGATGAAGCAACAGTTTTTGCAAAAGAAAGAGAGTCTTTTGGAGGTAAAATATCGAATTATCAGGCAATACAATTTATGCTTGCAGATTGTGTAAATGAATTAGCATCAACCAGATTAATGCTTTATGAAATTTGCAAAGCACATGATGCAAAACAAGGTGTTAAAATTTTGCATGGAAAATGTTCTATGGTTAAGTTAATGGCATCGGAAATGGCTAATAGAGTAGCAGATAGGGCAGTCCAAATTTTTGGAGGTAGGGGCTATATGAGAGAAAATGTTGCTGAAAGATATTATAGGGAACTGCGAGTAGATCGTATTTGGGAAGGGACGAGTGAAATTCATAGAATAATAATTGCAAATTCTCTTTATAAGAGAGGTTTAAAATCTTTAATTGAATAAATAGGGAGCTGGAAAAAATTATGATAGGTTTTTGGAGAAAGATTTACGCAAAACATGATAATGTGAAAGCTTATAGTTTATTATCACCAGCTTTAATTTTAATTATTTTAGCTATGGTCGTACCAATGGCACTAATGTTGAGCTTTAGTATGTTTACTCAAGTTAGCATGATGGAGATTGATTATACTTTTACATTTCAAAGATATATTGATTTCTTTCAAAAAAGTTTGTTGGTTACACTTCTCATAAAGTCAATTAAAATATCATTTCTTGTAACTCTAATTACACTTATCACGGCATATCCAGTTTGCTATTACATCGCTTTTTATGTCAAAAAAAACAAAATGCTGTGGCTTGTTTTGCTCACTTTGCCTTTTTGGACATCTTATTTATTAAGAGTATTTTCTTGGAAGATTATTCTTGGAACTAAAGGTGTGATAAACTCTTCATTGATCAACGCTGGAATTCTTAGTGAACCTCTTACATTTCTTATGTATTCTGAGACCGCAGTAGTGATTACTCTAACTCATGCATGGGCAGCATTTGCCTTACTACCTTTATATGTTTCGTTAGAAAAAATTGATTTTTCTTTAATTGAAGCTGGAAGAGATCTTGGACTCTCTCGACTTGAAGTGTTTTGGAAAATTACATTCCCATTATCGTTACCTGGTGTAATAGGTGCAATATTAATCATATTCATTCCAACAGTAGGTGATTATGTGACTCCAGCCTTACTTGGAGGAATTGATGGTCGTATGCTTTCGAATATGATCCAGGCTTACTTTGGAAAAATTAATAATATCCCTATGGGTGCTGCATCAGCTACAATTATGCTAACAACTGTTGTACTCATAACAATAATTGTGTCGAATGTAACAAAAAAACTTACTCAACGGTTAACTTAAACATGAACGAAAAAAATAGTACATTACTGATTTATACCCTTCTTTATTTTGGGTTTCTATATGTACCAGTTTTATTCTTACCTATATTTAGTTTTAACGATGCAGATTATATGTCATTCCCTCTCGCTGGATTTACAACGGAGCACTATGAAGAGATGTGGTCAAAAAGAAATTTACATAAAGCTCTATGGGCGAGTATAAAAGTAGGAGTAGTTGCGAGTGTCGTTAGTACAATAATTGCACTTTTTGCAGCGAAGGCATTTGCTCGATATAAATTTAGAGGAAATAAGATCTCTTATGGAGCTATTATGATGCCATTTTTGATACCTGAAATTATCTTGGCTGTAGCTATACTTATAATTTGGGTCAATCTTGGATTTAAATTGGGGCTCATTCCAGTCACAATTGGCCACACTTTATTTTGCACACCATTTGCAATGTTAATACTTATAGCACGTATTGAAGGTTTTGATTTTTCACTTGAAGAGGCCTCTAGAGATTTAGGAGAGAATGCGTGGGGAACATTTTTTAGAGTGTCATTTCCATTGTATTTTCCTGGAATAATCGCAGCTCTTCTTCTCAGTTTCATAATTTCTTTTGATGAATTTATTCTTGCATTCTTTTTAACTGGAAGTGACGCAACGTTACCTATGTATATGTGGGGTCAAATGAGATTTGTTCAGAGGCTACCTCATGTATTGGCTTTGGGAGCAGTAATTATTGTGTTCACTACTTTTTTTGTTTTGTTAGCATTCTGGTTAAGAAATGTTGGACAAGAGAAAGCAAAGAAAGATATAGGTATAAAATTATGAACAATTCATTTATTCAGATCAATAATATCTCAAAACATTTTGTAGATGTAAAAGCAGTTGACGATGTTTCATTTGAGATTAAAGAAGGTGAATTTTTTTCACTTTTAGGACCCTCTGGATGTGGTAAGACAACATTGTTGAGGCTATTGGCAGGATTTGAATACCCTACTTCTGGCAATCTATTAATTGATGGAACAGATATTACTGCATTACCTCCAGACAAAAGACCTACAAATATGGTTTTTCAAAACTATGCAATTTTTCCTCATCTTAATGTAGAAAAAAATATTAAATTTGGACTAAGAAAACTTGGCTTAAGTAATGATGAGATTGATAAACGAGTTAAGGATATTCTTACATTAGTTAAGCTTAAAGGGTATGAGGAAAGATTTAGTAATCAACTATCTGGTGGTCAAAGACAGCGTGTCGCTCTTGCAAGAGCTTTAGTAAGACAACCAAAAGTTCTACTATTAGATGAACCTCTAGGTGCTTTAGATAAAAAATTAAGAGATGAAATGCAATTAGAATTAAGAACTCTTCAAAAAAATATCGGAATTACTTTTATATTTGTTACCCACGATCAACAAGAAGCCATAAGTATGTCAGACAGAGTTGCGGTTATGAACGATGGAAAAATTCAACAATTATCTGCACCTAATGAATTGTATAAGAATCCAGAAAATATATTTGTAAGTGATTTTATTGGTGAAACGAATTTTCTTAAAGCTGAGACTAACTCAAGTGATGGAGAATTCATCAATGTTTCAATCGAAGAATTGGGAGAATTTAAAATTAAAAATAATTTAAATATTCCTGCAAATTCTTCAGATGTTGTTTGTACTGTTCGCCCAGAATCAATGATGATCGATAAAGAAAAATCTGACTGGGATATTTGTCTTGATGCTAAGATTTGTCAGACTTCATATTTAGGAGAAATGACAAGATTTTATGTTGAGGCTAAAGGGATAGACAAGATAATCACTGTTTCTTCTCAATATTTTAATAATCAGTCTTTTGATAATAATGAATGTTTTATAAGTATTAGTTTAGAAGATATTTCTATATTAAATAAAAAAAAGCCTGTCCTCTAAAAGAGAACAGGTTTTTTTGAAATAAATAAATTTCTGATTAACCGCCAGCAACCATTTCAGCCCATTGAGCTTCCATGTAGTCAGTTACTTCGTCTGAAGGCATGACTGAGAACATCCCATTTGAAAGGTGTTTCTCAGGATTCGATGCGACTCCACGCTCAGCTAGTTCATCAGCAGTGATTGTGCTAAAGCCTTTTCTATTTGAATGACCATAACCCCACTCACTTAGTAAGTAAGCTGAAGTTTCAGCACTAGTAGCTCCATTAATCATAGCATATGCTTTATCAAGGTCTGCCCCTTTAACAATTGCAAGCCCACAAGCCCACGTCATTGTTCCATTAGCAGGCTGCATCATTTTTGCTCCAGCATTCCAAGCAATTTCATTCCATCCAAGAGCTACGTCTATTTCTTCGTTACCTAGCGCCTCTATCATTGAGGAAGTATCTCCGAAGAACGCACGTATTTGTCCACTATCTCTCATTTCACGAAACTTATTGATGCCTTTATCAATAGCAGCTTTAGTTAATTGATCTTTTTCTCTGATATCAATTCCAAGATGATGCATCATTAAAAATAATGAGTCAGCAGCTGAGTCTAGTATACCAACTTTACCTTTCACTCTTGGATCTTCCATTAGAGAAAAACTTTCATTGTCAGCGTTCATCCATGGAATTCTATCAGGCATATAAAATAAAGTCGTATCACCCCAATCGATTGGTGCAAAATAGTTCTCACCATTAACAATACCGCTAGGTAGGTCTCTGACTTCAGGGAACATATCATTCCAGTTATCGATACGAGAAGTGTCTAATGGTTGAAGTACTCCAGCTCTTACCCATCGAGCTATTTCACCTTGGCAAGGCCAAGCTAAATCTACTTCAAAACCAGCTTTTAATTTTTGTAAACCTTCTTCAGCATCACCAAATATTGAGTATTCAGGTGATCCATGTTCTTCTGCATATGATCCAAATAGTCCATCATCATCATATCCTCCCCATAGAAAAACACTTCCAGGTTCATCCGCAAAAACCTTTGATGTGGTAAATAATCCGGTTATAAAAACCATCAATATTACTACCCCAAAAGTTTTTACTAAAAAATTTTTAGTTTCATAGTATTTAAACATAGTTATTAATCCTTTTTTTTTTTATTAAATTTAGAAAAATTGTACACGTAAGGAAGTATTGGTCAATATATTAAAGTTCAATTATTTAAGTTTTTCTTCTTATTAGGAAAGCTGAGATATAATGAAGATCCTTAGATATTACTTTATTTTAATTAAATAGACATTTTATTAATTTTTTCATATATAAATTTATATGACCTCTAAAAATAAAAAAGTTTTAATAGCTACAGTTGATGAATTTAATTCTTTTAAAGATAAAAATCCTCAAATTAAATACATAGATGCTATATTAAGTGATTTGTCAGGAATTATTAGAGGTAAAAGATTGCCAATTGAAGAAGCTCATAAACTTTTTATCACTGGCGTACAGTTTTGTTATTCGACATTTCTTTTAGATACCTCTGGGTATTGTCCAGATGCAAATGGTAGAGGGATTGCTGATGGTGATCCTGATGCAAATTATTATCCTGTATCTAATACATTGAAAATTATGCCTTGGCATAAAGATGAACTAGCTCAAGTGTTAATTACTATTCAGGATGACTCAAGATATGATTCTACTGTTGACCCAAGAAATTTACTGGCACATGTTTGGGATCGATTTGAAGGTTTGAAATTAAAAATAAAAGTAGCTTTTGAATTAGAATTTTATTTAATCGCTAGAAGAAAAAACCTTAGTGAAAAACCTATCCCTGCAAGCTCTAAGAGAACTGGAAAACAAAGTGAGGGTACACAAGTTTATAGTATGAGTGATTTAGATGATTTTTATGAATTTTTAGAAGATGTAAATGAATATTGTAAAATTCAGAATATTCCTGCTTCTACAGCCTCATCTGAATTTGCACCAGGTCAATTTGAAATTAACTTAAACTACACTGATAATATTTTAAAAGCAGCTGATGATGCTTCTTTATTAAGAAGGGTTATTAAAGAAACAGCTATTAAACATGAATATGAAGCTACCTTTTTATCTAAACCTTTTCTTAATGAAGCAGGGAGTGGAATGCATGTACATATAAGTTTATTTGATCAAAATAATGAAAATATATTTTGTGATAAAGATGGAAATGATTCTAAAGAGCTTTTTTATGCTATTGGAGGCCTACAGAATATAATGTTTGATTCATTTGCATTTTTTGCCTCCAATGAAAATGCATATAGACGTTTTGAGCCAGATATTTTTGTGCCAGTTAATACATCTTGGGGGCATAATAATAGATCAGTAGCATTTAGAATACCAGTGAGCAATAATAAGGCAAAAAGAATTGAGCACCGAGTTGCAGGAGCTGAAGCAAATTCTTATTTAGTTTTAGCATCAATACTTTCTGGAATTGAAGATGGGCTAATTAATAAGCTTAAAGCTTCGAATCCCAGAGAGGATAATGCTTGTAAAGATCCTGACCCTAGAATGCCAAAAAATATTGATCAAGCTTTATTGATGCTTGAGTCATCTGTTTTAATGAAAAAATATCTTACTGAAGAATATATAAAAGTATTTGTAGAATTGAAAAGGAAAGAGCAAGATTCTTTCAGAGGAGAAATTTCTGATATTGAATATAAGTGGTATCTTAATCTTTAGTTTCACCGTTAAGGCTAAGTATCTCTTTATATAGTTCAGGTCTCCTATCTCTAAAAAGCCCCCAATTTCTTCTGAAAAGATGATTTTCTTCAGTGTCTATTTCAGCCAATATAACTTCCTCTTGATCTTTTGAGGCTTCAGCAATTATTTTACCTGATCGATTACAAATAAAAGATTTTCCATAGAAACCATTAACTTGACCTTTTACTGATTCTGAACCAATTCTATTAGAGGCAACAACAGGCATTATGTTAGCAGCAGCATGACCTTGCATTACAGTTTGCCATGCATCTGAACTATCATAAGTGCTCATGATTTCATCTCCAATAGCTGTAGGATAAAACAAAACCTCCGCACCTTTTAAAGCCATTATTCTCGCAGCTTCAGGAAACCATTGATCCCAACAAATGCCAATACCAATTTTACCATAAGCTGTGTTCCAAATTTTAAAACCAGTATCACCTGGATTAAAATAATACTTTTCAAGATATCCAGCGCCATCAGGTATGTGCGATTTTCTGTATTTGCCTAGCACTTTACCATCAGCGTCAATAACTGCTATGGAATTAAAATATGCATTATTATCTTTTTCAAAAAAACTAATAGGTAAAACAACTTTATGTTTTTTTGCAACTTCACTCATTTTTTTTATTAAAGAATTATTCTCAAAAGGTTGAGCTAATTTAAATATTTTCTCATCATATTGGATACAAAAATAAGGAGTTTGAAAGAGCTCTTGTAATAAAATTATATTCGCCCCTTGCTCAGCAGCTTTTTCGATTAAATGAATAGATTTTTTTATATTATTTTCTATTTCCCAATCACAACTCATTTGAGTTGCAGCTATTTTAATTTTCATTTTTTATTCTCTTTTTCTCTTCTAAGTAATTATGTAAAGTTATAATTTTTTTTCTTGCATTTGTTTGGAAGAAAGCTAGTATTAGAGAGTTAATAAATGCCATCATAGAAGCTTTAAGTAATTGAAATGATATATTTTGAGCTACAGACATATGTTGAAAATAAGTTTCATTATCATCAATGTAGTGCTTTTTTTGATTTTTTAAAAAAATTCATTTCTAAATGCTTAATGGTTGTTGTTGGGTTATGCAATGAATATTTCCTCCGCCAAGAGAGATGTCTATTCCATTAATTGCTATAACTTTCCTTTTAGGAAAAATTGATTGAATAATACTCTGAGCATTTTTATCAGCTTTTTCGTCATCAAAACTAGGCATTACTATTCCATTATTCGCAATATAAAAGTTTATATAAGAGCTTGGTTCATCATCATTAGGTATGAGCCTTTTATAAGACATTTCAATTTCTATTATTTCTAAGGGACGATCTTTAGCATTTCGAGATGTTTTTAATATTTCTAAATTTTCATTTATCTTTTCATAAAAAGGATCCTGCTTATCATAACATGATAAAGCTAAAACTTTAGATTGATCAACAAAACATGCAATGTTATCAACATGCCCATCAGTCCCCTCATCAGTACCGTGCTTTAACCAGATAATTTTTTTAATATTCAAATATTTTTTTAAGTTATCTTCTATTTCTTCTTTTGTAAGTTTAGGATTTCTGTTTTTATTTAATAAACATTGTTCAGTTGTAATTAATGTACTCGCTCCATCTACGTGTATGGATCCACCTTCTAGCACCATTTGTGATTTAAAATATGTTGCAGAACTTTTATCGATCATAAATTTAGCAATTTTATTATCAGAGTCATGGGGAGAAAATTTTCCCCATCCATTAAACTCCCAATCAACACCTCCTAATTTTTTTTGATCATTGATTAAAAATGTAGCGCCAGAATCTCTTGCCCAACAATCATCATTTTGAAATTCATAAATATTTACTGAATTATGCAGAAGTTTTTTTGCAGTTTCGATATCTTCAGGATGAATAATCATATTTACTTTTTCAAAATTTGATATTGCTTTGGCAACTTCAGCCCATTTGTATCTCCCTTTTTCAAAATCAAAATGGGACCAACTTTCAATTTCTTTATATGAATTATCATTTTTAAACTCATGAGGCCATTGCATCCAACAACATTCATGTGGATACCATTCAGGAGGCATAAAAAAATTATATTGTTGAGGGTAAGACATTCAATCAGTTACTTTACAGTTTGTATATTTTGTAAATAAAAAATAACCTTTTTTACCTTTTTTATTTGTTAAATCAATACAACCTTCTAAAAAAATGAAGGAATAAAATAAAGTAAAACAAATTATTTTTTATCATTAATTTTTATCTATATACTTGTAATAAGCTAAGGCCAATCTTAAGTAAAATAATCTTAGTTTTGGAAAAGGAAATTTGCTTGGCAATCCTTTGTAAAGTTTTGATATATTTAAATCTTTACTGTTAGATATGATTAATTTTGCAAGTTCATTACCTGACCACGGCGCTGTATTCACTCCGTTTGCCTGATAACCAAAACTATAATATATTTCATCATCTTCGATTTTCCCTATTGATGGTGAAAATTTCGTTGTTACTGCAACTAGTCCTCTCCAATGAAAATCAATATTAACATTATTCCAGTTGGGAAAAACCTTTTTCATTTGTTGCTCCATATTTTTAGATTTTTCTAATGAAGATTTTTCACTACCAATCAAATCTCCTCTTGCTCCAAATAAAAATCTATTATCTTTCAATAACCTATAATAAAAAAGAAGATTTCTTATGTTCAAAACTGGGTTGTTTGTAATAAAATTATGAGATCTAATTTCTTCAGTTGTAAGTGGCCGTGTAATAATAATATTTGATATTACTGGTAAAATCATATTATTAAGTTTTGGAAAGATGTCATCTTTATAAAAACCGTTAGTAGCCATTACAACTTTATTCGCTTTTATAATGCTACCATTTGAAATTATTGTGAATTTACCTTTAGTTTTTTCAATTTTTGTAACTTTACTTTTTTGAAATATTTTAACCCCAGCATTATTAGCTGCATTCGCTAGTCCTAATAAGAATTTTAATGGATTAATTGCAAAACCAGGTTTATATGACATAGCTCCATACTGCTCATTGCCACCATGACCTATTTCATTAAATTCTTCTTTGGAAAAAACCTTTGTTTCAATTCCAAATTCTTTTTTATATGTTTCAGCCTCTTCTTTTATACCTTCAAAATAACTTGGATGAGGAGCAACTTCATAGTTACTATCCCCTGTCAAATCACAATCTATATTGTATTCCTTAATCGTATTTTTTGTAAAATTTGAACCTTCAATAGTATTTTGAAAAAATTTTTTCGTTTCATTTTTTCCATATTTATTAAACATCTTTTTAATAGATATTTTTGCTGGTGGGATGCAGCAGAAGCCAGCATTTCTTCCAGATGAACCCCAACCAATATGACCTGCCTCAAGTAATACTACATCTTCATTATATTTCTTTGCTAATGACAATGCACATGACAATCCAGTATAACCACCTCCTATTATTACTACATTTGCACTCATATCTTTGTCTAACGTTTTATATCTATCTTTTGTATTTATTGTAGATTCCCAGTAACTATTTACCGGGTTTTCAAAATTATAAATGTCTTTGTGATATAGGTTAGCCATAATTTAGTATAAATTTCATTGAATGCTTATTCAATCAATATTATATAATAGATATGAATAATGCTGATTTAAAAAACTTAATTCATAAGCAAAAGCTTAATTTTTCTCTCGATCAGGAATTTTATATCAATCATGATATCTTTGATTTAGATATTAAAAATATTTTTTCTAAACAGTGGGTTTTTGTAGGTCATATTTCAAGAATACCAAACCATGGTGATTATTTTCTTTTTAATATTGGTAAAGAGTCAATAATCATAGTTCGAGATAATGATAATTCAGTGCATGCTCACTACAATGTATGTCGTCATCGTGGTTCTAAAATTTGTTTAGAGGATGAAGGTAATTCAAAAGCTCTTATTTGCCCTTATCATGCTTGGACATACAATTTAGATGGATCTTTAAAGGGAGCAAGACTTATGGGTAAAGATTTTAATAAAAAAGATTGGCATTTGCATAAGTGTAACTCAAAAATATTTGAAGGCTTAATATTCATTAATTTATCTGATAATCCAAATGATTTTGAAGAATTCATTGCCCCTACAAAAAAATTTATAGAATTTCATGGTTTATCAGACGCCAAAATTGCTCATAGACAGTATTACCCTACAAATGGCAACTGGAAACTTACTCTTGATAATTTTCATGAATGTTATCACTGTCAACCTGCTCACCCAGAGTATTGTCAGGTTCATGATAAAGATTATATTGTAGCCTATGGTGCTGGAAGTAATACAGGTCCTGCATCAGAAAAATTTGATAACATTTTAGTCAAATGGAATAAAAATGTTGAAAAAATGGGGCATTTAACAGGTGAATATTATGAAATAGAATTTAATGATTATTCAAGAAGCGCTGAGAGAACGCCATTAAAAGAGGGCATGTTTACAGAAACTAAATCAGGAAAACCTATCTCCAAATTAATGGGTAAATTTACAGATTATGATAGTGGCTATACATCTGTGGGTACTTCACCATTCAATAGTCTGCTTATGTGTAATGATTTTGCGACTCTCTTTACTTTTATTCCAGTATCACCTTTATATACCCAGGTAGAATTAATGTGGTTAGTTCATAAAGATGCTGAAGAAGGAAGAGATTATAATCTTGAAGAAATGAAATGGATGTGGGATGTAACTACCATTGCAGATAAAAGAATTATAGAAAATAATCAAAAGGGCGTTCTATCAGATAAATATGTTCCTGGACCATTATCTCAAATGGAAAAAGGTTTAGAAAAATTTAAGTCTTGGTATTTGAGACATTTAGAAAATAGTATTAGTTAGACAGTAAGAAGTAGGTATTCCCTTTCCCAAGAGCTAATTACTTTTAAATATGCCTGATTTTCAGCCCTTCTTATAGCACTTATTGTTCTAATAAATTTTTGATTAAATACTTCATTTATTTTTTCATCATTTTCAAATAAAGAGACAGCTTCTTCAACATTTCTAGGCAGCATACTTTTATCTTTTCCAAAAACACTTTTTTTCATTTCTGGTGTTGGTTTTAATTTATTTTTAATTCCTAAATATCCAGCAGCTAAATTTGCGGCAAAGACGAGATAGGGATTAGTGTCCGAACCAGATATTCTATTCTCAATTCTCATACTATGTTCTTCATTAGATGGTATTCTAAAACCACATGATCTATTACCAAGTCCCCAATATGTGTTTTTTGGAGCATCCCAAGTTGCAAATAATCTTCTATAAGAGTTAATATTAGGCGCATGGATAGGCATTAATTTTGGTGTATAAATTTGTAATCCAGCAATATAATTTTTCATTATATTTGAAATTGTACTAGTCTTACTAAAGAAAACATTTTTTTTATTTTTCTTTTTAATTAATGATTGATGAAGATGCAGAGAACTTCCAGGTTGATTTTCCATTGGCTTTGCCATGAATGTAGCGTAAAGTTTACGTTTTAAAGCCGCTTGTCTTAATGTTCTTTTAAATAAAAATACTTGATCAGCTAACTCTAAAGGATCTCCGTGTTGGAAATTTATTTCCATTTGGGCAGAACCACTTTCATGATTAATTGTATCTATCTCAATATTTTGTTGCTCGCAAAAGCTATAAACATCTTCAAATAAGTTATCAAACTCATTAACTGCATCAATACCAAAAGCTTGTTTACCTGTTTCTTCTCTGCCTGATTGACCTATAGGAACTTCTAGAGGATAATCAGGATCAGGATTAGGTTTAACTAAATAAAACTCAACCTCAGGGGACACTATCGGTTGATACCCTATTTCTTCAAACAATTTTAAAATTTTTTTAAGAGCAGATCTGCTAGAGTTAATTACATTTGTGCCATTAAGATTAACAGCATCACATATTACTTGTGCAGTTGGATCATCATACCAGGGAACATTTCTTATAGTATTAATATCTGGTCGTAAAATTACATCAATATCAGTTGGATTATAAACATCTAAAGGAAGTTCTTCATCTTCACCAGCATATCCTCCCGATATTGTTTGAATAAAAACTGATTGAGGCAGTCTATGACTATCATTATCCAATCCTTGTATAAATTTTTTAGTTGGTAAAATTTTACCTCTTGCAATTCCACCTAAGTCAGGGACTAAGCATTCAACTTCTGTAATAGCATTATCAGTGAGCCATTTTTTAAATTTTTCTTTCATAGATAAATTAATTGAAATCTTATTCTTGTTTAGAGAAATAAATTAGATAAAAACATATATTTATTATGTTTAACAAAAATAAAACTTATGAACAACATGATAATGAAAAAATAAGTTTTTATAGGAATTCTGTTGAGGATCTAAACTCTCAAGATTATTTACTTGCTGATATTAATGTTGATATTTGTGTAATTGGTGGGGGTTTAACTGGAATATCAACTGCGTTAAATCTTAGCAAAAAAGGATACTCGGTAGTTTTATGTGAAGCTAGAAAAATAGGTTGGGGTGCTTCTGGACGAAATGGAGGTCAACTTGGTATTGGTATGAGAAAAGATCAATATACAGTTGAGAAGATGTTGGGTTTGAGTCATGCTAAAGAACTATGGAAATTAGGTCTTGAATCAGTAGATGAGGTAAAAACTTTAATCAAAGAATATAATATTAATTGCCATCTTGTTAATGGCATAATGTCTAGTGCATGTTTCCCCAAAGATATTGACGAGTTTAAATTTGAGTTAGAATATATGTCAAAAAATTATAATTCAGATGGTTATAAATTTTTTAATAGTAGTGAAATTAAAAATGAAATTAATTCCGATACTTATTTAGCTGGATTATTAGATACCTATAGTTACCATTTAAATCCATTAAAATTAACTATTGGTTTAGCTAAAATACTTCAAAAGTATAAAGTTAGAATTTATGAAGATACGGCAGTTGAAAATATCTTTGAGAAAAAAGACTCAGTAGAAATTTACACAAAAAAAGGTGTTATAAAATCTAATAAAGTGGTTGTTGCATGTAATGGTTATTTAGATAATTTAATAGGATCCAAAAGAAATAAATTTATGCCAATTAATAATTATATTATTGCAACTGAACCATTGGGAGAAGAGAAGGCAAGAGAAATTATTAAAAATAATTACGCTGTCTGCGATACAAGATTTATGTTAGATTATTATAGATTTTCTGAAGACTGGAGAATGATATTTGGGGGAGGGGAGACTGTAACTTCTAAATTTGTAAAAGACTCTGGGACTTTAAAGTTTGTCAGAAAAAGAATGTTAAAAGTTTTTCCTGAGTTAGAAAAATATAAAATAGATTATTCATGGGGTGGATCTTTAGCGATAACTGTTAATAGGCTTCCTCATTTTGGCACATTAATGAATAATAAATTATTTTATGCTTTTGGATATTCAGGTCACGGTTTAGCCTTGAGTGTTTTAGCAGGTAAATTAATTGCAGAAAAAATTAATGGTAAAGAAGATCGTTTCAATTTTTTCGCTGATATTAATCACATGTCTATACCTTTTGGAAATTTATTACGCAGATCAATTTATTCAACAGCAGTTTTGTATTATAGATTTAGAGATTTTCTTAACGGTTGATTTAATCATCAAAAATTTTACCAGGATTTAAAATACTTTTAGGATCAAAAACTTTTTTTAAATTTTTCATTAAGTCAATTTCATTTGTAGATTTGAATTTTAATAAACTAGTCTTTTTAATTTGCCCTATCCCATGTTCAGCGCTAAAACTACCTCCAAAATCTTCTACTAAGCTATTTATATAAAAATAAATATTATCTCTTATTTGAATATATGATTCACTTGAAATTGATTGAGGTACAATCATATTAAAATGAATATTTCCATCACCAATATGCCCAAATGGATGGAATTGAATGTTCGGCAATATTTTCTTAATATTGTCTTCAGCAACATTAAAGAATTCCTCCATTCTATTAAGTGGAATGGAGATATCATTTGTAATAACTTTACTATTTATTTTATAGGCTTCAACTAAGTCATCTCTAAATTTCCATATTTTTTTTTCCTGATCAATTGAGTTTGGTATTAAAATATCACTTATATTATCTGATATTAATTTAAACTGATCTTCAAATCTATTGTAAAATTTATTTTTACTTTCATATAAATTAAAACGAAACATAATATACCAAGGTAATTCTTTTTTAAAAAAATGTTTTTTTAAATAATTATTTTTTAAACAAATATCGAAAGATAAATTAGGAATTAATTCTGCACTTTCAAGTTTATCATAAAAGAGATCTCTAATCTGTTTAAATGAATCTATGCTAACCTTTAAATTTTTATAGGCAGCAAAAAAAGTAAAACTATCTGATGGTTTAGGATATATTTTTAATAATGCTTTTGAGATTAATCCAAGTGTCCCCTCAGAGTTGCAGATTATAGATTTCAAATCATAACCTGAGTTATTTTTCTTCATTTTAGATAAAGATGTTAAAATAGACCCATCTCCAGAAACAATCTCAAGCCCAATAACATTATCTTTCATGCTCCCATATTTTAAAGCATTTATGCCACCTGCATTTGTTGCTATATTTCCGCCAATCATACATGAGCCTGATGATGACAAATCTATTGGAAAATATAAGTTTTCTTTATCAAGACATTCTTTAAGCTGATTTAAAATTAAACCAGATTCAACTAAAATAGTTAAATTACTTTTATCAATTTCTATAATTTTATTCATTTTATAAAAATTAATTATAATTTCTTTATTATTATAAGTTGGAACGGAAGCTCCTGTTAAGCTTGTATTTCCAGCTTGAGGGACAATTTTTATATTTTTTGCAAAGCAATATTTAACTATCTGTTTGAGGATACTGACATTTTCAGGAAATATTACACATAAACTTTTATTATTATAAAAACCTCTCCAATCTTTATTGTATTTTTCAAGATCATTTTGATTTGTGATAATATTTTTTTCACCAACAATTAACTTTAATTGTTCAAATAATTTTTTATTCATTTTTGTATGAAGCTCGCTTTAATCTGTCATTAATTGTTTCTCCTAAACCGCTATTAGGTATAGGGGCTACTGCAATACCACTGCACTCAGAATTATCTAGGATATTTAGATAGTTATAAAAATTATAACTAGCCTCAATTAAGTTTTCCTCAACACTTAAATTCATATCTTTTATATTTGAAATTAATTGATTTTTTCCAAAATTTAATAAAGCTTCATTTTTTTTTATATAATTTACATTGATTCTTATTGGTTTATTGGGTGAGTAATGTTTTAATTGATTGCCGGGAGATATTTTAGATTTTTCAATCTCAATAATATAATTAAAAAATTTATTTTTTATTTCTTCAATGGTAAGACTTCCCAATCTTAAGATCTTACATCCATTATTTGTAGTTTGAATTACTGTTGACTCTAAGCCTAATACTGATGACCCGCCATCTATGTGAAAAATTTTTTTCAGATTACTGTCTAAATCTGTTATTGAAGTTATAGAAGTTCGTGTTGATATATTTGCACTAGGTGCTGCTAAAGGGAAATCTAATTTTGATAATAGAGAAAGTGCAATCTCATTGTTTGGAATTCTACAACCAACAAATTTTTGATTATTGGAGGTTAAGAGAGATATTTTTGAGTTTTTTTTCTTTTCTAAGATTAAAGTTAATGGGCCAGGCCAAAAAGCTTTTGCTAATTCATAATCTTTATCTTTCAGTATAAAGTTCCTTTCAATATCTTCAATATTAGCAAAATGACATATTAATGGGTTACTAGTCGGCCTTTTTTTTATTTCATAGATAGATTTTATCGCATCTTTATCATTTGCATTTGCCCCAATTCCATACACGGTTTCTGTAGGAAAAATGACAAGTTGCCCATTAAAAAGTCGTTTTTTTGCTTCATCTAATGTTAATTGATGCATATTTTTTTTTAAAATTTGTTTCATATAATACTAAAATTGTTATTATATTAATCATTATTTTATCATGGGTAAAGTTGTAGCATTTTCTAATCAAAAAGGGGGCTCTGGAAAGTCAACTTTGTCAGCAAATATTGCTGTTTTGTGGAGTAATAGCGGTTATAAAGTTGCAGTCATTGATGCTGATCAACAAAAAAGTCTTACCTTTTGGTTATCAGAAAGAAAAAAATACTATGGTGCTGATGATGTTGGGATAGATGCATATAGTTTTGAAACAAGAAATCTTTCTGAAGAAATAAAGAAAATCAAAAAGAAATATGATTTTATAATTATTGATAGTCCTCCAGCAATTACATTTGATACAGTTCAAATTATTAAAGTTTCAAATGGCTTGTTTGTCCCCGTTCAGCCAAGTCCATTAGATCTTATGGCTACTCTACCATTTCTACAAATTGCTCGAGAAGAAAAAAAGAAACCTCTTATAATTTTAAACAGAGTTATGCCAAGAGCGAAATTAACAGATGCAATGATTTTACGATTAAGATATTCTGGAGGTAAAATTGCACGATCTAGAATTTCTAGCAAAGTAATATTTGCTGAAACATTTACAGTTGGAAGAGGAGTTATTGATATTAATATCACTTCTGATGCCGCAAAAGAAATTATTAATGTTGGAAATGAAATTTTAAGAAATCTCTAGAATTAATGAAAAATATAACAACAGTTATTCTTGCTGCAGGTAGAAGTACACGTTTTATAGCAAAAAAATCAAAGTTAACTCAAGATTTAGCAGGGCTTCCCATAGTCTCACATGTTTACAATACTGCTAAAAAAATTTCAGATAAAAATATAGTAGTTGTATGCAATAAAGAAAATCATGAAGAGTTAAAAAAAATTATACCTGAATGTATTTTAGTTATTCAAAACTCTCAAAAAGGAACTGCTGATGCAATTGAGACAGCTAAGTTATCAATTAAAACTAAAAATTTTATTGTATTATTTGGCGATGTGCCTTTAGTTACTAATTTTTCAATAAAAAAATTAATTAATGCTTTTAAATTAAATAATATAGCAAGTATGGTTTTATTTAAATCTCCAAAACCAAAAGGTTACGGGAGAGTTATCATTAATAATAAAATAATTGAGAAAGTAGTTGAGGAAATTGATACAACAGCATCTGAAAAATTAATTGAATTGTGCAATTCAGGTATAATGATGATTAATAAAGATGTTTTTTTTAAAAACATTAAACTTATTAAGAGTCATAAAAAGAAAAAAGAAAAATTTATAACAGATATTTTTAATATTTATTTTAAACAAAAAATACCATTTATTTATTCTATTTCAACGGAAGAAGAAATGAGCGGTGTTAATAATTTGTTAGATTTTAATAAAGTAGATATGTTGATGCAAAAAAATTTAGTAAGTAAATTTTTAAATAAAGGGGTTCTAATTAAAAGCCCAAAAACTAGTTATTTTAGTTATGATACTAAAATAGAAAAAAAAGTTATTATTGAGGCAAATGTTAATGTTAGAAAAAATGTTTTAATTAAGTCAGGCGCTATTATTAAAAATTTTACTGATTTAGAAGGTGTTATAGTAAAAGAAGATTGCTCTATAGGACCTCATGCAAGGATTAGACCTTTTTCTAAGATTGAAAAAAATTGTAAAATTGGAAATTACGTTGAAGTTAAAAACTCAACCATTGGAAAGAACACGTCAATTAGTCACTTAACCTACGTGGGTGATAGCAAGGTTGGAAATAATGTAAATATTGGAGCTGGTTGTGTTACTTGTAATTACGATGGGGTTAAAAAAAATAAAACTATTATTGGTAATAATTCGTTTATAGGATCAAATACCTCCTTAATAGCTCCTGTAAAAATTGGCAATAATGTTAAAATTGGTGCTGGAAGCGTAATAAATAAGAATATTCCAAGCAATAAACTTGCAATTAGGCGCTCAAAACTTAAAATTTATTAAATTCTTAACCTTTATTCAATATATTAATCTTGTTTAGAGATTCTATTGAGTTTATTAGCCTATTTTAATATGAAATCTCAATGGTCTCCAAATTCATGGCGTTCCAAGCCTGCCAAACATCTACCTATTTATAAGGATAAAAATCTTTTAAAAAGTTCGTTAGATAAAATTAAAAAATTTCCTCCATTAGTTTTTGCGGGAGAAGCTAGGTCGTTAAAATCGAAACTTGCTGATGTCTCTAACGGTAAAGCATTTTTACTGCAGGGTGGCGACTGTGCAGAGAGTTTTGCAGATTTCCATCCAGATAATATAAAAAATTCTTTTAAAGTGATTCTGCAAATGGCTGTTGTATTAACTTTTGGTGCGTCTTGTCCAATTGTAAAAGTTGGAAGAATAGCCGGTCAATTTGCTAAGCCTAGATCATCAGATAAAGAAATAATCAATGGAGTTGAACTTGAGTCTTACAAAGGTGATATAATAAATGGAATTGACTTTACTGAAATTGAAAGAGTACCTAATCCATTAAGATTGATTCAAGCTTATAATCAATCAGCTTCTACATTAAATTTATTGAGAGCTTTTTCTCAAGGAGGGTATGCGAATCTAAACCAAGTACACCAATGGAATTTAAATTTTATAGAAGGTGAAAATGCTAACAAATTTTCTAAGATAGCAGATAGAATTGATGAATGTTTAGGTTTTATGAAAGCATGCGGAATTAATGATAATAATGCAAGACAAATTAATGAAACTGAATTTTTTACTAGTCATGAGGCACTCTTATTAGAATATGAAGAAGCTTTAACTAGAATAGATAGTACTTCAGGTAAATGGTATGATGTTTCAGCTCATATGTTGTGGGTTGGTGACAGAACTCGTCAACTTGATGGAGCGCACATTGAATTTGTAAGAGGTATTGAAAATCCAATTGGAATTAAAGTAGGTCCTAGCACAAATGAAGATGAACTTGTTAAGATTCTTGATTTTATCAATCCAGAAAACGAAGCAGGAAAAATTACTTTAATTTGTCGAATGGGTGCAGATAAAATTGAAAGTCATCTTCCCAAAATTGTTCAAAAAATTATGTTTGAAGGCAAAAAAGTCGTTTGGGCTTGTGATCCAATGCATGGTAATACTATTAAATCCAATACAGGATATAAAACTAGACCAGTTAATAATATTTTTTCTGAAATTCAAAAATTCTTTGCAATTCATAGATCTTTAGGTTCATATCCAGGAGGTATTCATCTTGAAATGACCGGATCAGATGTTACTGAGTGCATGGGAGGTTTGCAACAAATAACTGATGAAGATCTAAAAAATAGATACCATACTTTTTGTGATCCTAGGTTAAATGCCTCTCAATCTCTTGAAATAGCTTTCTTAATTTCTGAATATTTAAAAGATGACAAATTTTTATCTTTAAAATCTTCTCAAATTTAATTTAAAATATAAATTAATAATATGAATTCTGATGAAAAAATTAATTATATCTCAAATTGGATAAATGAATATGCTAGCTCACTTAAATTTCAACCTGCAAGTCTAATTATAGGAGTCTCAGGAGGAATTGATTCTGCTGTAACAAGCACACTCTGTGCCAAAACAGATTTTAAAACTATTGCAATTTCAATGCCAATTAAACAAAATCCTTCACAACATGACTTAAGTCTAAAACATCTAGAATGGTTAAATGCTAATTTTAATAATATTGAGATTATGACTATTGAACTTGATAAAGTTTTTGATACTTTTGAGAATACTATGAAAGATTTTAATAGTAGTTTAGCTTTTGCAAACTCTAGATCTAGATTAAGAATGGTTACTCTTTATCAAATTGCTCAAGCTAAAAAAGGGATTGTGGTTGGGACTGGAAATAAAGTTGAGGATTTTGGTGTAGGATTTTATACTAAGTATGGTGATGGAGGCGTAGATATCTCCCCAATAGCTGATTGTACTAAAACTGATGTATGGAATATGGGTAAATCTCTTGGAATTATTAATGAAATAATTGAAGCACTTCCAACTGATGGACTTTGGGATGATAGCCGTAATGATGAGAGTCAATTAGGTTTAAAGTATGGACAAATTGAGGAAGCAATGGAAAATTCAAATAGTGAATATTTTAAAAAATACTCTGATATAAGAGATTCAAACATACATAAAATGAAACCAATACCGGTATGTACTTTACCAAAAAAATAATATGAAATGTAGATTTGCCCCTAGCCCAACCGGTTTATTACATGTTGGCAATGCAAGGTCTGCTGTATTAAACTGGGCTTATACTAAAAAAAACAATGGTAAGTTTATTTTAAGAATAGATGATACTGATCAAACTAGATCCACTAAAGAATTTGAAAATAAAATTAAAGAAAATCTTTTATGGCTTGGTCTTGACTGGGATGAAACATTTAATCAATCAAATAGAGCAATCAATTATAACTCAAAAATAGATGATCTTAAATCTATAGGTCGCCTATACCCATGCTTTGAAACAGCAGAAGAATTATCTTTAAAAAAGAAATCCTTGCTGTCTGCAGGTAAGCCCCCTATTTATGACAGATCTTCATTATTTATGTCAGAAGATGAAATTAACAAAAAAATAAATTCTGGTTTAAATCCTCATTGGAGATTTAAACTTGATGAAGGTATTATAAAATGGAATGATTTAATTAAAGGTGAAGTAAAATTTGAAACCAAATATTTAAGTGACCCTATCTTAATAAGAGAAGATGGTTCTCTTCTTTACCATTTGCCATCTGTCATTGATGATATTGAAGAGAAAATATCACATATAATAAGAGGGGAAGATCATATTTCTAATACCGCTTTCCACATACAAATTTTTACTTCTTTAAATTCAGAACCTCCTAAATTTGCCCATCATCCATTTTTAACAGATCAAGAAGGAAAAGGTTTTGGAAAGAGGATAGGGAGTTTATCCATTGAGAATTTAAAATCTAATGGATTCGAAGAGATATCAATAATTAATTATTTATTAAATATAGGGTCAAGTGAAGACATCAAGCCAGAAACAGATTTGCAAAAATTAATTGAAAACTTTGATTTAAAAAATATATCAAGTTCTTCTGCTAAATTTTCTGATACTGTTTTAAAATCTCTTAACTCTGATGTTTTAAAAAATTATAGTGTTGAGAAAGTAATTGATAAAATCAGATCAGAAATCAATGGAGTTGACATAGAAAAACTATGGACCTTTTCACAAAATAATATTGTGTTTTTAAAAGATATAGAAATATGGTTTAAGGCTATTGAGAATATAATTGACCTTAAAGATTATGATATTCCAGAAATATTAATTAACACAGCAATTGAAAATATTCCTGATGAGCCATTTACATATGACACTTGGGATACTTGGGTTAAATCCATAAGTGTTAAGACGGGATTAAAGGGAAAAAACCTATATATGCCTCTGCGATTAATTTTAACAGGTAAAGAGAAAGGCCCAGAGTTAAAAAACTTTTTACCATTACTTGATAGGCAGACAATTCTTAATAAATTTGGAAAATTATAGAAATATTAATATTATTGTCTAATAGCTAATTTAGATATGAATGATCAAAATAAAATTTATTTATTCGATACTACTTTAAGAGATGGTCAACAAACCACAGGTGTTAATTTTTCTGTAAGTGATAAAATGATTATTGCCAAAAATCTTGATGAATTAGGAATTGATTATATTGAAGGTGGTTGGCCTGGAGCAAATCCTACAGACAACGATTTTTTTTCAAGAGATTTAAATTTCTCAACTTCTAAATTTACAGCTTTTGGCATGACTAGGAGG
>JABHWG010000048.1 GCA_018657885.1 Pelagibacteraceae bacterium
TCAAACAACTTAGTCGACTTTTCTAAAAAATCTAAAATACTTGAAAAAAAAGAAGAATTTTTTCATATTGAGGAATGGAGAATTAACAGAAACTCTAAATCTTTAAAAATAATACTTAATGCTTATCTCAGGTTGGCGGTTTCTTATGCAAGAAAATATTCAAGTTATGGATTGCCTTTAGATGATCTTATTCACGAGGGTGTTTTAGGAATAATGCATGCCTTAGAAAAATTTGATGTATCCAAAGATTTTAGGCTGTCTACTTATGCGTCATGGTGGATAAGAGCATCAATTCAAGATTATATTTTAAAAAACTGGTCTGTAGTAAAAACAGGCTCAACTGCATCTCAAAAAGCACTTTTTTTTAATTTAAGAAAAATAAAAAAACAAATATCCGATGTTTCATCTAATTATATGGGTCAAAAAGAAATTGACAAAGTATCTGACATGTTAAATGTCAAAAAATTAGAGGTTCAAAATATGGAATCGAGGCTCAGCGGTGGAGATGTTTTTCTTAATCAGAAAATAGATAATGATTCTGAAAATGATTTAATGAGTTTATTACAAGATGAAAGAGCTAATCCTGAAGAAGTATTAGAAGACTTTAGTGATGGTAAGCTTAAAAAAGAATTCATAAACAAAGCCATTTCAACCTTAAATGAAAGAGAAAAAATAATTATAAAGCTAAGAAAATTAAAAGAAAAAAGTATCACACTTGACGAGCTAGGAAACATTTTAAAAATCAGCAAGGAAAGAGTTAGGCAAATTGAGACAAAAGCTCTTGAAAAATTAAAAACTGCAATATTAGATATTTCTCAACAAAATAAAGAATTTTTTATTTGATAGTCTCTCAAGTTTAAAATACAAACAAACTGTGACTCGTTTATTTTTATTTATATTTATTCTTTTTAAGACTAATTTATTATTTGCTGAAGGATATGATGTGTTTGGAATCGGCATGTATGGTGTTAAATTTGATGGTTCCTCTTCTAATAACGCAGTCGATTTAAGATACGAAAGAAGGTTTAATAATAGCTTAATCAATATTGGCCCTAAAGAAGATAATTTTTTTTATCTGAAGCCTTTTGCTGGCATAGAGCTTACAACTGACTCTGCATTTTATTTTATTAGTGGAATATATTTAGAAGATAACCTTGGTGATTTATTGACTGGTAATGAAAGTAATTGGATTTTTACCCCAAGTTTTGGTCTTGGTTATTATGAAGATGGTGATGGTAAAAAACTTGGCAACAGTATTGAGTTTAGGACAACGTTAGAAGTCAGTTATCAATTACAAAATTCAGACAGGATTGGTATATCTTTTGGACATATTTCTAATGCTAATATTGGAAATAAAAACCCAGGTGTAGAGATTATAAGCCTGTCATATCAAAAACCTTTTTAGTCAGTCAATTTATAAATAACTTTTTTTCTTTAACAAAATTTAATAAAATTTTTTCAAGTATGTCAAAGTTTTGATTTTTCATATTTGAATGAACATCAATTTTGAATTGTTTTCCGTCTGGAACACCAAAAAATATATTAAGTAAAGGACTTAAAAGCCTATAAACAGAGTCTTTCCCTACTTTTGGTCTTATAAAATTAAAATATTCTTTTATGGTATTTTCAGAAATTATATACTGACTTGGTTCATTGTAAAAAAGATTATCAACATTTTTTAAACAAAATGGGTTATTTTGAATTAGTCTACCTAGCATAACTCCATCATGATATTTTGAAAGCGTTAGAGCTTTTTCTATACTACCAATACCACCATTAAGAATGAAAGTGATATGTGGATACTTTGATTTAATCTTTTTTATAAATTCATAATTTAAAGGAGGAATGGATCTATTTCCTTTTGGACTTATTCCATTTAATATTGCATTTCTGGCATGAACATAAATAATCTTAATTCCACTCTTTAAAATTTCGTCAATAAATTCTTCAAAATAATCATAATTAAATTTTCTCCCCAAACCTATTCTGCATTTTATAGATACTTCAATATTCTTATTTATTTGCATTGCTTCTAAACAATTCTTAACGAGAATTTTGTCTTGCATTAAACATGCACCAAAACTCCCTTTTTGAACAACTTTACTTGGACAGCCTACGTTTAAATTTATCTCGTCATAATTTAATTCAAAAGCCAATTTAGAACATTTTTTTAAATCATCATATTCAGACCCCCCTACTTGAAGGGCTATAGGATTCTGTAATTTACTAGCGATAATTGATTGAGTGTTTTTTGAGTGAATTAGTGTTTTAGTAGCAATCATCTCGGTGAATAAAAAAGCTTTTTTTGATAAAATTCTGTAAAGACTTCTTGCATAGGGGGTAGTGTAGCCCATCATGGGTGCAATACAAAATTTTCTATCAATAACTTTTTTCATCAAACAATTTAGTTTTAAAAAATAAATATAGTAAATCAACCTCTAATTACTTGCCTACAATAATTACTTAATATAGATCTATAGAATAGGTATTTTATGATTAAAAAACTTAGCCCCCTTCCCAATTTTTTAGTTAATCGATATAAAAAATGGAAAGAAACAACTTATTCTGCAAATGCAATTTGGTTTGAAAAAATAGCAAAAGAGGGTCAAAATCCATCAGCTATGATTATTTCATGTTGTGACTCGAGAGTGCATGTGACATCTATTTTTGGAGCAGAAGAAGGGGATTTTTTTATTCATAGAAATGTTGCAAATTTAGTTCCCCCATTTTCTCCTAACGGAGATTATCACGGAACATCTGCTGCTATTGAGTTTGCTACTAAAGAACTAAATGTTCCACATCTAATTATTCTTGGCCATACAGGTTGTGGAGGTGTAAAAAATGGATACGATCTTCACTTCAATAATTCACATAATGATTATGTATTTATAAATAAATGGTTAAGTATCTTGACTCCAGCATTTAATAATATCTCTAAAAATGTCTCACAACACAATCAAATTCATTTACTGGAAGAGGAAAGCATTAAGATATCTTTAAAAAATTTATTTGACTTTCCAAATATTAAAGAATTAGTTGAAAATAAATCCTTATCCGTTCATGGATTAATTCATGATATTGGTTCTGGAAAACTAAAGTATTTAAACCCAATTACAGAGCAATTTGAAATAATTTAATTATTTATAAGATTTATTTCTTGAAGGAAATTTTTTACTTTTAACTTCTTTTACAAACATTTTCACTGCGCTAACAATATTATTTTCGATATTAGTAAAATTCTTAACAAATTTTGGTTTTTTGCTTTTTGAATTAAAATTTAATACATCGTCAATAACCAAAACCTGACCATCACAATATTTTGATGCACCAATTCCTATTGTAGGAATAGATATACTTTTTGTTATTTTTTTTGCAGCAGTTAAACTTACGCATTCAAGCACAATAAATTTAGAACCCGCATCTTCTAGTTGTCGAGCCAGTAACATTAATTCATTTATATCTTTACTATTTTTTCCAACACTTTTAATCTTGTTAAAATCTGAAAATTTTTGAGGAGTTATACCTATGTGAGATACAACTTTAATTTTATTTTTAGATAAATGTTTTACTATACCAATATTTTTTTTATCTGTTTCAATTTTAATATAATCTGCTTTAGTAAAATTCAAAATATTTCTAGCATTATTTAAGGCTTCTTTTTTATTACGATATGTATTGTAGGGCATGTCAATGATTGTCATTGATATAGAGGTATTCTTTACCACAGCTTTTCCATGGTTTTTCATCATTTCTAAGGTAACAGTTCTTGTATTTTTCATGCCATATAATGTTGTTCCAAGAGAATCACCAATTAATATAAGGTCTACTTTACCATCTATTAAAATCGCCAATGGTTTAGAATATGCAGTGAGGCAAGTAATAGGTTCTATATTTTTTTTTAATAATAATTTTTTGTAATTAATTTTAAACATTTAGAAATAGCTAAACAGAGCGTGTAATGCCACCATCAACTCTGATATTTTGCCCAGTTATATATGCACCACCATCTGAGGCAAGCATTTCAACCACAGCAGAAATCTCACTGACTTTACCGTATCGCCCAAGAGGGATACGTTTAAGAAATTCATTTTTTTCAGGTAAGCTATCAATAAATCCAGGTAATATGTTATTCATTCTAATGTTATCTATTGCATATTTGTCTGAATATATTTTTGTAAAAGCTGCTAAACCTGATCTAAAAACTCCAGATGTTGGGAAGTGTGCATTTGGTTCAAATATTGCAAATGTAGAAATATTTATAATAGAACCATTTTTTTGTTTTTGCATTATAGGTGTTATTATTCTTGAAGATCTAACTACATTTAAGAAGTATACTTCCATTCCTTTTATCCAGTCTTCATCTTTAATTTCTAATATATCACCTTTTGGGCCATGACCGGCGCTGTTAACCAGAACATCAATTTTACCAAACTTACTTAGTGTTTCATTAAGAAATTTATTCATATCATCAGAAATTAAATTAGAACCAGTAAAGCCAAAACCACCAAGGTTGCTAGCTAGGCTTTCCCCTTTCCCTGAAGAAGACATAATAGCGATACTATATCCTTTTGAAGATAAATGTTTTGCTGCATCTGCACCCATTCCTGTTCCTGAAGCAATAAAGGCTGCTACTTTTTTCATAACTTTCATAATAACATATAAACTATTAAATTGTTTAGAATCAAAAAAATATATTGATTTACCCTGGAATTAGTTTTCTTTCAGAGAACGGTATTTCTTTTACAGGCAAGTGTATGATTGCAGAAAATGCACCAACACCAATTCCTACCCACCAAACAATATCATAACTCCCATACATGTCATAAAATACCCCCCCTAACCAGA
>JABHWG010000129.1 GCA_018657885.1 Pelagibacteraceae bacterium
ATATAATTCAAAGCTATAGGAATAAATAAAAGTATTTTTAATATTAGATGCATTAAAATTTTATTCCAATATTTTTTTCATTATTGAATTATACCACCATTCCCTCAAAGATTAAGAAGGTTATTTTTAGGTTAACACATGGGTTTATTGGGGGTCTCTATGCTTTACTCCTTACTACTTTACTAATAGTTATTTAGATTATAAGTATTAAGAGTAAAAAGAAGGAATTTTAGAAATGAATAATTTTAATGATAGAACTAAAGCCTTTGAAGCAAAATTTACTCAAGACGCTGATTTGCAATTCAAATTAGAAGCAAAAAGAAATAAGCTGATTGGTGAATGGGCAAGTGACGTATTACAAAAAGAAAATAAGGAAGAATATGTTAAAGAAGTAAGACAATCAGCTTTAGCAAAAGCAGGAGATGAAGATATTATAGAGAAACTTATGAAAGATTTTGCTTCTAATAATCAAGAATTAACTCGTGATGAATTACTAAAAAAAATTAATGATTGTGAAAAAAAAGCAAAAGTTGAATTAATGGAGCAAAATTCATAAGAGTTTGTCTAAAATAATTAAGCAGTAGTAGTATGGAATATAACCAATTCCCCAAAGGTTAATTGCATTAATTCACTTTTCTTTGTTTATTAATCTTATCGTAGGCAGTATTAATTGATGACGTTTCCTTTGTGGCTTGTTTAATGAACTCAGGAGGCATGCCTTTAGCAACTAAATTATCAGGATGGTGCTCTTTGGTTAATTTTATCCAGGCTTTTTTGATAGTTTCGTCATTGTCCGTTCGTTTTACTCCTAAAACTTTATAGGGGTCTGACTCTTTATCGTTTAATCGAGCTTGGTAAATTCGTTGGAATGTATTTTCATCAAATTTAAAAATACTTGAAACTGTTTTTAAAAAGTTTATTTCACTTTCACTAATCTTCCCGTCCGCTTCAGCAACATAAAATAAGTTATTTAAAATTTCTTCTAAAACTTCATGACTATCTTGAAACAAATCTCCTACTTGTTGAGCTATACTTTCAAAACCATAAACAGTTTTTTGTGCTTCATTAAATATTTTACGAACCTGCTCTTCCTCGTCAGGAGGAATTTTAAATTTTTCTTTAAAAACTTCTATTTCGTCTTGAGTTACTACTCCATCAGCTTTTGCTAATTTAGCTGTAAGTGTAATAACACTGAGTGCAAATATATGTTGTTTTTCCTGACTAGATATTTCTTGGTATTGTTTTTGTTGATTGGGTATCCCTTGATGAGTAGAGGACATTTTCCTTTTTTTATCATAAATATTACCAGCCATTACCCCCATCATTGCACCTAAAGGGCCTCCTAGGGCAAAACCTGCAGCTCCACCTATTACTTTTCCCCAAACACTCATATTATTTTATTCTCACACTTGACTATACCATCATTCTCCAAAAGAGTAAGAGGGTTATTTTTAAATTAACACATGGGTTTATTGGGGTATATTTTTAGATATACTGATTTGAAGGCTGAGGATATATTGAGGGAGTTATGAAAAAAATTCTTATACTTTTACTATTCTTCTTCTCTACTCAAGGTTTTACAGCCTCAAACACAAAAGTAAAAGTGGCAATAAAGCCCGATAATGGTGATTGGCTAAAGGACTCTATTTACCCAATAACATTAAAAGAGAAGATGAGAATGAGATACAAGGGCTCTGTAAAATTTATTATGGGAGACTTCGACAATGATGGAGTTGACGATTTATTCGTTCTAGGTACTCCAAATATTAAAGACCTTATAACGGGCGAAACTGCTAATGGCAAAATAACTATTAATGTCGCATGTGACGTATCCTCTGGTTCTACTAGTAATTGTTACAGTTCAAAAAAACGTAGGATACTAAATATCTATTCAATGAAAGATAACGCAACCTATGAGAAATGGAATCGTAATAAACAAAAATGGGACACGGTTACTGGGTTTCAAGCAACTGATGTATCTGACTTGGTAGTTAATAATAATCCAATTGAAATGTCTGCCCAAGGAATACAACATATCTTGACCGCAGACTTTAATGGTGACGGTGTATTGGATATTTTCTTTGGTGATTCAGGAGTTGATCTTTGGGATGGAAAAAAAACAAAAATGCCAGGTCAGAACGATCATTATTACTTGTCACAAGCAGATGGTACTTGGTTAGAGTCCACCACCACTCACGTCAGTGGTAAAGGCGTTAAGAAAGGTAGAGGTTTAAAGAACTTCTCCCATGGATTTACTACCGGTGACATAGACAATGACGGTGATATAGATATTGTCGTAACAAGTCTTGAGTGGTTCGGCAATAATGGTCAACTCTTGTGCTATGTAAATAAAGGTGATGGTCATATGAAAGTTCGTAGATGTGGTGGCGAATTTGGTTGGGCGATTGAACTTGGTGATATTGACAATGATGGCGATTTAGATATCGTATTTGGTAGCGGAAGCCATGCTTCCAAAAAAGAATGGGAAGATGAAGACGGAATGAACGATTGTGCTTCGTATAATAATTGTCCTAGAGGGACATTTAATGGTATTCTGTTAAACGATGGTAAGGGTAAATTCTTTAAACGTGGATTCTCGTTTCCTGATGTAGTAGATAATAGTAATGGATTCACCTATACTTCTATTCCTTATATAGGAGTTGCCGACTTAGATGGTGATGGTGACTTGGATGTTGTTCGTTCACTCGTGGGTAGAATGTATCAAGGTATGACTATGTCCATTGAAGAAAACATTGGCAATGGAGAATTCAAAACAGTGTTTCTTGATAGATGGTGTGACGGTCCACCATCAAAAGCAGAATGGCCTACTTGGGAAGGTGGCAAATATGGATGTCATGCCCCTGAATGGAAGTTTGGTGATTTTAATCAAGATGGATTTGTTGATATTGTTGTTGATGGTAGTTGGATGCTTAGAGAAAATTCTCTTAATATTGAAAGAAGAATTATAGATGGTACAGTTTATCTAAGTACAGGAAAATTCACGTACGATACTATTCATCCTGATGATAAAAATTATCCATTGACTGATTTTGGGGTTACTTCAAAAAAAAGTACTAAAACTATTCTAACGCCCTCTCAACAAGAACTGACGTCAGAACTTGATTCATTAATAATTAAGTAATAATTTCTAATTAGCAATACAAAGCTATAGGAATAAATAAAAGTATTTTTAATTTTAGCCATTAAAATTATTTTAGGCTTCTCCTTCACCACGTTGACCACAAAAAAACCCTAAGCCAAAGTTATCAGTAGTGAATGTCATTTCTGTACCCTTTGGGAAATATAATAAATCCCCTGCTTTAACAGTTTCTTTTTGTCCAGTTTCATCTTCTACAGTAAAACTTCCATCAACTATAAATTTCATTTCATGATAAGTATAAGTGTATTTTAATGATTCTCCCGCTTTTAAGCGAAATAAACCACTTGTTATAGGTTTATCAGAATCCGTTGAGACAGAAAAATCCTTAAGATATGCATTAACCCCTTCAACTTCCATAGAAGGCAGTTCTTCATTTGTAATTTGATTAAATAATTTAAAAGCCATATTAATCTCCTTTTATAAATAAATTATATATATGATATTAATGTACAAAGATTTAATTATTAATTAACTTTTCATAATGATTATTAATTATGGTGGATAAAAATTTTTTTTATAAAACAAGAATTTTAGATGGGGGTATGGGGCAAGAACTTCTAAATCGAGGTTTAAAACCACGTGGAACTCTTTGGTCTGCAGAAGCATTAATTAAAGAAGAATATCATCAGATGATAATTGATACACATCTTGATTTTATTCATTCTGGGGCCGAAGTTATAGTTACAAATACTTTTACTTCCAGGAAAGGAAGATTAATTCAAAATAATTGTTTAGAGCATTTTGAAACAATTAATAAAAAGGCAGTTGAGCTTGCTTTACGAGCAAGAGATATTTCTAAAAAAAATATTTTAATTGCTGGAGGACTTCCTAATCAAAAACAAACCTATAGTGCAAATTTAGGTGATGACTTAAAAGAAATTCAATCAAGATTTAATGAGCAAGCTTTTTTTCTTAAAGACGATATTGATTTTTTTTACTTAGATGTGATGGGAAGTGGAATAGAATGTGAGATTGCTCTTGAGTCAATTGATAAATATAGTTTACCAGTTTTAGTAGGAGTGCACATAAAAGATAATGGAAAGTTACCTTCAGGAGAAAACATTACCCAGATTGTACAAAACTTTCAAAACAATAAATGGCTTGGTATTTTAACTGCATGCGTTTCACCTATGGCATACGAGCTAATAAAAGATGAATTAAAAACACTTAATTTACCTTATGGTTTTAAATTAAATGCTTTTGATAAAATTCCTGATAACTATGTTGTTACATCTGCTGATAGTTGGGGCACCGAAGGAAATCCGAATAAAATATTAGGTATAAATAAAGATTTAAATGAAAAACAATTTTTTAATGTTGTTAAAAATTTTATGAATGAAGGGGCAACAATTTTAGGAGGTTGTTGTGAAATAAAACCTTCACATATTAAGGCAATTTCTGAACTAATTATTTAATTATTAACAAATGAAATTTTCAATAATTATTACAATTTGTGGTTTCCA
>JABHWG010000047.1 GCA_018657885.1 Pelagibacteraceae bacterium
GTCCAAAAGAAATTAAACAAATTTTAAAGGAAGTGCATGATTCTATTATTAAAATTATTAATACTATTGATCGTTATTGTACGCAGTTAAAATTAACTTATGAGGATTGTATATTAATGGGTTTTTCTCAGGGTGGTATGAGGACATTTGAAGTTGGTAATTTTTTTCAAAAAAAACTAGCAGGATTAGGAATTATATCTGGCCGCATTATGCAAGATCAAGAATTAACCAATGCTCATCTTCTAAATACACCCATCTTTATTTCTCACGGAGAGAGGGATGAAGTGATCCCTATTTATAGTTATCATCAAGCTGTACAATTTTTACAAACAAATAACTGTAACTATGAATCACATATGTTATCAGAAGATGCTCATAATATTTCAACTCAGACAATAACTTTATTTCAAAATTTTATTAAAAAAATTCTATGATGTTTGCGAATCATCGTATTATAATACTTTTGCAATTTATGAGTTGGAATAATAACTAATGTTTAATTTATCAGGAAATCCTGCACTGGTATTAAATGCTGATTTTCGCCCACTTTCTTATTACCCCCTTTCTTTATGTTCATGGCAGGATGCTGTTAAATCTGTTTTCTTAAATCGTGTTTCTGTAATTGAGCGATATGATCAATTTGTTAGTTCACCAACAATAACTTTTAAACTACCAAGTGTTATTGCTCTTAAAGATTATGTCATGCCACAACGAAGACCTGCCTTCACACGATTTAATGTTTTTTTACGTGATAATTTTATATGCCAGTATTGTGCAAAAAAATTTGTTGCTAATGATCTTACTTTTGATCACTTGGTTCCTAGATGCTTACACGGTAAAACTAGTTGGCAAAATGTTGTTTCTGCATGCACTACCTGTAATTTAAAAAAAGGGAGAAAATTACTACAAAATACAGATATGAAATTATTAAAAAAACCCATTCAGCCTAACTCTATCCAATTACAAAATAATGGACGTAATTTTCCACCTAACTATTTACATGAGAGTTGGAGAGATTATTTGTATTGGGATACAGAATTGATTAACTAAATTTTTTTAGAAATTGCAATTGCTGTTTTACAGCCAAGCTCAATGACTTTTGTCATAATTTTATAACCAGGTGCACTTTCTGCATCGTGCTCTAAACCTATATCATGATGTTCTAGCTCGTCTTTTTCAAATTTAGCAATTGTTTTCTTAAGCTCTTTTTCATCATCTTCTAAAAGATTTTGCTGTTCTCTGTAGTGATCACCTATAACTTTCTCGACAGCAACGGTACATGCCATTGCAGCTTTCTCTCCCATCAAAGCTGTTCCAGCACCTAAGGCAAAACCTGCTACATTCCATAGAGGTAATAAAGCAGTAGGGCGTACACGCTTTTCTATTATTAACTCATTAAATTTTTCAATATGTTCTTGTTCTTGGTCAGCCATGTGTTGAATAGTTTTACCAATTTTTGACTCTTTACCAAAAATGGCAATTTGACCATCGTATATTCTTGTTGCTCCATACTCACCAGCATGGTCAACTCTAATTATTTGATCTAAAATATTTTTGTCCGTTGAAGCTTTGCTTTTTTTATTAACGTTATTCTTTTTAACGGGTTTTTTTTTAATTAATTTTTTCTTTTTTTGCACCATAGTTATTCGAAAGATATATTGCATTTATGAAAAAAATCAAAAATAATAATAAACTATTGATTGTCGCAGCTGATAAGCCAAAGATACTCCAGATAACCTCTTCACAATTTATTATAGCTTTTGATAAAATTTGCTCTTTAAGACTTGATGCATTGTCCGTTACATCGAGACCACCAGTGCATCCAGAAGGCCCCTGGAGTATTTTATTTTCTATGCCCACATGCCAGAGGCCATAAAATAAGCCATAAACACTAATAAGTTGTACACCTAGGAAAAACCAAATTTTTTTTTGCCATCTGAACAAACTAAAAAAAATGAAGGCTCCAATAAGAATATAGTAAGGCTCTCTTTGTTTTAGACACATTTTGCATGGCTCTAAATTAAAAAAATATTCTGCTATCAATGCTGTACCAATAGCGATGATGCTCAATAAGCCTACGACATAAAACCAATACTTTTTTATCATTAAAATAATTTAACTAGCATTATGCTTCCTGCAAGTAGAATAAAAAATAAAATTGCTAATAGATTGAAATACTTGTCTATAATTATTTTGATTTTTTCACCGAACATAAATAACAATACTGCAATTAAATAAAATCTAAAACCTCTTGCAATAATTGCTGTGAGTATAAATAAAAAAATATTTAGATTAAATACACCGCTTGCAATAGTAATAAATTTAAAAGGAAAAGGGGTAAATCCTGCACCAAGCACAATTAAGATTCCATATTCGTTGTAATAGTTTTCGAAAGTATTGAAAGAATTTGATAAATGGTAGGTCTCAATAATTAAAATGCCAATGCTATTGTAGAAAAAATATCCTATAGCATATCCTGCCACACCACCTAATACCGAAGAGAAAGTACAAATAAAAGCATACACCCAAGTTTTTGTTTTTTTAGCAATTATCATTGGAATGAGAAGTATATCTGGGGGGATAGGAAAGAATGAGCTTTCTGAAAAAGAAACAGCACTCAAAATCCATCCAGAATATCTGTGTTCAGCTTTGCTTAATGTCCAGTTATAAAGAGATCTTAAAATTTTCATTTATTTGGTAGGAGTAGAGGGAATCGAACCCA
>JABHWG010000046.1 GCA_018657885.1 Pelagibacteraceae bacterium
ACTGCAGTACCTATGAAAGGAACGCTTGGGCCAAAAATAATGCCTAATACGACACTTAGTGGAATAACCACCATAGCCACGTCCATTACACTTCTTAAAAAACTTTTTACTGTATCCATCATTGCTAACTCCTTTTGTTAAAGAAATTCTATCTGCGGTTATAAAGCCAAATAATTACAGCTAGTGAAATTACTCCCACTAAACCTTTGTCTCCTAGCTCCGCTGATAGTGCCGTGATGTTCCCTAGAATAGAGACTCCTAAAAAAGGAACCGCTGATCCAAAAATTATTTCGAGAACTACAGCTGCTGCAATTAACATCAGACCAACTTCAGCTATTTGCCTCAACCAATTCTTAACAGTATCTATCATACCCATAATAACTCCTCGAACATTCGTTCATCACGTTACTTAAGCTTGTCTTAAGTTTGGTTCCCATTATCTTTTTTTAATTTTAGATTAATGTTAATATTTCAGTTTTATTTAACTTATTGAAAAATAATATTTTTTTTTATTAAATAATGTCTTTTTTGCTAATGAATCGAGAAAAAACTATATAATAATAAATAACTTATTGAATTTAATAACTTATTTATAAAAAATACTAGCATAATTCAATAATATTTAAACCAAATATAGGCTAACAATAATGGCGGAATATATGGTTAAATCAATTACCCCCATTTTGTTTGCTGAAAATTCGTTGTAAAACGTAGAGAAATTTAAGCCTAAAGTTTTGCAAATAGGGATTATGGTTATTATTAAAAATAAATCATAATTTTTAGAGGGGTATAAAAAAACAACCAACAAAACTAAAAATAAAACCCTAGATATGGAAGCAGCAATATTTTTTAACCAAGCAATATTTGTATGTTCCGTTTGAGATAATTATAAAAAAAATAAGGAAGTAGTGTAAATTTAGCTATAAATCATCGAAAATAAAGCAATTAATATTAAGCTTCATCTAAACATCACTAAATTCTAGATTAAATTTATTAAATATCTATATCTCTATTTAATATGTATAGAAATTTATTAGATAATCTTTGTTAGAATGATCAGATTTATAATTGTTCTATTTGTTATAATAATAATCCTATACATACTTCGATCTAGGACTAAAAACTCTCAAATAACTAATAAAAATTATAAAAAAATTATAATTTTAATTGTTGTCATAGGTTTATTAATTTTAATTGCTACATCTGGTAGATATCTTTTACCTCAGGCGTTACAATTAATTAAAATAGGCTTACCTTTTATAACTAAATTAATAGGTATTTAATATGCGCTTTAACAAATCAAACTTACCAATCAGTAATGAGATGTTGAATTTTTGGAATGAAAACGGCTATCTGATTATTGAGAATTTTAAAACAGAAGAAGAATGTGACAGTCTTATTGAGAGATCAATAAAATTAATTGAAGAGCAAGATTTTTTTAATCAAAAGTCTGTATTTGATACAGTTAGCCAAAGTCATAATGATGATAGTTATTTTTTGGAGTCAGGAGATAAAATAAGATTTTTTTTTGAAGAAAAAGCAGTCTTGAATGATGAAAATATAAAAAGTAATAAGCAATATATTGTTAATAAAATTGGACATGCATTACATGATTTAGATGATAATTTTATTCAGTTCTCTAAAAATGATGATTTAGATAAAATTGCTAAAGCAATTGGTTTTGAATACCCTCAATTATTACAATCCATGTATATTTTTAAACAGCCAAAAATTGGTGGTGAAGTTGTCTGTCATCAAGATTCGACATTTTTAATAACAGAACCCGAGAGTACTGTAGGTTTTTGGTTTGCGCTTGAGGATGCTAATAAAGAAAATGGATGTTTGCAAGTCGCGAGTGGGGGTCACAAAGGACCACTTCGTAAGTTATTTAAAAGAGATAACAATAAAATGGAAATGATAGAGTTATCTAATGAGCCTTTTCCTGAGACCGATACATTTGTTGAGGTTAAAAAAGGTAGCTTGGTTCTTCTTCACGGAAGATTACCTCATTACTCATGTGAAAATAAAAGTTCAAAATCTAGACACGCCTATACTCTTCATGTCATAGAGGGAAAATCTAAATATTTAGATTACAACTGGCTTCAAAGAAAAAATTTAAAAACTGGTGGATTTGTTGATGTCTAAAAAAATTATTCTTGATTGTGATCCAGGACATGATGATGCTGTAGCAATAATGCTCGCAGCTGCCTCTAAAGAAATTGAAATATTAGGCATAACTTGCGTTGGTGGTAATGTAGGATTAGACAATACTCTAGATAATGCTTTAAAAGTTTGCACATTAATTGAGAGAACTGACATAAAAATATATTCAGGAGCAAGAAAACCTATACATTATGATTTATTTACAGCTGAATATGTTCACGGTAAAACAGGTTTGGATAAAAAAGGAGAACCTCTTTCAGTAAAGCCAGATTATAAAATTCAGCAACAAAATGCTATTGATTTTATAATTGAAACTTGTCATTCTGCTACTGAGCAAATTTATCTATGCCCTACAGGACCTCTGACTAATATTGCTGTGAGCTTGCAAAAAGATCCATCAATAAAAGAAAAAATTAAAGAGATAATTTTCATGGGTGGCGCTGCTATGTGTCTAGGTAATACTACGCCTTCTGCAGAGTTTAATATTTATGTTGATCCACATGCGGCAAATATTGTTTTAGATTCAGGAATACCATTAACGATGATGGGATTAGATGTAACTCATCAAGTTAATGTAAATAGAAATGTTATAAATTCTATGGAAGAAAATAATAATAAAAGTTCTAAATTTTTTGCTGAACTAATGGAATTTTATACGATTTTTCATAAAAATTTATATGAAACTGAGGAAACTCCTCTTCATGATCCTTGTGTAATTGCATATCTCTTAGATCCTAGTATTTTTTCAGGAAAATTAGTAAATGTAAAAGTTGAAGAGAATTCTGAATTAACGCGTGGAGAAACAGTGGTTGATTGGCTTGGTGTTACTAGTAGAGAACCTAATTGTTTTGTAATGGATAAAGCAGATGATAAAAAATTTTTTAAATTACTTAAAAATAAATTTTCAATCTTACCTTAAGAATAAAATTCTTTTGAAATTTTTCCAGCCAACAAAGCATTATTAATAATAAGTGCTGTATTTGCTTCTAACGTTTTGTTATTTGATAATTGATTCATTTCTGAAATTAAAAATGGAGTAAGTTCTTTACCTGTAATATTTTTAGAATTAGCTTTATCAACTGATTGATTGATCCATTTTTCAATTTGTATTTTTTCTAAACCTTTACTATCAGGAACTTTATTAAATATTAGAACGGAAGATTTATGTTTGAGATTTTCAATAATTTTTAAATAGTTAGATATATCATCAATATTTTTAAAATTTTTATCTACTTTAAATTCTGTTTCTTCATACCAAAAACCAGGCATAAAATCTGAATTAAAGGAAATTCGTGGAATTCCGTATGTCTCCAGCATCTCAAATGTTTTTTCTAAATCCAATATAGATTTAGCCCCACTGGATACAACAAACATTCTGGTCCTGCTCAGTTCAGTTAAATCTGCAGATACATCATTATTTTTTTCTACCCCTAAGTGCACACCTCCTATTCCACCTGTTGCAAAAAAAGAAATTCCAATTTTGGAAGCTATATTTATTGTAGCTGCCACAGTTGTTGCAGCATTTTGTTTATTAAGGAATGAAAGAGCAATATTATGCAAAGATACTTTTTGAACATTCGTTGAGGTAGCTAAAATATCTATATCGTTATTATCTAGGCCAATTTTTATTTCACCATTAATTATGCCAATAGTAGCTGCTATACTCCCACTTTCCTCAACAGCTTTTATTGACTCATTAGCAACTTTAATATTTTCAGGATATGGTAGTCCATGACTTATTAAGGTGCTCTCTAAAGCTACTACAGGTTTTTTATTTTTTATAGCATCTTCTACTTTTGGATTGATTTTTATATATTTATTAAGCATTAAATTTTTCTTTTTTTTGAATTATTTTATTAGTTAATTTTTTTAGAGAATTAAAGTTAAAATCTTTTTTATTTTGAGCATGTAGAGCGCCAGCTGCAACAGCTAAAGCAAGTGCTTTTTCTATACTTTTATTTTTTGATATAAAATATAAATAAATTCCTGCCATCACGTCTCCAGCCCCATTTTCATTAAGAACATTGATTTTAGGTGGTTTACAAGAAATTAATTTATTATCACTAAATGCATATGTTTTTTTTTCTGCATTAGATACAATCAAGGTAATATTTGGGTTAACAATTCTTACATTCTTTATTGATTTAATTATATTACGTATATCTGTTAATGCATAAAGCTCTTCTTTATTGAGAATTAAAGTATCAATTTTTTTTAAATTTTTTTTTATTTTACAAATTTTAAAAGGTGAGGTTCCGCATACAACTATATTATTATTTTTATGATATTTTGTTATTATTTTATTAATTAAAGTTTTAGAAAAATTTAAATCAAGTATTATACATTTATTTATAAAATTAAAATTAATGGTCTTAAGGATGAGATCCTCATATGCATCTGTATTAGCGATTCCTAATTGTAATTTTTTTTGTTTATCTATTATTATTCCATAAAATCTTTTTTCAATTTTCTTATTTAATGGAATAAAATTAATATTTTGATTTTTTAAATATGTTTTAGTTTCTTTATCAGTTTGCAGTGAAAAAAAACTACTATTTTCATAACTCCCAACTATTTTGGCTACATTATGCGCTACCCCTCCATAACTTTGATTTTGAGAGATTGGATTTGTCCTAAATCTAATTAAATCATTCTTTAATTGAAAAACAAAATCTTGATGTACGGCTCCAAAGAATATAAATTTATTTTTAAATTGTCCCATATAAATATATAGCAGTATTATGTCACTTTTTGATGAACAGCCACCTTTAATTGATAGTAAAGTTTTACGTCAATGGCTTAAAAGTCATTATGAAATTTTCAATATAAAAGATATCAAGATAAAATCTTTAAACAGTGAAAGAGATAAGAATTTTTTAATCCAAGGTATGGGTGGAAAATTTTATGTAGTCAAAATTTCACATCCTAGTGAGTCTATAAATCAACTTAAATATCAAGATGATCTGATAAGACATTTAAGGTCTAACTCATTATTAGCTAAAATTTATCCTAAAATATATCATAAAAATATTTTATTTTTTAATGATTTAAATCAACGAAAATGTGCAGTCAGGATACTCACATATATAGATGGTAAAATGTATGCTAAATCTAAAATTACCAATAAAATAGAAATAAATTTTGGTAAAGTTTTAGCACTTCAAACTAATCAGTTAAAAACATTTATACACAAAGAGGCAATTAGAAACTTCATTTGGAATCCAGAAAATATTCAATGGATCAATGATTATCTGTACTTGTTTAAAAGTGAAAAAAAACAAATTATTAGAAATGCGATTTTTCATAATGAACATTTTGTTCAAAAAAATAAAAAAAATCTTAAATATTCTGTGACTCACGGAGACCTGAATGACTACAATATTGTTATTGGAGGGAAGGGCGTTAGAGGAATCATAGATTTTGGAGATTCACTTTATGCACCAGTAATAAATGACTTAGCAATAGCTTTGTCTTATGCATTAATGAGGAGTGAAAATTTATATAAAACTCTTCAAAATATTATAGGAACTTTCAATAATTACTATCCTCTAGATACAGATGAGATCTACTCATTACTTAGCTTAATAAAATCTCGTTTAGCTATTACTTTAGTAATGTCTGCCAAACAAAGATTAAAATATCCAGATAATAAATACTTAAGTATTAGTGAAAAAAATGCCTGGCACTTAATAAATCAACTAGATAGAGTTGATCCATATTTTTTTATAGCTGTTGTTAGAGACATTTGTTGTTTTGAACCAATAATAAATTCTAATAAAATAATTAATTTAATAAAGGATTATAAATTTGGAGAATTGTTTGAATTTAAACTAACTAACATAGACAAAAAAATAGTACACTTTGACGAAAATAGCTTGCTACTCAAGTCTAACCCATCAAATAAAAAACTTAATACTTTAGTTGAAAAATTTTTAGACAATAGAGTTGGTGTTGGCCTCTATGGTGAAAAAAGAAAAGTATATAAAAGCGATCATTATTTATCTTCACTTAATAAAAACAAAAGAAGAGACATTCATCTTGGTATAGATATATTCGTAAACAAAAATATTGCTCTTAAAGCTCCATTGAATGGAAAAATTGTGATCTTACACAATAATAACTTTAAATATGATTATGGCCCAACAATTGTGATGGAGCACAATATTAATGAACTAAAATTTTACACTCTTTATGGTCACTTATCAAAAAAATGTCTTACTAAACTTAAGATCGGTCAAAATATAAAGAAAGGTGAATGGATAGGTGAAATAGGTGGGTATGAAATAAATGGTAATTGGCCTCCTCATCTACATTTTCAAATTATGTTAAGTTTATTAAATGAAAAAAATAACTTTCCAGGAGTAGGTGAGGAATATTTATTACCAATTTGGCAAAAAATTTCACCAGATCCAAATATTATTTTAAATTTACCTCAATCTTTTTTCGATAATAAACATCTTAAAAAAAATGTTTTATTAAAAAGAAACTTGAATATTAGTAAAAACTTATCCATTTCTTATGATGAACCTCTTCATATGCTAGAAGCAAAAGATCAGTTTTTTTTTGATGAAAATGGAAGAAAATATTTAGATTGTGTAAATAATATCTCACATGTTGGTCACTCAAATTTAGAAGTACATAATGCTCTTGTTAGCCAAAACCTTAAATTAAATACAAATACCAGATATCTCTATCAAATTATAACTGAATACAGTGAAAAGTTATTAAAAACTTTTCCTAAAAAATTAAATAAAATATTTTTTGTTTGTACTGGTTCTGAAGCTAATGATTTAGCTTTAAGGATTGCAAAAAATTATACCAAGGGAAATCATGTTTTAGTAATGGATAATGCTTATCACGGACATACAAACTCTTTAATTGATTTAAGTCCCTATAAATTTAAAGGAAAGGGAGGAGAGGGGAAAAAAGATTACGTACATGTTTTAAGAATGCCAGATGAAACAAGAGGTAAGTGGACCAAAGAAAACTCAAAATGGATAGAAAGCTACATAGAGGAAGCAAAAGATTTAATAAATAATAATTTCAATCATAAAAATTTATTAGCATCTTTTTTCTTTGAAAGTATTTTAGGTTGTGGAGGTCAGGTAGTCTTGCCTAAAAATTATATTAAGGAAATATGTAAAATAGTAAGAAAACATAAAGCGTTATGTGTAGCAGATGAAGTACAAACAGGGTTTGGAAGAGTTGGTAATAATTTTTGGGCATTTGAAGAACATGAAATTATTCCTGATATAGTTACATTAGGAAAACCCATGGGCAATGGCCATCCTATAGCAGCAGTTGTTACAACGAAAAAAATTGCTGATAGCTTTAATAATGGAATGGAATATTTCAATTCTTTTGGAGGTAATCCAGTTTCATGCGCTGTTGGCAACGCTGTTTTAGATGTTATTAAAAATAAAAGTTTGCAACAGAATGCTAAGTTAGTTGGTAATTATTTTATAAATATATTAGAAAAATTAAAACGAGAATTTCCAAATTTTATAAGCAAAATTAGTGGAAGAGGATTGTTTATTGGAATTGATTTAATTGCAAATGGTAAGTTGCTTCACCCAAATCCAAAGTTAGCTACTAAATTAATAAATGATTTAAGAAATAAAGGAATATTACTAAGCACAGACGGACCTTTTAATAACGTCATTAAAATTAAACCGCCATTAGTTTTTACTAAGGAAAATGCCAATTGGGTTTGTTTTGAAATAAGAAATTTCCTAATTAATGAAAATAAAAAATAAACCATAAAAAAGCATAAGAATTCCCATACAATTATCTATATAAAACCAAACTTTTTTAGAAGTCATATATCTTGATAAAAAATTTGAAAAATAACCTAGGGTAAAAAAGAATACAAAACTTGCTATAATTGCACCAGATCCAAACATTATTTTATTATTAAAATTGACTGATAAAGATCCAAGCAAAATAACAGTATCTAAATAAACATGAGGATTTGCAAAAGTTATAGCAAGGGTTGTTAGTATTACTGACCCTAGGGTTGATTTTTGGTATTTTAAATTTTGTGCTGAATTACTTCTTGAATTTTTAATTTTAATTATACCATAAAAAATAAGCCAAAAACCTCCTATAAATTTCATAATTGTAATAATCGATTCATTTAATTCAAGTATTGTATTTGAAAGTAAAATTCCACAGATTATAAGAAGACTATCTGAAAGACTGCATATCAATACGACAATTAGTATATAATTTTTTTTCAATCCTTGATTTATAACAAATAAGTTTTGAGGCCCTATTGCAATGATTAAGGACGATCCAATTATAAAACCTTGTACAAAATCTAATATGTCCATATTGTAAAAAATATTATTTATACTAATTTATTATTATGCGCTTAACTTTTTTTTTAACTATTATTATCTTTTACTCCAACTCAATCTTTGCTGATATTATAAAACCAAATCCAAATATAAAACCTGAGGATGTGATTAAAATTCAATTATCATCTTTAATGAAAAATAATGAACCATATATAAACGCTGGTATTGAACAAACATGGGAATTTGCACATCCTTCAAATAGAGCTTTTACTGGACCCATTCAAAGATTTACTCAGATGATGTATGCTCCTTCATATTCTGTAATGTTAAATCACTTACAGCATTATATATTGGATGTAAAATTAGAAGATGGTGAAGCATTTTTCTTTATTGAATTAACTTCTGAAGATGGAAGAATGTATGGTTTTAAATGGATATTGAACATAGTTAAAGTTGATGGTCCTTTTAAAAATTGTTGGATGACCTCATCAGTATCAACTCCTATGCCTTTATCGACTGACTCTTAAATGTGTGGAAGATTTGCTAGTTACAAAAATCATAAAAAATTAAAAAATATTTTTGATTTAAAGAATAAAAATGATAAAATTTTCTCATCCTATAACATTTCTCCACGCCAGAACTTAAGTGCAATATTTCATTATGAATTTCATAATTATGTCTTACCTACTTATTGGGGTTATAGTTTTTTAAATAAAGAAACTAATAAAAAACAATTAGTAATTAATAGTAGAATAGAAACTATAAACACTAAGCTTTTATTTAAGGAATCTTATCTTAAAAGAAAATGTATTATTCCAATTAATGGTTACTACGAATGGAAAATTGACAATAATGAAAAAAAACCTTTCTACATTCAATTGGGAGACAGTGAGTTAATTTTTTTAGCAGCTATATGGAGAAAAGAAATTGTTAATGAGCAAAAAACTAGAGTTTTTTCTATAATTACAAAAGAAGCAGATAGATCAATAGCTGACATACATAATAGAATGCCCTTTATTCTAAATGCTAATAATGCAACTAGATATTTGGAAAATCAAAATGATAATTCGATACTTAGTGAAATTAATAAAATTCAAGAGATTGATTTGAATTATCATGAAGTTTCAAAATTTGTGAATAGTCCAAACAATAATGAATTTAAATGTGTACAATCAATAAATTTATAATAGAAATTCTTTTAAATTTCTTTAATACCTACTTATGGAAATTTTTAAAAAAAATGAATTTTGGCTTTTAGTATTTTCTGGAGGTCTTTTGTATTGGCTATTTAACCCTTCAGTTATGATGACTTTGGTAATGATAATCCCTTTACTTTTAGCTGCCAATTCAAAAAAATAACTGACTATATTAAATTAAATTAATTAATAATCATCTTTCTAAATTTTACTATGAACAAAAAAATTAAATTTAAATTACAATTAACAGATAGTACATTATTTGATTCTTCAAAAATTAACAAAAAAACAATTTTATTTTTTTATCCAAAAGCAATGACAAGTGGGTGTTCTATTGAGGTTGAAGATTTTCAAAAAAAATTATCAACCTTTAAAAAACTTGGTTTCGACGTTATTGGTGCCTCAAAAGATACTATTGAAAAAAATACAAAATTCTCTGATAAATTCAAACTTAAATACCAACTAGGTTCTGATACAAGTGATGCTTGTGAGAATTTGGGAATTTGGGTAGAAAAATCTATGTATGGAAAAAAATATTTTGGAATTAATAGATCAACATTTATTATTTATGCTAAAGGTCAAATTGTTCATTCATGGTCAAAAGTAAAAGTAAAAGATCATGTTGAAGAAGTAATTTCATATATTAAAGAAAATAATACTTAAGAAATTTTATTATTTAATAGTTATTTGATTTTACCTAAATCTTTTTGTCTTTTTATAACAAATAATCCACTAAAACTAATGATTGCAGCGCCAATTAGCATGTTAATTGAAGGCACTTCATCTAAAATAAAATAACCAAATATAATTCCAAAAACTATTACCGAATATCTTGATGATGCTGTTAATGATAACGGTGCATAAAAAATAGTTAATACTGAAAATATATAGGCAATTGTTAAAAAGATACTAGAGATAAATAAATTTGGTAAATATTCTAACTTAAAGGTAAATTCAAAAAACAAAGATCCTACACCTGAAAAAAGTGTCATCAAAACTGAAGTTATAAAAATAATTTCAAAACTATTACTCTTTGTTGCAATACCCTTTGTTGTGATATCTCTTATAGTTAAAAAAACTGCAGCTATAATAGGGAATATAAATAAAATATTAAAATTTAAATTTTGTGGATTTATAACAAATATAACACCAATAAATCCAATAATTACTGCTGTCCATCTTCGAACACCTACTTTTTCTTTTAGAAATAAAAAAGCAAAAATTGTTACAAAAAAAGGATTAGTCATTAATAATGTGTAAACTTCTGCAACTGGCAATAAAACAAGTCCTGTAAAAAAACAAACTGCAGTTAGAACTTCATACATCCCTCTTTGGTGATATTTGCTGATTTTAAAAATTTTAAGAATAATTTTTTTCTCATAAAATTTTAAATATAAAAAAATACAAAAGGTTGTAATCAATCCTCGTAAAAAAATGACGTTTAAAATAGATAAATTTTTCTGAGTATCAACTACAATTAGCTTTACAAGACTGTCATTTATTGAAAAAGAAAGCTGTCCTAACATCATAAATATGACACCGATTGCACCTGTTGTAAGAATATACTTGCGTTTCATTTTAAAAATAATATTTATTTAAATTCTATGCTTAAATCAAATCAATCACATCACTTATATGGTTTTACAGATTTAAAAACCTTAAATGAAAGAGGTCCTTTAGTAATCACTCACGGTAAAGGTATTTACGTACATGATATTCATGAAAAAAAATATTTAGATGCTAATTCTGGTCTTTGGAATGCCTGTGCTGGCTTTAATCATCCTGGTTTAATAGAGGTTGCTCAAAAACAATATTCTAAATTTGCTGGTTATCATTCTTTATTTGGAAGATTGTCAGAAGAAACTCTAGAATTATCAGATAAAATTATTGAAGTTTCTCCTTTTGATGATGGTAAAGTTTTCTTTTGTAATTCTGGCTCAGAAGCAAATGATACGATGATCAAAATGTTATGGATGTTAAATGCAAGAAAAGGCAAACCTAATAAAAGGAAAATAATAACTAGAATTAATGGCTATCATGGAGTTACTCTTGGAGCGGCTTCTATGACTGGAAAACCATATAATGGTGAGTTTCATCTTCCACTTGATGGTTTTATTCATGCAGATTGTCCTCACTACTGGAAATTTGGAAAACAAAACGAAAGTGAAGAGGAATTTACTTTAAGAATAGCTAAAAATTTAGAAGATCTTATTTTGAAGGAAGATGCTGAGACAATTGCAGGATTTGTAGCTGAGCCTGTACAAGGAGCAGGTGGTGTTATTCCTCCCTCAAAAAACTATTTTAATTTGATTCAGCCTCTTTTAAAAAAATATAATATTCCTTTTATTGCAGATGAAGTTATTTGTGGTTTTGGTAGGACAGGTAATTTATGGGGTTGTGATACATATAATATTAAACCTGACATTATAATTTCCTCTAAATGTTTAACTGCAGGATTTTTTCCTATGGGAGCAGTAATAGTAAATAAAGATTTTGCTGATGAATTTAATTTGGTTTCAGAAAAGGCTGAAGAATTTCCTCATGGATTTACAGCCGGTGGTCATCCTGTAGGATGTGCAATAGCTTTAAAAGCTATCGATGTTATAATAAATGAAGGGCTATTAGAAAATGTCAGACACGTTTCTCCATATTTTCATGAAAGATTACAAGAATTTAATGAATACGAGCATATTGGCGAAACAAGAGGTGTTGGTCTAATGGCTGCCTTAGAAATGGTAAAGAATAAAAAAACAAAAGAACCTTTTGAAGGTCATTTAAATATGGGCGATAAAGTTGCTAATATGTCGATTGATAATGGTTTAATTTGTAGACCGTTGGGACCTGCAATTGTTTTATGTCCGCAGTTTATAATAACTAAAGCTCAAATAGATGAAATGTTTGATAGTCTTCATAGTACTTTGAAACAAGTGTTTAATTAGTTTCGTACTTAACAATAAATCCTGAATAAGTAACATTACTAATAATATTGCTTGGTATTACGCCTTCAACTAAAGCTAAATCAGGTCCATTTTTTGATTTTTCAGTTATTGATAGAATACATTGCATATCACCTTGAATAATTGCCTCAACCTCATCTTTGCTTCCTTTATTTTGAACATATCCATTTAAACCTAATGATATTGCAAGGTCACTAAACCAATGTCTAAAACCGACATTTTGCACCTTGCCTTTAATAATTAACCTATAAGTTTTTAACTCTGTATTATTCATTATTATTCGAATATTAATATAAGAATTATATTTTTATATTCAATCCATATTATTTTAATTTATGACAAAAAATGTTCTATTAGCCTCTTCATGTTTATTAATTGCTAGTGTTTTTTTTGTAATAAATGATGGAATAATTAATTATTTATCTTCAATAGATATTAAATTTTATCATTTTATTTTTTACGGATCTCCAGCTTATTTAATCGTACCCTTATATTTATTTTTTACAGGAAATTTTAAAAAACATATTGTTAGCACAAACTATTATGTCGTTTTTTTTAGATCTATCACTTTTGCGCCAATGCCATTTATAACTTTTATTTCTTTAGAAAATATAACTTTACCTGAGTTTACTACATTAAATATGTCATCCCCCATGATTGCTGCAATATTCGCTTATATTTTCTTAAAAGAAAAATTAAATATATATATTTACTTATCATTATTAATAGGTTTCTCTGGAGTTCTGTTTGTAATTCAACCAGGTTTTGATACTTTTAATAAGTATTATTTAGTAACTTTATTTGGGGTAATTTTAATCACTTCCACAACAAC
>JABHWG010000045.1 GCA_018657885.1 Pelagibacteraceae bacterium
GTCTCTTCCATTGAATTAATGACATTTTTGCTGGAGCTATTGAATTATAATCTTTGGGTAAAAAAAGATAAAATCTATACCATCTTTCTTTTTTCCAAGGTTCATCTCCATAATATAATTCAGTTCTTTCTCTATCAGTATCACAATCACTATGGTTTGGTTCCTCCCCACATTCTCCATCATTTGATTCAAATCTTATAGAAGTTTTTCCAATTATAGAAAAATCACTTACTGAAACTGGATTGATAGCATGTGGCGCATTCAGAGCATGAAATTCCTTTAATTTAAGGATTCCATCACCATCTTCATTAACAGATTTCTTCACTTCGGTAATCTTTGTTTTAGCATAACCGATACTGCAGCAAAGCAAACCGATAATAATTATCCTTAAAATTTTTTTCATCATGATTACCCTACCATCATTCATGTAGAGTTTACAATGGAAATGAAAACTTATGAAGAATTCTTTAAATTTCGAATATAATCAATTGATTGCGTAATCATTATTAAATCAGTTTCAGTAGATAATCGATGATCACTTTCTTTAAGATAAATAATATTAACATTTTTTCCGGTAACCTTTTTTAGTATTTTTCTAGGCACATCTTCTTTAACAACGTTATCCTTTAAGCCATGGATAAGAAGAAGTGGTTTTGAAAACCGAAATGGTTTTTTAAGGACTCTATTTTTTTCTGCTTCGATAAAAAATTTCTTAGTTAAATAATAACTAAAACCATACGAAGTATATTTGGTAACGCCTTTCGTATTGATTTCTTTTTTATTTTTTTTATTTAAGGCATTGTATAAATCTTTTCCAAAATCTGGAGCAGCCGCTAACCCAATCATCCCTTTTATTCTTTGCGGTCGTGCTTTTGCTGCTAACATCATTAACCATCCACCCATACTGCTACCTATGAGAATTTGAGGCCCTTTTGCAACATGATCAATAATGTCTAATAGGTCTTTTCTCCAGTCAGACATCGTAAATTCTTCAAATTTTCCCTCTGATTTACCGTGTCCTCTGCAATCAAAACGAACAAAATTAAGCTTATTTTTCCTCGCATATCTCTCTACGGTGAGTGCCTTAGCGCCATTCATATCCGAATTTAAACCGTGAATGAAAATGATTCCTAGCCCTCTTCCTTTTAGGGATTTATAGGCAATTTTATGGTTTTGTTTGTTCTTATAAAAAGACATATTATAGAATACAAATATTAACTCAAAATGTCATCCTTTAATCTTGTTCAAATTGTTCCTTCTTTAGACTCTGGTGGTGTGGAGAGAGGCACTGTTGATGTGGCTAATTTTTTATCGGAAAACAAAATACAGAATTTTATTATTACTTCCGGTGGTAAAATGATCAAAGAACTTGATGATAGTTTTACCCATGTTCATGAATTGCCCGTAAATAGTAAAAACTTTTTTTCTTATCCTTTGATAGCAACAAAGATTAATAAATTTATTAAAGCCAATAATATTAATTTAGTTCATGTGCGTTCTAGAGGTCCTGCTTGGATGATTAATTTAATGTCGAAGAATAAGATTAAAACAATTGCCACATTTCATAATGTTTATGGAGGGAACTCGTATTTAAAAAAAATGTATAATAAAGGTTTATCCAAAATGGATCATCTTGTTGCAATCTCTGAGTATGTAAAAGAAACAATTATAAAAAAATATAATCTTACAAAAAATAACATCACAGTCATTAATAGAGGTATTGACACCAAATATTTTAATCAACCACTTGATGTTGTGACAAGAGATAATATTATAAAGACTCACCAGATTGATACTGCTAAAAAAATTATTTTATTTCCAGCAAGAATGACAAGTTGGAAAGGGCAATTAGAGTTTATTGATGTTATAAAAAAAATGGATACGCAAAATGTATTGGTACTATTTGTTGGAGATACAAAAAATGAAAGCTATACAAAGTTAGTTCGAGATAAGATTAAAAACAATAATCTTACAAATACCTTCAAAATTTTAGGAAGTGTAAATCAGGGTGAATTGCGAAGTTTATATCAGATAGCTGATCTATCTGTTTCCTTTCCACTGAGAGCTGAGGGATTTGGGAGAACAGTAAGTGAGTCATTGTATTCTAATACCCCTGTCTTAGCCTTTGATTATGGAGGGGTTAAAAACCAATTGGAAAATTTAAGTGATTTATTCAAAGTTAAACCCCATGATTATCAAGGTTTACCTAAAAAAATAGAGGTATTATTAAATTTAAATGAAGATCAAAAAAAAGATGCTTTACAAGATGCGCAATTGGTAATTGAAAAAAATTTTTCAAAAACAAATATGGTTAATCAGTATATGAAATTATATGAGTCGATTAAATCCTAAGAAAATATTACTCATTAAGCATGGTTCTCTTGGAGATATTGTATTTGCATTGGAGCCAATTTTAGCAATTCAAAATAAATTTAATAATTCAGTTATTGATCTTATAACGGAAGAAAAATTTATTCCCTTTTTTAAAAAAATAAAAATGTTTGATCAATTCTTTATTGATAATAGGGGGGGTTTTTTTTCAACATTATCCCTTATTAGTAAAATTATAAATGGTAAATATGATTTAATTATTGATTTACAAAATTCGAAAAGAACAAATTTTTATCATTTTTTTATTAAAATCTTTTCTAGATCAAGAATTAATGGATCAAGA
>JABHWG010000043.1 GCA_018657885.1 Pelagibacteraceae bacterium
ACTGATTTTAACTTTATTAATTAGTTTAAATTTATATGCAGAAAAAGGAACTGTAACAGGATTTGATATACCAAGATTTGTTTCACTAAAATCCAATGAAATAAATTTAAGGGTTGGTCCAAGTATTAACTATCCAATAAATATAAAATATATACGAAAAAATTTTCCAATAGAAATCATTGATGAGTTTGATCTTTGGAGAAAAGTTAGCGATCATGAGGGTAATACTGGATGGATAAAAAAAGGATTACTTAAAGGGGATAGATACGTCTTAACTGGAATAAAAAAAAATGAAGCAAAAATTTTTAATCGTCCAAATGGGAGAGAAATTGGATTAATAAAAAAAAATAATATTTTAAAACTAGAAATATGTCTTGAGTATTGGTGTTATATATCTCACCAAGATATTAATGGCTGGGTATCAAAAGATGGTATTTGGGGAGTCTATAAAGACGAGTTATATCAAATAAAATTTTATCAACCTCTGATTAATCAATATTGGAGAATTTTAGATAGCAATTGGTTTAAATAATTGGCTGGGGCGGCAGGATTCGAACCTGCGAATGTCGACTCCAAAAACCGATGCAATGCCAAAAAGGTTATACTAAATGGCGGAATACTTAAATTTATTTATTTAGGAAAAAAAATAAGTAGCTTAAAAAATATTAATTATTTGTAACAAAACTTATTATTTGATTTACAACAAAGAAATTCCTTCATACGATGAGTGATGGGTTTATTCGATTATTCAATTTTTCAATATTTGTTTGTATCTTTAATTACTATACTCAATCCATGGCAAATGATTGGGGATGATACAAAAACCTCTATTATAAATAAAAGTATTAACGCTTCAGTTCAAATATTAAGAGCATATGAAATTGAAACTACATACGAAAAAATTGAAATAAATACAATGTCAGATACTGTGACGATTAAAGATATAGATTTTATATATTATTTAAAAGACAATAGTGAAATTTGTAATTACGATAATATGATTAGTTCTGATTATTTAGATTTTAAAGATTTTTATGGCTGTCCTATTCATGTTAATATTGAAAGCTTAGAGATAGGAGGGCTTTTTTCCAAAGATCAAAATTCTATTAAATCAAAGTTAAAATTTAAAAACATATCATTAGATTCAAAAATATTTGACAATAATGCAGAAGCAAAAGCTATAAAAAAACTATTAGATATTAATGATAAAATAGCAGTTAATCTTGAGTACGATACTGAATATTTATTTAATAAAAATAAATTTGAGTTAGTATTATTTTTCGAAATAATTGATAATATCAAGATAAGTTTAAATACTTCATTATCAAGAATCAATTTACCTATAACTTATGATTATGATAATGAAGAAAATTTCAACAAAATTAAATTTACCATTAACGAATTTGGCATTAAAATAACTGATAAAGGACTCATCGAAAATATAAATTTAATTAGTGAACTAAATAATCAGCCTCAAATTAGCGATATATTCATATCTTTATTAGATGTTGATCAAGATAAATTAGGAATTGCAAAAAAAGGTTCAAAAAATTATATATTAAACAACGTTCATAGTTTCCTATTAAATTCTGGAACCATTATGTGTCAAAATAGCAATATCCTAACACTTGAGGGGTATGATTTTGTTTATGGCGATACTAGAGAGGTTGAAAGTACTATTTGGCAGTTATGTAATGATATACAAACTGGTTTTTAAAATTAAGTAAATCAAACAGTGTAGCCTATGAGCAGCAGAACATAATTTAATTTAACATAAGGGTAAAAAATTGGCTGGGGCGGCAGGATTCGAACCTGCGAATGCCGACTCCAAAAACCGGTGCCTTACCGCTTGGCGACGCCCCAATCAAAAACTAAGCATAACTATCAAAATTAATTGTTTTAACAAGAATTTTGTTACTAAATATTGTATTTGATAAACTTAATTTTAATTACTATATTTACAATATAACTATAAATTAACATAACAATGATTGAAGAAGAAAATTTTGGATTTAGGGATAAAAGAGGTCATTTTGTTCCAAAAGAAGCTACTGACAAAAATCCAGTTTGGGTTTTACCACTGAATTTCAAAAAAATTCTAAGTTGGTTTATCTTTTCATATATTTTTTCTTGGAATCTTGTTTATTTAATTTTTGCTTTCATTGCGTATTATTTTTTTACTCCACCTCTTTCAGAAATGAAAAGTTTTGCCCCTGGCTGGATGTCTGAAATTCTTCTAAGGAACTATGTGATCGGAACGATATTCTTTAGTCTTATTCATATCCCTCTTTATATTTCTAAAAGTCAGGGTATTAAATTTAAATTTAACCCTAACTGGCCAGAGAAGATACAAAAGTTATTTACTTTCAATAGACAAATTTTTGATAATTTATTCTGGAGCTTATTTTGGGGTGTTCCAATTTGGACAGGATTTGAGATTCTATCATTATGGTTTTATGCATCCGGTACAATACCTTTTTTTCGATTTAATGATTCACCGATATACTTCTTTCTAATATTATTATTGATACCAGCTTTTAGAGATGCGCATTTTTATTTAGTTCACCGATTTTTACATTTTAAATTTATGTATAAAATTGCACACTCAGTTCACCATAGAAATATAAATCCCGGTCCATGGTCGAGCCTTTCCATGCATCCTATTGAGCATCTATTATACTTTTCTGGAGTTATAATTCATTGGATTATACTCTCGCATCCACTTCATGCCATTTATCACTTGTTTCATGCAGGATTGGGATCGGCTAATGGTCATATTGGTTTCAAACAAATGCTTTTAAATGACAAGTACGCAATTGATCTCAGTAATTATAATCATTACCTTCACCACAAATACTTTGAAGTAAACTATGGAAACCTCATGATTCCTTTCGATCAGTGGTTTGGTACTTATCATGATGGCTCTGAAGAGCTACATAATCAAATGCAACTAAGACTAAAGAATATTAAAGGAGAATAAACAAAATATCTCTATTTTTCACATATAAAACAAATAATTAAATATAAAAACAACTAAAACCTCATTTTAGTTGTTATGTTTTCAATATAGGCTTGTCTCACCATTAGTTTATGGTTAAGATAAAAGTACTTAAATTTAACTGGAGGAAATATGAAAAAACTAATTACGGTTATTTCTTTAGTTTTGGCTCAGTTGTTATTTGTATCAACAGTATCAGCTCAACCAACTAATAGTAACCAATTATCAGACCCAAGAGTTAGACAAGCCCTTTGTATGGCAATTGATATGGAACTTATCAAATCAACTTTATTTGAAGATCAAATAATTGTTGCTGATAGTCTTTTACCAAATGGCCCTATGAAAGCTCCTAACTTACCTGACTACAGCTACAACCCAGAAAAAGCTAAAGCTCTTTTAGCAGAAGCCAATTGGGATAACGATCGTGTTTTAGATACCGTTTTCTATTATGGAGATCAACTTACTTCAGATCTTATGGCTGCAATCCAAGGTATGTTTGCTGACGTTGGTGTAAAAATGACTTACCGACTTCTTCAAGGAGATGTTGGTGCACAATTAAACTCAGTTCCTGAAGATGGAGTGAATGGACCAGCTGCCGTAGATTACGATCTAGGTTATGGTGCAAGAGGTGCAATGGTCATGCAAGAGTATTACAATACTTTTAAAACTGGCCTAAACCCACAAACTCCTGGTGATCCAAAAATGGATGCTATGATTGAAAAAATTAACTCAAGTGCTGATCCTGAAGTTCTAAAACCTTATTTCTTTGAAATTCAGCAGTACCAAATGGAGCAAGTAAACATTTGCCCATTATACTATCAAAAATTATTCATCTACGAGAGTGATAATGTTGATAGAAATGGTGGTGCTTACGGTAATGCTCAGTACAACTACAATTGGGGTATAACTAATTGGAACGTTAAAACTGGCACTGTACAAACAAATACTGGTCCAACTGAATTCTTTGAACAGCCTTGGTATAACTTAGGTTTATGGATTCATAACAAGATTGTATTCGACAGATTACTTGTATCTGGTGGAGCAATTGGAACAGATATTGGTGTTTCAATGGCAGAGAGCTATGAAATGTCAGCTGATGGTCTAAATTTAAGTTTCAAACTTAAACCAGGTCTTAAATGGCATGATGGTACTGATTTAACTGTTAAAGATGTTGCATTCAGTCTTAGACTTGCAATGAAATCACCTCAGATGCATGCACTTGTTGGAAATACTGTTTCATCAATTGTTGGAGCTGAAGCTTTTGCTGATGGTTCTACTGATGATGTAGCAGGTATTAAATACAATATTGCTAACAGAGAAATTTCTATAGAGTTTGCAAAACTTGATCCAAATGTATTAACTACATTTACTCAGTTTGCTATTCTTCCAGAGAATCATCTAGCAGGTATTGATCCAGCACAACTTCAACAGCATCCATTCTGGCAATTCCCAATTGGATCTGGTGCATTTAAACTTGAAGAAGTAAAAATGAATGATTTTGCAAAATTTATTCCTAATGAAGATTTTCATGGTGGAGTTGCAAATTTCGACGTTCTAGCTTATCCAAGTTATGATGGTGATGGAAACTTAATCAAAAATGCTGCTGCAGGTAAAATGGATTACGGTTTTACTAAAAACGTAGCAGATGTTGGTGCTCTTAATGCAATGTCTAATATGATGACTAAGGCTGTTGATATTCCTTATACTCGTATGCTTTGGGTTATGCATTATCCAAAACCATAATAATACAATTCTTAAAAGTACTGAGGCATAAGCCTCAGTACTTACAATTACTTCAAAAAATGTAGAAACATCAGTGTCCACGTATTTTATTCAACGAATTCTCATTTTTATTCCCATGATCTTTGTGATCAGTTTTTTAGTTTATTTTGGTTTGGACCTAACTCCTGGTGATGCAGTTTCACACATGATTAGCCCTGAACTAGCAGCAACTATCACCCCTGCAAAATTAGAAGCTATGAGAGAAGCCTATGGATTAAATGCCTCTTTTTTAGAGAGATATTGGATATGGCTTACTAGCTGTCTAAAAGGTGACTTTGGTTACTCTATGGCAGGCGGTGTAGCGATCAAAGATATTATGGCCAAAACAATCCCTGCTACTCTTGAACTGTCCATAGTGGCATTAATTATTTCAACTATCTTAGGATGCTCTTTGGGTATTTTAAGTGCATTAAAAAAAGGATCTGCAACAGACAGCGGATTGACTGTAGCCGGAATGGCCGGTGTATCTATACCTGAATTTTTCTTCGCATTAGTTGCTATACTAATATTTGGTATGCATTTACAATGGCTACCAGTTGGAGGTCGTCTTCTACCTCATTATGAAAATTTGCTTGATCGAATTCCTAACATCATCATGCCTTCCATGGTTTTAGCTTTAGCTTTAACAGCGGGTGCAATGCGCTATTCTCGATCTTCTATGCTTGATGTACTGGCTCGTGAATTTATTAAAACGGCTAGATCTAAAGGACTGCCAGAATGGAGAATAAATATATTACACGGATTTAGAGTTGCACTTACTCCTGTTGTAGTTTTGATAGGTTTTAGATTACCTTTATTAATTGGAGGATCTACAATTATTGAACAAGTATTTCAATGGCCTGGTATTGGGAATATGTTCATTAGATCTGTTAGAGCGTCGGATTACCCTTTGGTAATGATGATATCACTAATGTACGTTTTTGTTGTTTTAACTGCTAGTTTACTAATAGATCTGTTAACAGCTTTAATTGATCCTCGTGTAAGACTAGGAAAAGAATAAAATGAAAAAAACTTCATTAGATAAAAAATTTGATAAATTAAGATTTCTTGAAGAAAACAATAAACTAGTTTCTAAAGATCAAAATAGATTAATTAGTAAATTTTTCCATAACAAATTAGCTGTCTTGGGTTTAGTAATTTTTACAATAATAATATTAGCAACTATTTTTGCACCACTACTATCTTCCTATGAT
>JABHWG010000137.1 GCA_018657885.1 Pelagibacteraceae bacterium
CCCAAAAAACTCTTTCAAGATTAACATTATTTAATTTATTAATTTGTTTAATTCCTGTTGGCGATGTGACATTTATTTCAGTAAGATAATCACCTATCACATCAATTCCTACAAAAAAAAGATTTAATTTTTTCAATTCTTCTCCTAATACATCAACAATTTGCTGATCTCGGAATACTAGATCTGTTTTTTCAGCAGTACCTCCAGCATGAAAATTAGCCTTAATATTTCCATGAGAAGGAATTCTTGCTACAGAACCAACATATTCTCCATCAAAAAAGATTATTCTTCTATCACCTTTACTAATTTCAGGAATATATTTTTGAGCCATAATTGGCATTTCTAAATACTTGTTACTTACATCAATGCCTTCAAGGTACCCTTTATTACTTCGATGAATGCCCTCACCTCCATTACCATATAAAGGTTTTGTTATAATATCATTGTAAGTAATTAAAAATTTTTTTATATCATCAACACTCTGAGATATTAATGTGGGTGGCATAAATTGTTTAAATTTAAATGGAAGAATTTTTTCTGAATAATTACGAACAGCTGTTGGATTATTTATCACTTTAGTATTTTCAGATAAATAATCTAATAAATAAGTAGAGGTAATATAGTGCATATTAAATGGAGGGTCCTGTCGCAAAAAAATAAATTTAAAATCATTTAGATTTACTTCAGTTTTATCACTTAAAAATTTTACATGACTACCCTCTTGGTCATATAGTTCTATAAAAAAACCACTTGCCTTTACTATTCCCTCATCGAGAAACAGATCATTTGGATGATAATAAAATAAGTCATAATTTCTATTTTGCCCCTCTAATCCAATCATAAAAGATGAATCAAATGCATAATCAATTGTATTTATATCATCCATTTGAATAGCAATTTTATTTTTCATTAAAATATTAATTCCTTGTAAATTGGTTTTGTAGACCTGCCCCAAGTAGTATTAAATTTATTTATTAAACAATCAGCAGGCGAGCAACCGTTTTGTAAATTATCCTCTAATCCCTTCATATGAATAGTCTCATCAAACTCACCATTTTTTGATAATCTCTTTCTTTTTATTAAACCCTTTTTGGATAATTCATAAAATTCTTGAGCTAAATTAATAATTTTTTTACTTTTAAATTCAGTTTGCAATCCTTGTGCTGGTACATTTTTATTTAAATATTCTCTATCTTCTTTTGTCCAGCCTTCACAAATATTTTTAACACAATCCATAATCTCAGTATCATAAAGAATACCAATCCAAAAAGCTGGTTGAGAGCAAATTAAATCCCAATTACAGGCATCCATTGATCTAATCTCAAGATATTGTTTAAGTCTAGCTTGAGGGAAAAGTGTTGTTAGATGATCTTCCCAATCTTTAATTGTAACCTCATATTTAATATCTGTACTCCTCCCCTCTAAATAATCTTTAAAAGTATATTTTGTCATATCTATGTATTTATTTTTTCTAGTAACAAAATACATAGGTACATTGAGAGCATAATCAGTATATTTTTCAAAATTAAAACCTTTGTTAAATACAAATGGAATTAAGCCAGTCCTATCTTGATCAGTATGATGCCAAAAATGAGAACGTAAACTTTTATATTTAGAAATACTGCCTTGATCAAAAGGAGAGTTGGAGAAAATTGCAGTAGCAATAGACTCCAGATTTAACATTAATCTAAATTTATCAATCATGTCATCTTCTGAGCAATAATCAATATTGACTTGATTAGTACAAGTCCGCTTCATCATATGATGACCTAGAGTACCTACTTGCATCATATATTTTTTCATAATTGAATATCTTTGTTTTGGCATCCAAGGAAAATCATCAACCGTTAGATTAGGCTCAACACCCATTCCTAATAAGATAAAATTAAATTCCTCACTCAGGCTTTTTACTTCCATTAGATGATTAGTTGTTTCTTCACATGTCTCATGTAAATTATCAAGCGGAGCACCAGATAACTCAATTTGCCCTCCAGGCTCTAAAGTTATAGCTTCTTTACCTTTTTTCAGAGCAATTATTGTCTCTTCATTATCATCATATGAAGGGGTCCATCCTAAACTAACAAATTTTTGTAAAATATCTTTGATACCATTTTTTTCATCATAAGTAATTGGCATCAAAGAGTTTTTATTTAAAATGAATTTCTCATGCTCAACACCGATTCTCATATCATGTTTTGACTTAATGCCTTGAAAAAAATATTCTGTTAAATCGTTTTTTGTTATCATTTTAAAATTTTATTCTTAGTGGCAAATATTTATGGTGCGGCTGAGAAGACTTGAACTTCCACAGGATAAATCCCACAGCGACCTCAACGCTGCGCGTATACCAATTCCGCCACAACCGCATATATACTAGAATTAAATATCAGATAAGTTAATAATATCAATACAGTTAAATATGATGAATATAGAGATTAAAAAAGATTATAAATTTATAGATTACCAAAAATCTATAAATTTTATGAAAATAAGAATAGATGAAATTATCAAGGGGACCAATAAAGAACTTATATGGTTTTTAAATCATGACCATATTTATACTCAAGGAACAAGCTCTTCTAAAATAGAGATACTTAAAGAAAATAATATTAGAATATTAAAAACAAATCGAGGGGGTAAAACTACATATCACGGCCCTGGTCAAAGAATAGTTTATTTAATGATTAATCTCAATGATAGAAAAAAAGATTTGAGAAAATTTATAAGTATCATTGAACAATCATTAATGGACTTTCTAAAAGAATATAAAATAGATTGTGCAACATATAAAGACAGAGTTGGCATTTGGGTCATAGGTCAAAATGGAAAAAAATTTGTAAAAGAAGAAAAAATTGGCGCCATAGGGTTAAGATTAAAAAAATGGACAACTTACCATGGATTAAGTTTTAATATTAATCCAAAAATGAATAATTATGATGATATAAATGCATGTGGATTAGATAATTACAAAAACACTTCGCTTAAAGAATTAGGAATTGAAATTGATGAATCAAAATTTGATGAAGAATATTCAAAAATTTTTTTAAATAAATTAAAGGACCTTAAATAGCTTTATAATCAAATTTGATTTTTTTAGATTTCATAAAATTAATAAAATCACTTGGTAATTTTGAAGTAAAATTATATCTATTATCATCGATTGTAAATTCTAATTGATAAGCATTAAGTTTTAAGTTTTCATTTTTATTAGATTTATTTAAATTATATTTAATATCCCCGACAATAGGAGACCCCAAATTTTTAGCAACTATTCGTAATTGATGTTTTTTACCTGTCTTAGGCTCAAATTTAATCAGGGAAATATTTTGTTTTTGATACAATACTTTATAAAAAGTCTGTGTATCAATTTTCTTTTTATTATCATCAGAATTAATTGCTAAGTCTACATAAGATTCTATCATTTTAGGCTGCCCTTCACACAAAGCTAAATATGTTTTATCCAAGTTTCTTGATTTAAAAAGGTTTCCAAAAATTTTAGTATACTTTAAATTTTTAGCAATAATAAGCAATCCTGCAGTTTCCTTATCTAATCTATGTACTAAATTGTAAGCTTCTGAAATATTTTTTATTATTGCATCAATAGATATTGTGATATTTGTACCGCCCTGTGTTGCTATACCGGACCATTTATCAATTACTATAAAATTATCATCCTCGTATAATATTGATTCATCAAAAATCTTTTTTATTATTTTACTAATCTCTATTGTATTTTTTTTCTTTTCAAATTTAGAATATAATTCTATTGCAAAATTTTTTATTTTAATTTCATCATTTTCTTTTACTATATATTTTGATTTAATTTTTTGATTATTTACTAAAATATTTTTTTTTCTTAAATTTTTTTCAATAAAACTTTGATTTAAATTTGAGAATTCTCTTTTTAAATATTTATCAAGTCTTTGATCTTCTAAGTCCTTAGGAATTTTAAGTATTTTTATCAATTTATGATTTTGTTTAAATTGAGTCCAATATAAGTAAACAATAAACACAATGTTAATGAAAAAAACATATATAAAAAAGCCTGAATAATTTTTTTATCAACTAACATTTCAACATTTTCAAGTGAAAAAGTAGAGAACGTAGTAAATGAACCCAAGATACCAATTATGATAAAATATTTTAAAAAATCTTGCGTGATATTCTTACTCTCAAGTAAGAAAATTGTGTAACCTATTAAAAAAGAACCAATTATATTTACTAGAAGAGTGCTTATAAATAAATAATTTAAAGATAAGAAATTTTTAAATAATAAAGAAAAAGAAAATCTTAATGAAGCTCCAATGGAACCGCCAAGAGCAACATATAAAAAGTTAATCAAATTTAATTTTGAGGTTGCTGTTCTTCTTCAGTAATTTTTTTTTCAATAATTGGTCCACTATCTTGACCTTTAGCTTCTTCATCTCTATCAACAAATTCAATTACAGCTGTTGGAGCATTATCACCAAATCTATTCCCTAATTTTATTATTCTTGTATATCCGCCACTACGAGAACTATAACGATCAGCTAATGTTGAAAAAACTTTCTTTGTCATTTTATCATCTTGAAGAATAGAAATAGCTTTTCTTCTTGCAGATAAATCACCTTTTTTCCCAAGAGTTATGACCTTTTCAATGAATGGTCTCAGTTCTTTTGCCTTAGGTAAAGTAGTGGTGATTTGCTCATGCTTAATTAGAGCATTAGTCATATTCATTAACAAAGCCTTCCTGTGTGAGGAAGTTCTGTTTAATTTTCTATGTTTAATATTATGCTTCATGTGACTTTATTTATTAAACGGATCCTCATATTTTTTTGCTAATTCATCAATATTTTCTGGAGGCCAATCTGGAACAGACATTCCTAAATTTAATTCCATTTGTGTAAGTACTTCTTTTATTTCATTAAGAGACTTTCTACCAAAATTAGGAGTTCTTAGCATTTCAGACTCTGTTTTTTGCACTAGGTCACCAATATAAATTATATTATCGTTCTTTAGACAATTTGCAGATCTAACTGAAAGCTCAAGTTCCTCAACTTTTTTAAGAAGATTTGAATTAAAGGAAAGCTTTTCAGCAGTACTTTGATCCTGTTGAATTTCAGGTTCATCAAAATTTATAAATGCTTGAAGTTGATCTTGTAATATTCTTGAGGCAAGTGCAATTGCATCATCAGGAGAAATAACACCATTAGTTTCAACTTCAAAAATAAGCTTATCATAATCCGTAACTTGACCCACTCTGCTATTTTCAATTTTATAAGTAGCTTTTACAACAGGGCTAAACATGGCATCTAATTTAATCTCACCAATAATTTTATTTTCATCCTCAGCAATCTCAGCAGATACATAACCTTTACCTGTTTCAATATTTGCTTCAATTTCAATATCAGCATTTGAGTCTAGTGTCATAATCAGCTGATCTTTATTCATGATTTCAGTTTCTGAATCAGTTTCAAAATTACCAGCTCTAATTTCCCCTGGGCCAGTTGCTTTTATATACATTTTTTTAAGACCAGGAGAGTGAACTTTAACAGCAACAGATTTTAAATTTAAAAGTATATCAGTTAAGTCTTCTTTTACACCTGGAATGGTAGAAAATTCATGGACCACACCTTTTATTTTAACAGATGTTATAGCTGCTCCTTGAAGTGAAGATAATAAGACTCTTCTAATTGCATTACCAAGGGTAAGGCCAAAACCTCTCTCTAAAGGCTCAGCAACAAGAACACCTGTTCTTCCATCATTTTCTTGAACATTTACGTCCATTTTGCTAGGTTTAATAAGTTCCATCCAGTTTTTTTGTAACACTTAATTCTCCTTTTATTTAAACTCTTCGTCTTTTTCTTGGTCTACATCCATTGTGAGGAATAGGCGTAACATCTTTTATGGAAGTTATAATATAGCCTATTGCCTGAAGAGATCTTAAGGCTGACTCTCTTCCAGATCCTGGACCAGAAACTTCAACTTTTAGAGTTTTAAGTCCATATTCTTTTGCTTTGTTTCCAACATCATCAGCTGCAATTTGAGCTGCATAAGGTGTTGATTTTCTTGAACCCTTAAAGCCCTTATGACCTGCAGATGACCAAGCAAGGGCATTACCATTATCATCTGTTATTGTAATTATTGTATTATTAAATGAAGAAAGCACGTGCGCCACTCCAGATGAAACTTTTTTCTTAACTTTAGATTTTGTTTTCTTTTTATCTGCCATCATTAACCTTTAGTTACTTTTTTCTTTCCAGCTATTGCAACAGCTTTACCTTTACGAGTTCTCGCATTTGTATGAGTTCTTTGACCTCTAACAGGAAGTTTTTTTCTATGCCTTAACCCTCTATAACAACCAAGATCGTTAAGTCTTTTAATATCTAACGATACTTTTCTTCTTAAATCTCCTTCGACCACATGTTTTTGATCTATAACATCTCTGATTTTATTAACTTCATCTTCATTAAGTTCACTAACTCTTTTAGTAATGTCAATTAAAGCTTCATTACAAATATCACCTGCTATTTTTGGGCCAATACCAAATATATAAGTAAGAGCAATATTAACCTTTTTATTTGTTGGTATATTTACTCCAGAAATTCTTGCCATTATTTGAGCCTATTAATAAATTGAATGAGGGTGCATACATTAAATATTACACTTAAGTCAAGCTTTGAAATAGTAAATTTCACTTAATTTAAGCCTTTTTTGATGATTTTAATTAATTCTTTTTGAATTTGTGAAACTTCTTGATCTGCATCAATAATAAAATAATTTTTATCAAAATTGGTGCTAAAAAATTGAGATACTGGGTATGTTTCTTTCATATATTTATCTAATCGTACCTTAATTACACCCAAATTATCATCGGATCTTTGTTCTTGTTTAGATCTTGATACAATTCTTTCTTCAGCAATCTTAAAATCTATTTTAAAATCAAAAACAAAGTTAAGGTAGGTTTGATTACTTTTAATAAAAGATAAAAAAAAATCAGACTGTGTTTTTGTCCTTGGATAACCATCTAAGATAAATCCATTTATGCATCTTTTACTTATTAACTTATCAGCTATAATCTTGTTTAAAAACTCATCTGAAACTAGATTTCCAGCAGACATAATATCTTTTAATTGCCATGAAAGATTGTCTCCTTCATTTAATTTTTCTCTTAAAATATCACCTGTAGATAAATGGGAGATATTAAATTCTTTAGCGATTAGTTTTGCCTGAGTTCCTTTTCCTGACCCAGGAGGACCAAAAAAAACTATGTTCATTAACTATCTTCTACCCTTTAGTTTTGTTTTCTTTAGCAATCCTTCATACTGATGTTGAAATAGATGAGATTGCACTTGAGTAATAAAATCTATCATAACTACAACGATAATTAACAAACTTGTTCCACCAAGGTAAAAAGGGATTGATGTTTTTGATATAAGAAATTCTGGGAGTAAGGCTACAAGTGCTAAGTAAATTGTGCCAACTGTAGTCAGTCTAGTCAAAACATAATCTATATACTTTGAAGTATTTTCTCCAGGTCTGATTCCAGGAATAAAACCTCCATATTTTCTTAAATTTTCAGCTTGCTCATCAGGATTGAAGACAATGCCTGTGTAAAAAAAGCCAAAAAATATGATCATTGCTGCAAATAAAGCTAGATATAAGGGCTGTCCTCTACCTAAATAACTTGAAATAAACAAAAATATATCACTTGAAGAACCTGCTCCAAATCCAGACATTGTATTTGGAAGAAGTAATATGGATGATGCAAAAATAACAGGTATTACACCAGCAGTATTAATTTTTAGGGGCAGATGTGAACTTTGACCACCATAAATTTTATTACCAACTTGCCTTTTTGGATATTGAACAATCAATCTTCTCTGACCTTTTTCAATAAAAACTATAAAAATTATCAAGCCTAATACTAAAATTAAAATACCAAGAATAAAAGCAACACTTAATTCACCTGTTCTTCCAAGTTGAAGTGTACTTACTAGAGCACTTGGTAAATTTGCAATAATTCCAGCAGTAATAATAAGAGATATTCCATTACCAACACCCCTAGAAGTTATCTGCTCGCCTAGCCACATAAGAAATATAGTGCCTCCTACTAAAGTAATAACAGTTGTGATTCTAAAAAAAATTCCTGGCTCAAAGACAATGTTTCCATAGGCAGTTTGCATTGACTCTAAACCAATAGAAACACCATAGCCTTGCAAAGCGGCGATTAATACAGTGATATATCTTGAATACTGAATAATTTGCCTTCTACCTTTTGATCCTTGTTCTTTTAAGCTTTTAAGATGTGGTATACTTGACTGCATTAAGGTCATGATTATTGAAGAAGAAATATATGGCATAACGCCTAAGGCAAAAATACCCATCCTGCCTAAAGCACCACCTGAAAAAGTATCAAAAATACCTAATATACCGGAAGATTGCTGTTCAAAAAATTGCTGCAATGCAATTGGATTTATCCCAGGAATTGGCAAAAAAGTACCTAATCGAAATACAATTAATGCCCCAAGTGTAAAGAGCAGACGATTTCTTAATTCAGTAGCCTTACCAAGAGCTCCAAAATTCATGTTATTTGCAAGTCTTTCAGCTGCAGTTGCCATATTATTTTTTAGTTATAGTTATTATTCCACCAGCTTTTTCAACTTTTTCGATAGCTGTTTTAGATGCGTAGGAAATTTCTATATTAATTTTATCACTGATATCTCCAACACTTAATAACTTTAAATCACCCTTAGTCTTAGAAAATATTTTTTTATCAAACAAATCCTTTTCTTTAATTGATGAAGGATCAATCTCGTAATTTTTAACAATATTAGCAATAGTATTAAAATTAATATTCTGAATCTTTTTTGAAAATATATTTTTGAAACCTCTCTTAGGCAACCTTCTATACAAAGGCATTTGACCACCTTCAAAACCATTGATTGATACACCTGATCTTGATTTTTGACCTTTAACACCTCTGCCGGCAGTTTTTCCCAAACCTGAGCCTGCTCCTCTACCTCTTCTTTTTCTTTTTTTATTAGATGTTAATGTAGAGGTTAATTCATTTATTTTCATAAGTATATATTCCTTTAATTTTCAGCCTGTTTTGCATTTACAATCTCTGAAACTTTTTTAGATCTTTTTGCAGCAATTGATTTTGGTGACTCTGATCTTTTAAAAGCATTGAAAGTAGCCTTTAACATATTATGTGGATTTGATGTACCTGTAGACTTAGCAACAACATCTTTAATGCCTAAAGATTCGAAAAGAGCTCTCATAGGTCCACCAGCAATAATGCCAGTACCAGGGGCTGCAGATCTTAAAATAACTTTTCCAGCTCCAAATCTACCAATAACATCATGATGAAGAGTTCTATTATCCTTAAGATGGACTCTAACCATTTTACTTTTGGCATCTTCCGTTGCTTTTCTAACAGCTTCTGGAACTTCTTTTGCTTTACCAGTTCCATAACCAACTCTACCTTTATTATCTCCCACAATCATAATTGCAGCAAAACCAAACCGTCTTCCACCTTTAACAACTTTTGCAACTCTATTTATAGTCACTAAATGTTCACTAAAATCTTTATTTTCATTATCCATCATAAATATACCTTAAAAGTTTAAGCCTTCTGTTCTTGCTGAATCTGCTAAAATTTTTATCAGACCATGATATTTGTACTTCCCTTTATCAAAAGCTACGTCTTTAATACCTTTTTCTATCAATCTTTTTGCTATATTTTTTCCAACTAATTCTGCTAATTCTTTTCTATCACTTTTAGATTTAACTAAATCTTTTTCTAAAGTTGAAGCACTAGCAAGAGTAACACCTTTTACATCATCAATTACCTGCGCGTATAAATGATTATTAGACCTAAATACGGAAAGTCTACTTCTAGAAGATACTTTCTTAAGATTATATCTAACTCTTTTTGCTCTTTTATCACTCATATTATAAACCTTTATTTTTTCTTACCTTCTTTTCTGAATATAAACTCATCATCATATTTAATACCTTTACCTTTGAAAGGTTCAGGCTTTCTATATGATCTAATTTTTGCAGCAGTCGCTCCTAAAATCTCTTTGTTATAACTAGATAATTTAATAATGTTTTGCTTTGGACATTCAATCTTAACTTCTTTTGGAACAACGTAGTCAATATCGTGACTATAACCTAGTTGTAATTTGAGAGTTGTTCCTGAGATACTTGCTCTATAACCAGTCCCATTAAGCTCAAGAGTTTTAGTAAAACCTATGCTGACACCTGTTACTATATTTGATATTATAGACCTAGTCGTACCCCAATTTGGATTTAATTTATCTTTTTCATTAATTGGGTTAACAAAAATTTCATTATCTTTAATATCAAGAGTATAAAGTGGATTGACTAAAAAATTCATCTCACCCAGCTTACCTTTAGCTATAAAATTACCACCTTCAAATTTACAAGATGTATCTTGATCAATTTTGATACTATTTTTTGCAATTCTAGACATAATTAGAATACCTCACAAAGCACTTCGCCACCGACATTATTTTTTCTTGCCTGATTATCAGACATAACACCTTTGGGAGTTGATAAAATTGATATTCCAAGACCACCATAAATTTTTGGCAAATCAGAAATTTTTGAATATACTCTTATTCCAGGCTTGGAGACTCTCTTTATATTTTTTATAACGGGAGTGCCATTATAGTATTTTAAATCAATTTGAATATTACTGATTCCTTTTCTAATTTCTATATTTTTGAAATCTCTAATATATCCTTCTTCTTTAAGAACAGTCAAAACGTTAGTATTTAATTTAGATTTATAACATGCAGTAAAAGACTTTCTTGCTTTATGTGCATTTTTAATTCTAGCTAACATATCTGATAATGCGTCATTAAATGCCATCTTTTACCTCCTACCAACTTGACTTTACTACGCCTGGTAAATCACCTGACATAGAAAGCTCCCTTATTTTAATTCTAGAAAGACCAAACTTTCTATAAACCCCTCTAGTTCTTCCAGTTAGTTTACATCTGTTTCTGTAACGTATTGAAGAACTATTACGTGGAAGATCATTTAACTTGTTTAAAACTTTTAATCTGTCTTCAATGGATAAATCTTTTTTCATAATTTTATCTTTTAAAGATTTTCTTCTATTACTAAACTTATCAATAAGTTTTAGTCTGCTTGAATTTTTTTGAATTGAACTTAGTTTTGCCATCTCTCCCCTAGTTTGTTTCCTCACCTTTAAAAGGCATATTAAAATTTTTGAGTAACTCTAAACCATCTTCGTTATTTTTTGCTGTAGTGCATATAGTAATGTTTAATCCTCTGACTTTATCAATTTTATCATAATTAATTTCAGGAAATATTATTTGTTCCTTTACTCCAAAAGAATAATTTCCACTGCCATCAAAACTGTGTGGACTTAATCCTCTAAAATCTCTAATTCTTGGTATTGCAATATTTACTAACCTATCAAGAAATTCATACATGATTTTATTTCTCAAAGTCACTGATACTCCTAAAGGCATACCAGCTCTGATTTTAAAACCTGCAATTGCTTTTTTAGCTTTGGTTTTAATAGCTTTCTGACCTGCAATTAGAGTAAGTTCCTCTTGAGCTTTATCAACAATTTTAACATCGTCTTTAGCCTCACCAAGTCCAATATTTAAAATAATTTTAGATATTTTTGGAACCTCATGAACATTATTACAATTAAGCTTATTGAATAAATTTTTTGAAATTTCTGCTTTATATTGCTCTTGTAATCTACTCATTTTATATTTCTTTTCCTGATTTTTTATTTATTCGGATTTTTTTACCATCCTTATCAATAGAATAACCTATTCTAGTACCTTTATTTGAGTCAATATCAAAGAAAGCAACATTAGATATATGCATAGGCATATCTTTCTCAATTATTCCACCCGGTTCATTATTTCCAGGTTTTTGATGTTTTTTATATTTATTAATATCTGAAACAATTACTTTTCTAACTTCTGGTATGACTCTAACGATCTTACCTCTCTTGCCTTTATCTTTACCCGCTAACACAATTACCTCGTCACCCTTTTTAAGTTTAATTTTATTTTTCATTAAAGTACCTCTGGTGCTAAACTAATTATTTTCATAAATTTTTTTGTTCTAAGTTCTCTTGTGACTGGACCAAAAATTCTTGTAGCAATTGGTTCTTCCTGTTTATCTAATAAAACTGCCGCATTTTTATCAAATCTAATAGTTGAGCCATCTTTTCTTGTATATTCTTTAGATGTTCTAACTATGACTGCTTTAAAAACCTCTCCTTTTTTAACCTTACCTCTTGGAATTGCATCTTTGATAGAAACAACAATAATATCTCCTATTGATGCAAATCTTCTTTTTGAACCGCCAAGGACCTTAATACATTGGATTCTTTTTGCTCCTGAATTATCAGCAACAAACAAATTAGATTGCATCTGTATCATTGTTATTTGTTCTCCTGACTATCATTTATAACAATCCATGATTTAAGTTTTGAAATTGGTTTTGATTCAATTATCTTTACGTTATCTCCAACCTTGTAATTATTATTTTCATCATGGGCATGATATTTCTTTGAAAGACTAATAATTTTTTTATATAATTTATGTTTTACTCTTCTGGTAACTTTTACTACAATTGTTTTATCAGTATTTGAAGAAACCACTGTTCCAGTTAATATTCTTTTAGGCATTGTTTTCTCCATGTATTTTTGAAATCTCAGTTTTTAATCTAGCTATTTTCACACGCACATTTTTTATCTCTGAAGTTTTTTCAAGCTGACCAGAGGATTTTTGAAATTTAAGATTCATTAATGATTTTTTTAAAATTAATATTTCAGATTTTATATCTTTAATTTTTTTGTTGCTACCAGCCATTATATATTTCTCTCTACAAATTTACATTTAATTGGAAGTTTAGCTGCGGCTAATGTCATAGCTTTACGAGCATCATTAATGTTAACGCCATCTACTTCAAACATAATCCTTCCAGGTTTTACTCTGCAAGCCCAAAATTCATTTGAACCCTTACCTTTACCCATTCTAACTTCTGCTGGTTTTTTAGATACAGGAACATCTGGAAAAATACGGATCCACATTTTTCCCGCTCTTTTTAAATGTCTAGTTATTGCTTTTCTTGCAGATTCAATTTGTCTTGCTGTTACTCTTTCGGGTTCAAGAGCTTTTAATCCAAAGCTACCATAATTAAGAGTGGAGTTTCCTTTAGCAGTACCATGAATTCTTCCTTTAAATTGCTTTCTAAACTTTGTCTTCTTAGGGGACATCATGTTCATTACCTAACACTCCCTTGCTCAATTTGTTTCTTTTCACTTGCATATGGATCTTTATTCAGAATTACACCCTTATTAATCCAAACCTTAATCCCACAAATTCCATAAGTAGTTTGAGCTTCAGCAGTTGCATAATCAATATCAGTTCTTAAGGTATGGAGAGGGACGCTCCCTTCATGAAATTTTTCAGTTCTTGCAATTTCTGCCCCACCTAATCTTCCACTGCACATAATCTTAACACCTTTAGCTCCAAGTCTCATTGAAGATTGTACTGCTTTCTTCATAGCTCTTCTAAAAGAAACTCTTTTTTCTAACTGACTTGCTATATTTTCTGCTACTAACTTTGCTTCAACTTCTGGTTTTCTAACTTCTTTTATATCTAAAAAAACTTCTAAATTAGATAATTTTGTAAGTTTGTTTTTAAGATCTTCAATATCGGCTCCTTTTTTACCAATTATAATCCCTGGTCTAGAACTATAAATAGAAATTCTAAGTTTTTTTGCTGCTCTTTCAATATTTACTTTGGAGATACTGGCATTTTTTAATTTATTTTCAACATACTTTTTGATTTCTAAATCTTGATGCAAAAGTTTAGAATATTCAGATTTGGAGAACCACCTAGAAGACCATGTTCTATTGATGCCAAGTCTAATACCGTTTGGATTAACTTTTTGACCCATTACTTATCCTTGTCCTTAATTGGTTTTGATCTTTCCTCAACAATAATGGTTAGTTTACTGAAAGGCTTTACTATACTAGCTGCACGTCCTTTTGCCCTTGGTCTAAATCTTTTCATAGACAGGCTTTTTCCAACAAAAGCTTCTTTAATATACAAATTATCAATATCTAACTGTTTATTATTTTCAGCATTTGCAATTGCAGCATTTAAAACTTTTAATACATTATTAGAAATTCTTTTATTAGAAAATTTTAATTGATTTACAGCATTATTAGCTTTTTTATTAACTATTGATCTAGCTACATTTGCAAGTTTCAATGCACTCGTCCTGATAGTATTATCTTTTGCTATAGCTATTAGATCTTGGTTCATTTTCCTGCCTTTTTATCTGATGCCGTATGACCTTTAAAAGTTCTAGTAGGAGAAAATTCTCCAAATTTATGTCCTACCATATGTTCAGAAACACTAACTGGTACAAACTTTTGCCCATTATACACACCGAAGGTTAATCCAACAAACTGTGGTAAAATAGTAGATCTTCTTGACCAAGTTTTAATAACTTCTTTTCTACCTGAATCTGCAACTTTTTGAGCTTTTTTGATAAGTGTAACATCAACAAATGGGCCTTTCCATACAGATCTTGTCATTATTTCTTCCTTCTTTTAATTATAAAAACATTTGTTTTTTTATTACTTCTGGTTTTCTTACCTTTAGTCCCAACACCCCAGGGAGTAACTGGGTGTCTACCACCTGAAGTTCTTCCTTCACCACCGCCATGTGGGTGGTCAACTGGATTCATAACAACACCTCTAACTTTAGGTCTATTTCCAAGATATCTATTTCTACCAGCTTTACCTAATTTAGTATTTTTATTATCTGGATTAGATAAAACTCCAATTGTTGCAAGTGAATTTCTATTAATAAGTCTAATCTCTCCTGAAACTAATTTAATTTGTACATTAACTTCTTCTTTTGAAATTAGCTGCGCTGATGTCCCAGCTGATCTTACAAGCTGTCCTCCGGCACCTGGTTTCATTTCAATATTATGAACATTAGAGCCAACAGGAATATTTTTAAGAGGCAATGTGTTACCATCTTTAATTTCTACATTGTCACCAGACACAATTTTATCTCCCACTTTGATAGTTTTTGGTGAAAGAATATATCTATATTCTCCATCCTCATATTTAACTAATGATATAAACGATGAACGGTTTGGATCATATTCATTCCTAATAACTTCTGCATTAATATTAAATTTATTACGTTTGAAATCAATTTCTCTGTATTTTCTCTTTACTCTTCCACCAATTCTTCTTGAAGTAATTCTACCTTGATTATTTCTTCCACCAGTTTTATTAATTGGTTTAGTAAGAGGTTTATAAGGGCCCTCATTAGATAAATGTTTTTTTGAGACTAAGACAGTACCTCTTTGTCCTGGTGTGTTTGGCTTAAGTTTAATTAACATTATTTTATCTCCAATGAAGAGTCTATAGAATTACCTTCAGCAAGAGTTACTATTGCTTTTTTTTGATCTTTTTTAGAACCTACAGATCCTTTAAAAGATTTAAGCTTGCCTCGTATAATAAGTGTATTTATTTTTTCTACCTTAACCTTAAATATATTTTCTATAGCCTGTTTTATTTCAAATGAATTTGAGTTTTTTGATACAAAAAAACTGTATTTATTAAATTGATTTAAATTGGTTGATTTTTCAGTCATTAAAGGACTTTTAATAATGCTGAGAGAACGCTCATTTGAAATAGTTTTTGTTTTTCTCATGACAATCTCTCAGAAATTTTTTCTACTGACTTTACTTCAATAAATATTTTTTCATAAGAAATAATATCTTTAACATTTATTCCTTTATGGCTTAGTGAAGAAACCCTAGGAATATTAGAAGATGCTTTTTTGAAATTATCATTTATCACATCATCTCCGTAAACAAAAAGTGCAGATTTATAATTAAAGTTAGCAAGCTTACTATTTAAATTTTTAGTCTTATGTGTTTCAACTTTAAATGAATCAATAAAAATAATACTATCTTCAGAAAATTTAGCAGATAAAGCAGATTTTAAAGCTAGTTTTTTTTCTTTTTTATTAAGATTAAATGAATGATCTCTAACTACTGGTCCCATCGAAGTTGCTCCACCTCTAAAATGTGGTGGTTTACTACTACCCTGTCTTGCATTACCAGTGCCTTTTTGTGCAAAAGGTTTTTTTGCCCTTCCATTTACCTCAGATCTAGTTTTTGTCTTATGCGAACCTTGGCGAGATTTTGCATTTTGAAATCTAATATATTGATGTATTAAATCAGGAAAAACTTTAAGACAGAATATACTTTCATTGATCTCGATATCATTGATTTTCTTGTTTTCAAAATTAACTATATCTTTTTTCATAATTAACTCTTTTTAACGGCGTCTTTAATAAAAATTATTGAATTTTTTTTGCCTGGAACTGATCCTTTTAAAATCAACAAACTATTTTCTTCATCAACCTCTACAACCTTGAGATTTTGGATTGTTACTTGAGTTGCCCCCATATGACCAGCCATTTTTTTACCTTTAAAAACTTTTCCAGGATCTTGGTTTTGACCAGTTGATCCATGTGATCTATGAGAAACAGAAACACCATGCGATGCTCTTAATCCTCCAAAATTATGTCTCTTCATGGCACCTGCAAAACCTTTTCCTATTGATGTGGAAGTTACATCTACAAATTGATCCTGTTTAAAATGTGTGACATCTAAGTTTGAGCCTATCTCTAAAATATTTTCTTGATCAACCCTAAATTCTTTAATTATTTTTTTTGGATTAATCTTCAAATTAGCAAAAAGTTTTTGCTGAGGTTTTTTTAATTTTTTAACATCTTTTTTACCATCTATTGAAGCTAGTTGAACTGATGAATAACCATTTTTTTCTATAGTCTTAACATCAGAAACAATACAATCACTTATTTTTAAAATTGTAACAGGAAGAGATTTACCTGATTCATCATAATATGAAGAATTGCCCATTTTGGTTCCAATTAATCCAGATCTCTTAATCATGCTAAATTTTAATATCCACTTCAACACCTGCAGATAAATCTAATTTCATCAACGCGTCAACTGTTTGAGGTGTTGGATCAATAATATCTATAAGTCTGTTATGAGTTCTTATCTCAAGCTGATCACGACTTTTTTTATCAACATGTGGAGACTTATTAACAGTAAATTTTTCAAATCTAGTAGGAAGAGGAATTGGTCCTTTTACTTTAGCTCCTGTTCTTTTAGCAGTATTAATAATATCACCAGTACTATTATCAAGCAACTTACTGTCGAAAGCCCTTAATCTAATTCTAATATTTTGAGATTCCATTATGCTAGCTTTGCTTTTACTTCTTCTGCAACATTTGAAGGAACTTGCTCATAGTGATCAAATTGCATAGAATAATTTGCTCTACCTTGTGATAGAGATCTTAAGTTGTTTACATATCCAAACATATTAGCAAGAGGCACCATCGCATCGATGACATTTGCATTTCCCCTAGTTGACATTTCTTGCACTGATCCTCTTCTGCTATTTAAATCACCAATTACATCTCCCATATATTCTTCAGGAGTAACAACTTCAACTTTCATCATAGGCTCTAAAAGAACAGGGCTTGCTTTAGCCATACCTTCTCTAAACGCTGCTCTAGCAGCAATTTCAAAAGCTAGAACGCTTGAGTCTACATCATGATAAGCTCCATCATTTAATGTAGCTTTAAAGTCTATGCAAGGAAACCCAGCCATTACACCAGTTTGCTGCTGAAAAATTAAACCTTTTTGAACACCTGGAATATACTCAGTGGGTATGTTACCACCTTTAATTTTATTAACAAATTCGTAACCCGATCCAGGCTCACCAGGCTCAAAAGTAATTTTAACTCTTGCAAATTGACCAGCTCCACCTGACTGCTTTTTATGTGAATAATCTACATCATATGATTTAGATATAGTTTCTCTATAAGCAACTTGTGGTGCTCCAACATTTGCCTCAACCTTAAACTCTCTCTTCATTCTATCAACAAGAATTTCTAAGTGAAGTTCACCCATACCTTTAATAATTGTTTGACCACTTTCTTCATCGGTATTAACTCTAAAACTAGGATCTTCTTGAGCTAGTCTAGCTAATGCCTGTCCCATTTTTTCATGGTCAACTTTTGTTTTTGGCTCAACAGCAACTTCAATTACAGGGTCAGGAAAATCCATTTTTTCTAAAATAATAGGTTTATTAGGGTCACAAAGCGTTTCACCCGTAGTAACATCTTTTAATCCTACTAAAGCAACAATATCACCGGCTCTTGCTTCTTTAATTTCTTCTCTGTTATTAGCATGCATTAAAAGCATTCTTCCAATACTCTCTTTTTTCCCACCAGTTGAATTCAAAACACTATCTTTAGTTGCTACTGTTCCTGAATATATTCTTGCGAAAGTTAAACTACCAACAAAAGGGTCAGTCATTATTTTAAAAGCAAGAGCACTAAAAGGTTCTTGATCATCACATTTTCTAACTAATTCAATAGTTTCATCTTTAACATCAACTCCTTTAACTCCTTCAACATCAATAGGCGAAGGCATGTAGTCAATTACAGCATCAAGAAGAGGTTGAACTCCTTTATTCTTAAAAGCTGATCCTGTTAATATTGGAACAAAAGAACCTTTTATCGTACCTTTTCTAATACATTTTTTTAAATCATCAATTGATGGTTCATTGCCTTCTAAGTAATTTTCCATTACTGCATCATCTTCCTCAACAGCTTTTTCAATTAATTTTTCTCTATATTCTTTTGCTTGTTCTTTTAAATCTTCTGGAATATCAACTATATCAAACTTAGCTCCTAAGCTTTCATCTTGCCATACAATCGCTTTGTTTGCGACTAAATCAACAACCCCTTTAAAGTCACTTTCAATTCCTATGGGTAATTGAAGTACTAAAGGGTACGATCCCAATCTATCAGGTATCATATCTACACACATGAAAAAGTTAGCTCCAGTTCTATCTAGTTTGTTAATAAAACACATTCTAGGGACATTATATTTATCAGCTTGTCTCCATACTGTTTCTGATTGAGGCTCAACACCAGCAACTCCATCAAAAACTGCAACTGCTCCATCCAGAACTTTTAAAGATCTCTCCACTTCAATAGTGAAATCAACATGCCCTGGAGTATCAATTATGTTTACTCGATGATCATTCCAAAAGCAAGTAGTGGCTGCCGAAGTAATTGTTATTCCTCTTTCTTGCTCCTGCTCCATCCAATCCATGGTTGCTGCACCATCATGAACTTCTCCAATTTTATGAGATTTACCAGTGTAGTATAGAATTCTCTCTGTAGTAGTTGTTTTACCAGCATCAATATGCGCCATTATTCCAATATTTCTGTATTTATCTAAAGGATGCGTTCTTGACATTATTACCACCTAAAGTGAGAGAATGCTCTATTAGCCTCAGCCATTTTGTGCGTTTCTTCTCGTTTTTTTACTGCATTACCTTTATTATTAAAAGCATCAAATATCTCATTAGCAACTCTTTCCCTCATGGTCTTTTCATTTCTTTTGATAGCTGAATCAACTATCCATTTCATAGCAAGAGTCTGTGCTCTTTTTGGTCTTACTTCCATTGGAACTTGATAAGTTGCTCCACCTACTCTTCTAGATTTTACTTCTAGACTAGGTTTTACATTATTAAGTGCTTCATGAAAAAAATCAATTGGAGCCTTATCAGTTTTCTTTGATACAATATCAAAAGCTCCATATACAATTTTTTCAGATTTAGATTTTTTACCATCAAGCATTATTCTATTCATAAATTTAGCAAGGACAATATCTTTAAATTTATGATCTGGTAAAATAGTTCTTTTTTCTGCAGCTCTTCTTCTAGACATAAATTTCTACTTTGGTTTTTTAGCCCCATAAAGAGACCTTCTTTGTTTTCTAGCACTAACACCTTGGGTATCGAGTGTTCCTCTTAAAATATGGTATCTAACACCGGGCAAATCTTTAACTCTTCCACCTCTAAGTAGTACTACTGAGTGTTCTTGCAAATTATGCCCTTCACCAGGTATATAAGCAGATACTTCTTGACCATTTGTTAATTTTACTCTCGCGACTTTTCTAAGGGCAGAGTTAGGTTTTTTTGGGGTTGTAGTATAAACCCTAGTACAAACGCCTCTTTTTTGAGGACAAGAAGCTAAAGCTGGGACTTTATTTCTCTTTTTTTGAGCTTTACGACCCTTACGTACTAACTGGTTTATAGTCGGCATTAAATAATCCTCTGTTAAGCGTTTGGAATTTATTTTCCACCACCATCAACAACAAATCGTAGGGGTCTTTATAAATTGACAAGAAGAAAGTCAAGCAAATATCTTACTATTTTAAGTATTTTGTATATTTTCTGCTTGTTTTCTTTTCTCTAAAATTTCCTTATCTTTTACAGATGCTATCTTCTCATACTCAGATGTTATTCTTCCTGTTCCTGCAGGTATAAGTCTTCCCACTATGACATTTTCTTTTAAGCCTTTTAAAGGATCAATTTTACCCATAGTAGCTGCATCAGTTAATACTTTTGTAGTTTCTTGAAAAGAAGCTGCTGATATGAAGGACGATGTCTGCAAACTAGCCTTAGTAATACCTAGTAATACAGGCTCATATTCTACAATTTTCTTTCCATTTTTTTCAAGATCATCATTTAATTTCAATATATCTCTTTTTTGAGCCTGTTCACCAACAAGTAAAGAGGAATCGCCAGCTTTCTTAATTAAAACTTTCTGAAGCATTTGTCTTGCAATAGTCTCAATATGCTTATCATTAATATAAACACCTTGGAGCTTATAGACTGATTGCACTTCTCGTACCAAATATCTAGCGAGTTCTTCTACTCCTAAAATTCTTAAAATATCATGAGGTACAGGGGTTCCCTCAACTAAAACATCACCTTTTTTTACAAAATCACCTTCTACTACATTTAGATATTTAGCTCTTGGAATTAAAATTTCAAAAGTATTAGTTTCATCTATGCTAGTAATTACTAGTCTTCTTTTATTTTTATAATCTTTTCCAAAAGAAATATTACCATCAATTTCACACATAATAGCTGGATCTTTAGGCTTCCTAGCTTCAAACAACTCAGCAACACGAGGTAATCCACCTGTAATATCTTTTGTTTTAGATGACTCTTTTGGTATTCTTGCAAGAACTTGACCAGCATAAACTTGCTGCTCATCCTCAACACTTAAAATTGTATCAATTGACATTGGATAATTGATAAAATTATCTGCATCAACTTCTTCTGAATTTAATGTTTCCTGGACATTAATTGCAGGTTTAAAGTTTTTAGACTTTGGATTTTGACTCCAGTCAATTACAATCTTACTTGAAATACCAGTGGTATCATCAATGGACTCTCTAAAAGAAATTCCTTGCTGTAAATCAACATATTTTAAAAACCCATCTCTTTCTGCAATAATTGGTAAGGTGTAAGGATCCCACTCAGCAAGAGTTTGGTTTGCCTTTACTTCCTGATCATCCTTAACAAAAATTTTGGAACCAAAAGGAATATTGATAGAAAACTTTTCAACCTTATTTACTTCAATTTTTATTTTTGCATTTCTGCTTAAAATAATTGAATTTGAAAACTTATCCTCAATTAATTTCAAATTTTCAAGTTTAACTAATCCATCAATAGGAGCTAATGAGTTTGATTGCTCTACAGAAGAACTAGCTGCTCCTCCTATGTGGAACGTTCTCATTGTAAGCTGAGTTCCTGGTTCACCAATGGATTGAGCTGCAATAATACCAACAGCTTCTCCAACATTAACTTCAGTACCTCTTGCCAAATCCCTACCATAACATTTGGCACAAATACCATCTTCAGTGGTGCACGTTAGAACTGATCGTATTTTTAAAGATCTTATTCCTAAATTTACAATATCTTCTAAATGTTTTTCTTCTATTATCTCACCAGCCTTTACAATTACTAGATCATCAATGTTATGAAGATCCTGGCAAGGAGTTCTCCCCAAAACTCTTTCAGTTAAAGGTGATGTAATATTTCCTGACTCAACAATTTCCTCAACCATTACTCCATTCTCTGTGCCACAGTCTACTTCTCTTATAACAGCATCTTGAGCAACATCTACTAATCGTCTTGTGAGGTAACCACTGCTCGCAGTTTTTAATGCTGTATCTGCCAAACCTTTTCTAGCTCCGTGAGTAGACGTGAAATATTCTAGAACTGATAAACCCTCTTTAAAGTTAGACTTAATTGGATTTTCAATAATTTCTCCAGATGGTTTTGCCATCAGGCCTCTCATACCTGCTAACTGTTTTAACTGTGCCGCTGATCCTCTGGCACCTGAGTGAGCCATCATAAATACTGAATTAATTGGCTTATCATCATCAGGTTTTGATATTACATCAAGCATCTTGTCTGCAACTTTATTTGTACACTCAGACCAAGCATCAACAACCTTATTGTATTTTTCACCTTGGGTAATTAGACCGTCTTGATACTGATTTTCATATTCTTGGACTTTATTTTGAGTATCATCAAGAAGTTGTTGCTTTTCATCAGGAATGATTAGATCATCTTTACCAAATGATATTCCAGCTATTGCTGCATATTTGAAACCAATTTGCATTATGTGATCAGCAAAAAGTACTGTCTCTTTTTGACCACAAAATCTGTAAACTGTATCAATGATGTTGCTCACTTCTTTTTTTGTTAAAACTTTATTTATTAATGAAAAATCAATTTTTTCATTTTTTGGAAGAGCATTTGCAAGTATCATTCTACCAGGAGTAGTCTCAACTTTTGAAATTTCTCCAATTGAGTTTCTTATCCTAGAAATAATTTTAGTATGCAAAGTTACAACTTTATTTTCTAAAGCTTTTAAAATCTCATTAGTATCTAGAAAGGATCTATTCTCACCTTTTTGATTATTTCTCATTATCGAGAGATAATAAATCCCTAATACAATATCTTGTGAAGGTACAATGATAGGCTTACCACTTGATGGTGATAATATATTATTGGTACTCATCATTAAAACTCTAGCTTCAAGTTGCGCTTCTAAACTTAAAGGAACATGGACAGCCATCTGGTCACCATCAAAGTCAGCATTAAAAGCAGTACAAACTAAAGGATGAAGTTGTATAGATTTACCTTCAATTAAAATCGGTTCAAATGCTTGAATTCCAAGTCTATGAAGTGTTGGTGCTCTATTTAATAATATTGGGTGTTCTCTTATTACCTCTTCAAGAATATCCCATACTCTTGGATCTTCTTTTTCGACAAGTTTTTTTGCAGCCTTAATAGTATTAGCCCATCCATAAATATCTAACTTGTGAAAAATGAAAGGTTTAAATAATTCTAAAGCCATTTTTTTTGGAATACCACATTGATGAAGCTTTAAAGTAGGTCCAACAACAATGACTGATCTGCCTGAATAATCTACTCTTTTACCAAGTAAGTTTTGTCTAAATCGACCTTGCTTTCCTTTAAGCATGTCAGATAAAGATTTTAAAGGTCGCTTATTAGTTGATGTTATGACCCTTCCCCTTCTTCCATTATCAAAAAGAGCATCAACAGATTCTTGGAGCATTCTCTTTTCATTTCTAATAATTATATCAGGCGCCCTAAGATCTATAAGTCTTTTCAACCTGTTATTTCTATTTATAACTCTTCTGTAGAGGTCATTTAAATCACTAGTTGCAAACCTTCCACCATCAAGAGGAACTAATGGTCTCAACTCAGGAGGTATTACAGGGAGGACTCTTAATATCATCCATTCTGGTTTATTTTTTGAAACTATAAAAGATTCTAGAAGTTTTATTCTTTTTGTTAATTTTGTTTTTTTAAGCTCAGACTTTGTCTCCGTAAGATCAATTTTTGTTTTTTCAAAATCTGAAGATAAATCAATGTTTATTAACATTTGTTCAATTGCTTCTGCTCCAATAGCCGCACTAAATGAATCTTCACCGTATTGATCTTGATAATCGATGTATTGATCTTCAGAAATCACTTCACCTTTTTTTAAATCAGTTAAGCCAGGCTCTACAACGATAAATTGCTCAAAATACAAAACTTTCTCAAGATTTTTAATAGTCATATCCAACAGAGTTGCAATCCGACTTGGTAATGATTTCATAAACCAAATATGAGAAACAGGGGCTGCAAGCTCTATATGACCCATCCGATCACGTCTCACCTTTGATAAAGTTACTTCAACACCACATTTTTCACATATGATACCTCTAAACTTCATTCTTTTATATTTACCACAAAGACATTCATAATCTTTTACCGGTCCAAATATTCTTGAGCAGAAGAGCCCGTCTTTTTCAGGTTTAAATGTACGATAATTAATTGTTTCAGGTTTTTTAATTTCTCCAAAAGACCATGAACGTATATCATCTGGACTAGCAATTGATATCTTCAAGCTATTAAAATTTTTAATTCCTTGATTTTGATTAAAAATATTTACTAATTCTCTATTCATTTTCAGACACCGTACTTTCTATGTTTTTTATTGGTTTAACAATTTCCTTAAATTCTAAGTTAAGACCAAGAGATCTTAATTCTTTAACCATAACATTAAATGATTCTGGCGTACCAGACTCAAAATTATTATCACCTTTAACAATTGACTCGTATACTTTTGTTCTACCAGCAACATCATCTGATTTTATTGTTAAAATTTCTTGAAGTGTGTATGCTGCGCCATATGCTTCGAGGGCCCAAACTTCCATTTCACCAAATCTCTGGCCACCAAATTGTGCTTTACCTCCTAGAGGTTGTTGAGTAACTAAGCTGTAAGGACCAATTGATCTGGCATGAATTTTTTCATCAACTAAATGGTGTAATTTGAGCATATAGACGTACCCAACAGTAACTGGTCTCTCAAATTTTTCGCCCGTGACACCGTCGTATAGTATTTCCTGACCTGTTTTAGAAACTCCAGATTTTTCTAATAAAGACGAAATATCCTTTTCTTTGGCTCCATCAAAAACAGGTGTGGCAAATGGAATTCCATCTTTTAAATTTTCTGATAACTCTAAAATCTGATCGTCATCCATGTTTTCAATCTCTTCTTTGTGATTTTTAAAGTCATATATTTCTAAAAGTTTATTTTTAAGATCATTAGTATGGCCATCAGTTTTCAATTTAGTAATCATCTCGTTAACCTGGCTACCTAAAGAAGCTGATGCCCAACCTAAGTGTGTTTCAAGAATTTGCCCAATATTCATACGACTTGGAACGCCTAAAGGATTTAGAACAATATCGACAGGTCTTCCATCTTGCAGATATGGCATATCTTCAACAGGACAGATCTTAGAAATAACTCCTTTATTACCGTGACGTCCAGCCATTTTGTCTCCAGGTTGAAGTTTTCTTTTAACAGCAACAAAAACTTTAATAAGTTTTAAAACACCAGGTAATAGCTCATCACCACTTTGAATTTTATCTATTTTATTTTCAAATTTTTGATTAATGTTACCAAGCTGATTTTCATAATTCTTAATTAAAGATTCAATTTGAGTTGTTATTTTTTCTTCTGCAATGTTAATTTTAATTAAATCATTTACTTGCAAATTATCTAATTGATCAAAACTAAGCTTAGAATTTTTATCTATGTTTTCCATTCCAGATATAAACTTTTTTCCAACAAGAAGATCTTTTAAATGATTTCCAAAACTTTTTTTAAGTATATTTAATTCATCATCTCTGTCTCTAGAAATTACTTCAATTTGAGAATTTTCAATACTTATAGCCCTTTCATCTTTTTCGATTCCTCTTCTTGAAAAAACTCTGATTTCAACAACAGTACCTTTAACGCCTGGGGGGACTCTCAAGCTTGTATCTTTTACATCAGCTGCCTTTTCTCCAAAAATAGCCCTTAGTAATTTTTCTTCAGGAGTCATCGGCGATTCCCCTTTTGGTGTAACCTTACCAACCAAAATATCTCCTGAAGATACCTCAGCCCCGACATATACTATTCCAGTTTCATCAAGATTTACTAACATTTCCTCACTTGCATTTGGAATATCTCTTGTAACGTCTTCAGGTCCCAACTTTGTATCTCTCGCCATGACCTCAAACTCCTCAACATGAATCGATGTAAAAACATCATCCTGAACAACTTTTTCAGAAATTAATATTGAATCCTCAAAATTATAACCATTCCAAGGCATAAAGGCCACTAAGACATTTCTTCCAAGAGCAAGTTCACCTAAATCAGTTGCCGGCCCATCAGCAATAACTTGGTTTTTTTTAATCTGATCTCCAACGTTAACAAGAGGCCTTTGATTTATGCATGTGTTTTGATTTGATCTTTGAAATTTTTGCAAATTATAAATATCAATTTTATTAAGTGAGTTATCTTTTTTATCTGTAACTCTAATAACTATTCTATTTGCATCTAATTGATCAACAATTCCTTCTCTTTTAGCTACAACTGTTGATCCACTATCTTTAGCAACAGTATATTCCATTCCAGTACCTACAAGTGGTGCTTTTGGCTTAATAAGAGGGACTGCTTGTCTCATCATATTGGAACCCATCAATGCCCTATTCGCATCATCATTTTCTAAAAAAGGAATTAAAGAAGCTGCAACAGAAACTAATTGCTGTGGAGATACATCCATAAGATCAATTGAATCAACTTCTGCATTTATAAATTCCCCATTTTTTCTTGAACTTATTACCTCGTTTTTAAATTTACCTTTTTCATCAACTTCTGAGTTTGCTTGAGCTATTACAAAGTCCTCTTCATTGATGGCACTTAAATAAACAACATCACTTGTTACTTTTCCGTTATTTACAATTCTGTATGGTGTTTCAATAAATCCATATTGATTAATCCTTGAGTAAGAAGCTAAGCTATTAATAAGCCCAATATTAGCCCCTTCTGGAGTTTCAATAGGACAAATTCTTCCATAGTGTGTTTGGTGAACATCTCTAACTTCAAATCCAGCTCTTTCTCTGTTTAGACCTCCAGGGCCAAGTGCTGATACTCTTCTTTTATGAGTTATTTCACTTAAAGGGTTAGTTTGGTCCATAAATTGACTTAATTGACTTGTTCCAAAAAATTCCTTGATTGAAGCTGCAACAGGTTTTGCATTAATAATATCCTGAGGCATAATATTATCAACTTCAAGTGAGCTCAGCCTTTCCTTAATTGCTCTATCCATCTTAAGTAAACCAACTCGGTATTGATTTTCAAGAAGTTCTCCAACTGACCTTACTCTTCGATTTGCTAGATGATCAATATCATCAATGTCACCTTTGCCATCGATAAGATTGTGCATATGCTTAACAACATCAATTATGTCAGATTTGTCTAATATTTTTTGATTAATATCAGTGTCTTTTTTAAACTTTGCATTAATTTTTAATCTTCCAACAGATGACAAATCATATCTATCTGAGTTAAAAAACAAATTATTAAAAAGTAACTCGGCAGTCTCTATAGTAGGCGGCTCACCCGGTCTAAGAATTTTGAATAATTCAAATAGAGCCTCTTCTCTAGATCTAGCTTTATCTAACTGAAGAGTATTTCTGATGTATGAGCCTATCTCAATATTATCCACTTTTAAAATATCTAATTTATTTATTTTATTAGAACTAAGAAAGTTTACAAACTCTTCATCAATTTCAAAACCTGCCTCATAAAAAATTTTTCCAGTCTTTTCGTCAATTATGTCTGAAGAAATATAAAGACCAATTAATGAATTCTCATCGATTGATAGATTAGAGATATTTTTTTTCTTAATATCATTAATGATTTTTTGATTAACTTTAGTTCCTTTGCTGATTAAAATCTTACCATTATTAGAATCTAATATATCAAAGTTAAGAATTTTTGATTTATAAAAAATTAAATTTTCCTTAAACTGCCAACCATGATTATTTTTCTTAAAAGTAATGTTATCGTAAAAAATTGAAAGTATTTCTTCCCCAGTCATACCTAATATTTTTTTAGAATCTGGATCAATTTTATTTTTATCACATTCTTCAATATATTGAGTTGATGAGTTGCTGAGTAAGCACTTTAATAAAGTGGTGACTGGAAATTTTCTTTTTCTATCAATTCTTGCATGCAAATTATTTTTTGCATCATGCTCAAAATCAAGCCAAGAACCTCTATAAGGAATAATTCTGGCATTAAATAAATATTTACCACTTGTATGAGTTTTACCAAAATCGTGATCAAAGAAAACACCTGGAGATCTATGCATCTGACTTACAACAACTCTCTCCGTTCCATTAACTACAAAGGTTGCATTTTTAGACATCAAAGGGATGTCGCCCATATAAACTTCTTGTTCTTTAATATCTCTTACAGATTTAGTTCCTGCAATCTCATCAATATCCCAGATTATTAATCTAAAGTTAACTAATAAAGGAGCTCCATAAGTCATTCCTCTTTGAGAACATTCTTCAACATCATATTTAGGAACACCAATATCAAAACTCACATAATCAACCGTAGCTCTTTCAGTATAATCATTAATAGGAAAAACTGATTTAAAAATCGCATGTAATCCAATGTCTTCTTTTTTCTCAGGTGAGACTCTGAGCTGCAAAAAATTATCAAAAGATCTTTTTTGTACTTCTACAAGATTTGGAAGCGATGTAACCAACGGTATCTTACCAAAAGATTTTCTAATTTTTTTTGAATTGATATAATCTAAGCTCATTTATTCACCTTTGTTTAATATTTTTAAAGAAGACCCCCACAATAAGTGGAGGTCTTAAAAAATTATTTAAGTTCTACTTTAGCTCCAGCAGCTTCAAGAGTTTTTTTCATCTCTTCAGCTTCAGCTTTCGCAACACCTTGCTTCAAAGATTTTGGTGCACCTTCAACAAGATCTTTTGCTTCTTTAAGACCTAGAGCTGTTATTGTTCTTACTTCTTTAATTACTGCAATTTTATTTGATCCAGCCTCAGCTAAAACAACATCAAAATCAGTTTTTTCTTCTGCTGCAGCATCAGCACCAGCAGCTGCAGGAGCTGCAGCAGCAACTGGGGCAGCTGCCGAAACACCCCATTTTTCTTCTAGAAGTTTGCTAAGTTCAGCAGCCTCTAGAACAGTAAGTGATGATAAATCATCAATAATTTTATTTAAATCAGCCATTTTCTTCTCCTTTTAAACCTAATTGGACTCTTCTAAACTCTTACTTTGAGCACTCACTAATCTAGCTATTTGCCCAGCAGGCTCCTTCATAATTAAAGCTATTTTTTGAGCTGGAGCTGAGATTATTCCTAAAATTTTTCCTCTTAACTCATCCATTGAAGGAAGAGTGGCGAGAAAATTAATTTTTTCTAGATCAATTTTTTCCCCATTATAACCACCACCAATAATTTTAAAATTTTCAAGTTTTTTTTCAAAACTAACAGCGACTTTTGCTGGAGCTACAGGGTCATCTGAATATGCTATAGCAGTAGGTCCTGTAAATAGATCAGCTAAATCTTTAAATTGTGTTTGCTCTAAAGCGAGTTTAGTTAATCTGTTCTTCGTAACCTTGAATTTAGCTCCATTATCTCTCATTTCGGATCTTAACTCTTCTGATTCATTAACAGTTAGACCAGAGTAATGAGTAACAATAACTGAAGTTGATGAATCTAACTCATCTTTCAAATTTTGAACTAAATTTTTTTTATCAGAACGTTTCACTTACACCTCGGTTTATTTTTAGGTAAAACCTAAAATTAGCTGTCAATGTTTGCTAATCAAACACAGACAAGCCTGTCAAGAAGCCAGAATCTCTCGCTTCAGTCTATGCAGGGAATTAAGCATAAGCTCCTACAGTCTTTGACAGGTGATAACCTTACGATTATCTGTTAAATCAGCCTTAACGTAAACTCGCTACGTTTATTTCTAATCCAACACCCATAGTTGAAGCTATGGTAACTTTTTTAATAAATGATCCTTTTACAGTATCAGGTTTGCTTTTATTAATTGCGCTAAAGAAAGCTTTTAAATTTTCTAAAAGATCATCTTCGTTAAAATTCATTTTTCCAATTCCTGCATGAACGATTCCACTTTTTTCATTTTTATATTGGACTTGACCAGATTTTGCATTTTGAATAGCAGTTTTTAAATCTTGAGTTACTGTTCCTAGTTTAGGATTTGGCATTAAACCTTTAGGTCCTAAAATTTTAGCAACTTTACCAATAGAAGGCATCATATCAGGTGTGGCAATAAGAAGATCAAAATTGATTTTGCCACTTGATATTGAATCAATTAAGTCGTTCTCTCCAACAAGATCAGCTCCTGCTTCCTTTGCTTCATTTTGTTTGTCTCCTTTTGTAAGAACTGCAACATTTATATTCTTACCAGTACCTTTTGGTAAATTTATCATACCTCTTATATTCTGATCAGTTTTATTAGGGTCAATTCCGAGATTTATCGCAATCTCAATAGATTCTTCAAATTTTGTATAAGAATTTTCCTTTAAGATCTTGATTGCTTCAATAGGATTATAAACTTTTGAAGTATTAATTTTCTCAATTAAATTTTTATTATTTTTAGTTTTTTTCATTTAACTTACAACCTCCATACCCATAGATACGGCAGAACCTTTAACCATATTAACTGCACCGTTTAAATCAATTGCATTTAAATCTTTCATCTTTTCTTTCGCAATTTTTTCAACATCTGCTTGAGTTACTTTGCCAACTAGTGTTCTCCCAGGGGTTGAATTACCTTTTTTAATTTTAGCGGCTTTTTTCAAATAATAACTAACTGGAGGCAATTTTGTTACAAAATCAAATGATCTATCTTTATAAGCAGTAATTACTACAGGAATTGGAGCACCTTTTTCTACATCTTTAGTTTTATCATTAAATGCTTTACAAAAGTCCATAATATTTAAACCTCTTTGTCCAAGTGCTGGACCTACAGGTGGGGATGGATTAGCTCCTCCTGCCGGAATTTGAAGTTTAATAAAACCTAATACTTCTTTTGCCATATCAACCTATCCTTCTTTATGCTTTCTCAACTTGTGAATATTCTAAATCTACTGGTGTTGCTCTGCCAAATATAGAAACGGCGACTCTTAATCTAGCTTTTTCTTCATCAATTTGTTCTATTTCACCATTAAAAGATGCGAATGGTCCATCTATAACTTTAACCTGCTCACCAATATCATACATAATTGCTGGTCTTGACTTTTCAACACCATCAATAACTTGTTCTGATATTCTTTTTGCCTCAGCATTACTTATTGGAACTGGCTTACCTTTGTTACCAAGAAATCCAGATAACTTAGGTGTGTTTTTAATAATGTGCCAAGTATCGTCATTCAAATTCATTTTAATTAAAATATAACCAGGAAATATTTTCCTTTCCGTATTTATTCTAACTCCTCTTTTGACCTCAACAATATTCTGAGTGGGGACTGAAACCTCTTCAATATGTTCAGAAATTCCTAACTTATTAGCCTGATCCATTATGCTTTCTGCTACTTTCTTTTCAAAACCAGAATATGCATGAAGAACATACCATCTACATCTAATCATATTAGAGACCTGAACCAATCTGAATAATTTTTTGAATTAAAAATGACCACATTTGATCAGTTAAAAGAAAAAAAATAGAAAATAGAAAAATAAGCAAAATAACTATGGCAGAAGAAATAAATGTATCTCTTCTCTGGGGCCAAGTCACTTTTTGCAACTCTTGTCTTACCTGCCTAACAAACTGAGCAGGTGATGTCTTTTTCTTTTCTATATTACTCATTTACACTTTCACAATTTAATAAAATTATTGGCAGGAGTGGCAGGACTTGAACCCGCAGCCCCCGGTTTTGGAGACCGGTGCTCTACCAGTTGAGCTACACTCCTAATTTTAAAAGCAGCTGAAACTAGCAGAGAGGTCTCAAATACCTATTCAATAATTTCAGCAACAACTCCAGCACCAACTGTTCTACCACCTTCTCTAATTGCAAACTTCAAACCTTTATCCATTGCAATTGGTGAAAGTAAAGTAACTTCCATTGTAATGTTATCTCCAGGCATTACCATTTCAGTTCCTTCAGGTAGTTTAATAGTGCCAGTTACATCTGTAGTTCTAAAATAAAACTGTGGTCTATAATTTGAGAAGAAAGGTGTATGTCTACCTCCCTCTTCTTTTTTAAGAACATATGCTTCAGCTTTAAATTTTGTATGTGGCTTAATTGATCCAGGTTTAGCTAAAACTTGACCTCTTTCAACTTCTTCTCTTTTTGTTCCACGAAGTAATACTCCCACGTTGTCACCTGCTTCTCCCGAGTCTAAAAGCTTTCTAAACATTTCAACACCAGTACAAATGGTTTTTTGAGGCTCTCTAATACCTAAGATTTCAATTTCTTCACCAACCTTAACCTGACCTTGCTCAATACGACCTGTTACAACTGTTCCTCTGCCTGAGATTGAGAATACATCCTCAACTGGCATTAAGAATGTTTGGTCAATTGGTCTTATTGGTTGAGGAATAGATTCATCAACAGCTTTCATTAGTTCAAGAATTGAGTTTTTTCCAATTTCATCATCTCTACCTTCTAGGGCAGCCAGAGCAGAACCTTTAATAACTGGAATAGTACCACCTGGGAATTCATATGAGGTAAGAAGCTCTCTTATTTCCATTTCTACAAGTTCTATTAACTCTTTATCATCAACTTGATCAACTTTGTTCATGTAAACAACAAGTGCTGGAACGCCAACCTGTCTAGCAAGAAGAATGTGTTCTCTAGTTTGAGGCATAGGACCATCTGCGGCATTAACTACAAGTATTCCACCGTCCATTTGAGCAGCACCAGTAATCATGTTTTTTACATAGTCAGCGTGACCAGGGCAATCAACGTGTGCGTAATGTCTTGCTTCTGTTTCGTATTCTACATGAGCTGTAGAAATTGTAATTCCGCGTTCTCTTTCTTCAGGAGCCTTATCAATATTAGCATAGTCAGTAAACTCTGCCCCTCCAGATTCTGCTAACACTTTTGTTATTGCAGCAGTTAAAGTAGTTTTTCCGTGGTCTACGTGTCCAACAGTACCGATGTTACAATGCGGTTTATTTCTTTCAAATTTTGCTTTAGCCATTTTTATTTACCCCAGTATTAAATATTCATTTTGGAGCGGGTGAAGGGAATCGAACCCTCGTAGCCAGCTTGGAAGGCTGGAGCTTTACCACTAAGCTACACCCGCTTTATATCTGACTCACTCACTCATTACTTTTTTCCTACTCTCCATTTATGGTGGAGGGGGTAGGATTCGAACCTACGTACGCTCACGCGGGCGGATTTACAGTCCGCTGCCTTTAACCACTCGACCACCCCTCCAAATTTGAAGAAAATGGCACATACTAATAAATTAGTATGATTGTCAATCTAAAACAACTTACTTCCACCTTAAGTTACGAAAGTTCTTTAAAGCGGGCTCCTTTTAGACAAAAAATTAGAATTTGTATATATCTAGATTTTATTTAATGTACAAAAATAGCAAAAATTTATATGTCAAAAAAAAAACCTAAAAAGACTAATAATACTGGGAAATTTCAAACAATTTATGGTTTGCATGCAGTTAAGGCCGCTTTAATAAATAATAAAAGAGAGCATGAAGAGCTCTTTATTAATGAAAATCATCGTAATTTAGCTGAAAAGTATAAATCTAAAATAAGGAAAATTACTTTTCTTGATCAAAAAGACTTTAAAAAAATTTATGGTGGTGAAAATTCAACCCAGTCCATAGTGTTAAAAACTAAAGATTTTGAAAGACCGAGTTTAGCTCAGTTTATAAAAAATGAAGATTTAGAAGATAAATCCGTTATACTTGCTTTAGATCAAATAACTGATCCTCAAAATATAGGGTCTATTATGCGATCATCTGCATTATTCAATTGCAAAGGCATAATAGTAGCAAAAGATAATTCTCCTGACTTGACGCCCTCGTTATTTAAAGCAGCTTCAGGAGCTGCTGAAATTATAAATTTTTTTAAAGTAACAAATTTAAAAAGAAGTATCTCTGATTTAAAAAAATATGGTTACTGGGTTTATGGTTTTGACTCCTCAGATGAAAAACAAAGTCCTGGAATAAAATTTTCAAAAAAATCTATACTAGTTTTTGGTTCTGAGGGAAAAGGGATGAGAGAATTAGTTAAAAAAGAATGTGATGAGTTAATAAAAATAAATATGAAACCTAACAAAGAATTTGGGATAGATAGTTTGAATGTATCTAATGCTACAGCTATAGCTCTTTATGAGTTTTATAAATCTTGATTATTAAATGGTGCCGCGTGTCGGAATCGAACTGACCACCTGATGATTACAAATCAACTGCTCTACCAAATGAGCTAACGCGGCACTAAATGCCATTTACAATTAAATTAAATATTCGACAAGTGATTTATTAGTTAAATACCAGGAATATAAGGGACGCCATCTCCTTTAGCTTTTTCATTAATTTCATTTAGTGAAGAACAAGCTGTTATAGGTGATACTAACAAAAATAATAATATCAAAAGTTTTTTCATGATTTTAACTTATCTTTTCTATTTTTGCAGCGCAATATTTAAATTCTGGAATTTTTCCAAAAGGATCTAGGGCGGGATTAGTTAAAAGATTTGCAGCAGCTTCATTATAACAAAATGGTATAAAAATAACACCCTCGGGAATAGTTCTGTCTTCTCTTACTCTAATGTTAATTGAACCTCTTCTAGTTGATACTTTTATTTGATCTCCAGGTTTCATATTATTTTTTAAAATTTCATTTGGTGATATTGACACAGTCGCCACAGGCTCAAGTGCATCAAGGTTAGAGGCTTTTCGAGTCATTGCACCTGTATGCCAATGCTCCAACTGCCTTCCAGTAGTAAGTATCATTTCATAATCTTCATCTGGAACTTCATTAGGGGAAGTAACGCTTGCTGGTACAAATTTTCCTCTGCCAGTTTCATTTGGAAATTTATCTCCAAAAACTATTTCCTCTCCAGGTGTCGTAGGAGATTTACTTGGATATGTGACTGAGCTCTCTTGATCTAATCTATCCCAACTAATGTTATTTAACGAAGGCATTGTTTGTGACATCTCTTTATAAATCTCTCTAGGATGTTTATATTCCCAATTTAAACCCATTCTTTTCCCTAGTTCATTTGTAATCCACCAGTCTTCTTTGGCTAATCCAGGCGCATCAAGAGCCTTACGTCCCATTTGGACTTGTCTATTTGTATTAGTAGCTGTTCCATTTTTTTCTGGCCAAGCAGATGCTGGAAAAATCACATCAGCATATGTTGCAGTCTCTGTTAGAAAAATATCTTGAACAACTAAGTGTTCTAACATTTGAAGAGCTTCCCTTGCATGATTAAGATCAGGATCTGACATTGCTGGATTTTCTCCAAGAATATACATTCCTATAATTTCATCTTCATGAATTGCATCCATAATTTCCACAACTGTTAAACCTTTTTTATCATCTAAAGTTGTGTTCCAAAATTTTTCAAAAAAATCTTGCTTGTCACTTTTCTCAACTAACTGATAATCAGGATACATCATCGGTATCATTCCTGCGTCTGAAGCACCTTGAACATTGTTTTGACCCCTAAGTGGGTGAAGTCCAGCTCCTCTCCTACCAACATTACCCGTCATCAATGCTAAAGAAATTAAACAACGTGCATTATCAGTTCCATGAACATGTTGTGAAACCCCCATACCCCAAAAAATAATACCTTTATCAGTTTTGGCATACAGTCTTGCAACTTCACGTATCATACTAGCTTTTATTCCTGTCTGGTCTTCCATTAATTCTGGTGGGTAGTTTTTTAAATGATTTTGTAATTCATCAAATCCTGATGTCTGTTTTTTTATATATTCCTCATTAAATAAACCTTCTTCAATAATGACATTCATAATAGAATTCAGAAGAGCAACATCTGAGCCTGATTTAAATTGCAACATATGAGTTGCATGTTTCTTTAAGGCATGACCTCTTGGATCCATTACAATAAGTTTAGATCCTTTCTTAGCCGCATTTTTGAAAAAAGTTGCTGCAACTGGATGATTTTCAGTTGGGTTAGCGCCAATAACAATTATAACTTCCGAATGCTGAACTTCATAAAATGGAGCAGTAACAGCTCCAGAACCAATCGTTTCCAATAAAGCTGCAACTGAAGATGCATGACATAATCGTGTACAGTGATCAACGTTATTTGTATTAAAACCCGTTCTAATAAGTTTTTGAAAAAGATATGCTTCTTCATTAGAACACTTAGCTGAACCAAACCCAGCTAAATTACTTTTTCCGTTTCTTTTCTTTTTAATTTCAATAAATCCATTAGCAGCATAATCTAATGCTTCATCCCATGTAGCCTCCCTGAAATACTCATGAATATTTGAAAATTTAATAATTGGGTGTAGGTCTTTTTCTTTACCTTTAATTCTTATTAAAGGCTTAGTTAATCTCTCAGAATTGCTCACGTAATCAAAACCAAATCTTCCTTTTACACAAAGTCTATTTTTATTTGCAGGTCCATCAACACCGTTGACAAATTTTATATCATTACCTTTAACATTATATTCAATTTGACAACCAACACCGCAATATGGGCACACGCTTTTAACTTTAGTATCTACGTCACTTAATCCAACACCTTCTTTATCAACAACAGTTGCCGGCATAAGAGCTCCAGTTGGACATGCTTGCACACACTCTCCACATGCTACACAAGTACTGTCACCCATTGGGTCATCAAAATCAAAAACTATTTTTGAGCTTTCTCCTCTGTACGCCATGCCAATTACATCATTAACCTGCACCTCTCTACAGGCCCTGACACAAAGATTACATTGGATACAAGCATCTAAATTTACTGCCATACTTGGGTGAGAATTATCAGACTGGCATGGAGTTTTACTTGGAAACCTACTTTCTTTTATATCAACTTTATCAATCCAATTCCAGAAATCTGAATTGTTATCATGTGCAATCTTTCTTTCTGGCTGGTCTGCTAAAAGTAATTCAAAAACTAATTCTCGAGATTTTTTTGCTTTACTTGATGCTGTTTGAACTTTCATATCAGCTGAAGGTTTTCTAATACAAGAAGCAGCTAACACCCTCTCTCCTTCAATCTCAACCATACAAGCCCTACAATTTCCATCAGCTCTGTATCCAGGTTTATTTGCATAACACAAATGAGGAATTTCAGTACCAAGTCTATTAGCTACCTGCCATATGGTTTCATCTTGAGTTGCCTCAACTTGCTTATCATTGAGATAAAATTTAATATTTTTATCATTCATAACTTATCTCTTTTTCAAAGTATTTTAAAACTGAATTGAGTGGATTTGTAGCTGCTTGACCTAAGCCACAAATAGAAGCTTGGGACATTACTTCTGACAAATCAGAGAGTTTTTCTTTATTCCAAATTTTTTCTTTCATAAGCTTTACAGTTTTTTCTGTTCCAGCTCTACATGGAGTACATTGACCACAGCTTTCTTCTTCAAAAAATTTTAATAAATTTAATGCGACATCTTTCATATTATCCTTATCAGATAAGACAACAATTGCAGCAGAGCCTAAAAAACACCCTGTATCTGTTAATTCTTTTGATCCATAATCTAAGGGAATGTTATTCATTGAAGCAGGCAAAATACCTCCTGAAGCACCGCCTGGAAGATAACCTTTAAAGACATGGTCATCTTCTATGCCACCACAATAATCATCTATTAATTGCTGTATCGTAATTCCTGCTGGAGCAACTTTTACCCCAGGATTCTTAACACGACCAGATACAGAAAAACTATGAAAACCTTTTTTACCATCTATACCTTTTTCAGAGAACCAATTAGGACCTTTTTCAATTATATCTCTGATCCAAAACAATGTTTCTAGATTGTTGGTTAATGTGGGAGCGTTAAATAAACCCATTTCAGCAACATAAGGAGGTCTATGTCTTGGAAGACCTCTTTTACCTTCAATACTCTCTATCATAGCAGACTCTTCACCACATATATATGCTCCAGCACCTCTTCTTAAAATAAAATGTCCTTTTGGAATTATATTTTCTTTTTCTAATTTTAAAATTTCATCATTTAAAATTTGAATTACTGAGGGATACTCATCTCGCATATAAATATAAACATTAGTTGCTTTGATAAACAGTGATGCAATAAGTGCCCCTTCCAGAAATCTATGAGGGTCTGTTTCTAAATATTTTCTATCTTTAAATGTCCCAGGCTCACCCTCATCTCCATTTACCGCTACATATTTTGTTCCATTGTACTTAGATACAATTTCCCATTTCATGCCTGTTGGAAAACCAGCTCCACCTTTACCTTTAAGGCCACTTTCTTTTAGATACTCGATTATTTTTGTGTTTTGTATTTCTCCTTTTTTGATTTGGTTGGATATTTTATACCCTCCATCTTTTCTATAATCATCCAAAGAAATATAATCGGGAATGACAACATCAAAATTTTTATTTTTTAATGCCTCTTCAACAGTTTTTAATGATGCTTTATCTACATAGTTTTTACCTACACAAACAGTTGGCGCTACATCACATCTGCCCATACAGGGACCAGGGACTACTTTTATATTTTTATTTTCATTTTTTTTTAGATCACTAAGTAATTTTTTTGCACCAAATAATTCACAAGTTAAACTTTCACAAACTCTTACAGTTTTAAGAGGTTCATAAGTTTCTGAATTTTTTACTATGTTAAAATGTGCATAAAAAGTTGCTACTTCGTAAATTTCAGAAAGTGGTAAATTTATTATCATTGATAATGCAACTAGATGTTTGTCATATAAGACACCAAACTTATCCTGCAATATATGAAAATATTCAATTAATTCGTCTCTCTTAAAACTCATTCCTTGAAATAGCGTTGATACCTCATCATAAAAGAGGTTTTCTACCTGTCTTCCTTTTGGTTTCCATCGTCTCTTCTTTTTCTTTAGAGAGCTATCGGTTTGAGAAATAAATTTATCCATTTAAATTGAATTATTAATATATATTTTGTATCAGATTAAAATGAAAGATTCAGTTGAAAATGATGAAATAGTTCTAGATACAAGCGGTACAGAATGTCCCATCCCAGTGCTTAAGGCTAGAAAACTTGCTCAAGAATTAAAAAATGGTAGCATAATCAAAGTGATAGCTACTGACCCCTTGGCAACAGCTGACTTCGAGCACTATTGTAACCAATCAGGTTTTGATTTTTTAGAAAGTTACAATGAGGATGAAAAAATTATAATTAGATATAAATTTAAAAAAAATTAAATAAACAATTTATCAAAATCATAAAAATCAAACACATCACCCTTTTTAATAAGGTTTATATTTTCAGGAATTTCGACTACTCCATCTGAATATGAAATAGAAGATATCATACCTGAACCCTGTTTAGGGTATCTAGATATAAAATATTCATTATTAATTAATTTTTTTGAAACCCTTAACCACTCAAGTCGTTTTGTTTTTTTAACCATTGAAAAGTCAGTCTTAATTTTTTCTGATGTAATCTTTAACATTGGTGAACCAATTAATTTTAGAATTAAAGGTCTAACTACAAATGCAAATAGCAACTGTACAGAAACAGGATTGCCAGGCAAACAGACAATATAAGTATTTTTTATTTTACCTATTGCAATAGGCCTTCCTGGTTTAATGGCAGCTCGCCAAAAAAAAATTTTACCATTATTTTTTAAAGTATCAATTAAATGGTCTTCATCTCCCACCGATGCTCCACCAGTGGTAATTATAAGGTTATATTTAGGTATTTGAGACAATATTTTAGTTTTAATCTTAACGGAGTTATCCGGAAGATTTCCTAAAAACTTCTTATCTATATAATTTTTATTTAAAAGGGAGCTTAATAAATAATAATTTGAATTATTAATTTTAGAATTTTTTAGTTTTATAGTTGGTTTTACTAACTCATTACCACTTGTAAAAAATCCAACTTTAAGTGAGGAATAAACTTTCACTTTATTGCATCCAATAGCTGCAATTAAATTTAAATTTCTACTGTCAATTTTAGATCCTTTTTTTAAAACCAAACTTCCTTTTGATATATCCTCCCCTTTTTGCCTGCAATTATCCCCATACAAAGGAATTTTTAATAAAGAGAGCTCAACATCAACAACATTTGTATTTTCTTGCATAACTACCGTATTAGAGTTTGATGGCATTTTTGCACCTGTAAAAATTCTTATAACTTCACCATCTAGAATTTTACTTGTTCCAATATCACCTGCTGCTATTCTATTTTTATTAATTTTTTTTTGTCTTTTATTCAAATCTTTTTTTAATAATGCGTATCCATCAACTGCTGAGTTTTTAAAAGGAGGTAAATCTATTTTAGAGTAAATATTTTGTGCTAATATTTTATCTTCAGCATCAATTAGATTAATTATTTCTGTTTTAGATATAGTGCTAGGGCGCTTACTTATAAATGCTAAAATTTCTTTTAAATAAAGTGGTTTTTTGTTCATAATATTTTTTTAATTATAAATTCAACTAAACTTTTAATTTCATTTTTTTTAAATACAGGAGTATTAGAATAGAGCATTACATCAGAAACAATTGCTATAACATTTTTAATTTTGCTATTAGATATTTCTAAGTTATTTGCAATTATTTCAATTTTTGGATGAATTTCATTCTTAAAACCTTCTACAATAATTATATCTATATATTCAAATTCCTCAATTAGCTCTTTTAAGCTTTTTTCCCTGTTATCAATATTTTCATTTATTTTTGCCCAACGCCTTGAAGAACTAATTATGACCTGACTAGAACCAGATTCTCGATGTTTAAAACTATCAGTTCCAGGTTTATCAATATCAAAGTCATCATGAGCGTGCTTAATAGATCCTACTCTATAATTTTTAGCAACCAATAATTTAATTATCTCAGTTACAAGATAAGTTTTTCCAACATCTTTCCAACCAACTATTCCAATTACTCTAGTCATATTTTTCTCTTATTAAAAATATAGACTAAAGAATATATAATAATTGTTAATAAAATTAATACTATTCCAAGTGCCATTGCGTATTCAAGATTTCCCATTCTTGTTTCAAGTGAAATCGCAGTTGTCATCACTCTTGTAAAATGGTTAATATTTCCACCAACTATCATAACAGCTCCGACTTCTGAAATAGCTCTGCCAAATGCCGAAAGAAGGGCTGTTATAACTAAAAAGTAACTGTGTTTTGTAATAATAAAAGCTACTCCAAAAAAAGGCATATTAATGGATCTTAACTGATCTTTATATTCTCTCCAATTTTGATCAAAAATTTCATGTGATATAGAAGTCACAATTGGAAAAATAATTATTACTTGCGCAATTATCATAGCAGCTGGTGTGTAAAGTAATTGTAGAACACCGAGAGGGCCACCTGATGCAAACATAAAGTAAACAATTAATCCAACTACAACTGGAGGAATTCCCATCAATGAATTGAGGATAATTAAAATAAAATTTTTAAAAAAAAAATTTCTTAATGCTAAATAATAACCAATTAACAATCCAAAAATTGAAGCAAAAATTAATGCAACAAGACTGACGTATAAAGATAAAAGTATAATTTCCCACAAATCTTTATCAAAAGAAAAAATTAAGGATAAAGATTCTGTGAAAATTTCTATAATGTTCATATAAAGATATTATCAGAATACATTATGAATAAAAAAATTAAATATTTAGTTGCTCCTAATCCTCAAGATAAAAATCTTACCAAGGAAATAGATGGATTTGATGAGAATTTAAAACCAATTAAAACAAAAGTTATTATTGAAAAAGATCTTACAATTTATTTAAATAATCAAGAAATTGTAACCCTTATGACAGTTGGTGATCATCCTGAATACCTTGCTCTTGGTTATTTACTAAATCAGAATATGATAAAAATAACTGATAAGATAAAAAAAATTGAACATAACCAAGAATTACGAGTTGTAGTAGTAAGGACATCAAGAAAAACTAACTATGAAGAAAAATTGAAGAAAAAAATTACTACTAGTGGGTGTGCGGTTGGAACAATTTTTGGAGATGTGTATGAAGAAATTTTAAAAAGCAAAATTCTATCCAAAAAGAAAATTAAACATTCTTGGATTTACGAAATATCAAAGAAAATAAATTTAACTCCAAGCTTGTATTTAGAAGCTGGGGCTATTCATGGATGTGCTATCATCAAAAATAATAATCCAATTATTTATATGGAAGATGTGGGACGCCATAATGCAGTTGATAAAATAGCAGGATATATGTTTCTTAAAAAAATTAATGGGAATGATAAAACTTTTTACACAACAGGAAGACTTACTAGTGAAATGGTTATAAAAACTGTAAAAATGAAAATTCCTATTCTAATTTCAAGATCAGGCTTTACCTCTTGGGGAGTAGAGTTAGCAAAAAAAACAAACCTTACTCTAATTGGAAGAGCAAAAGGTAAAAAATATATAATCTTATCAGGTGAAAAAAGAATTGATCATAAATAAATTAAAAACACTTATTGTTATTCTCGCAGGAGGGCAATCAAAACGATTTGGAGGTGGTTATAAAACTTTATATAAATTTAATAATAAATCATTACTGGACAGGATATTAAAAAATTTAGGAAAGTTAGATATTGAAATTGCCTTAAATGTAAACTCAAATGAAAATGAATTTACAAAAACAAGTTTGAATCTAATTAAAGATGAGTTTGTTAACTTTCAAGGGCCTCTTGCAGGAATATACTCATCAATGAATTGGGCTTTAAAAAACAAAAAAGATGTTGAATGGATTTTTACCACACCTTCAGATACACCTTTTTTAAATAGTAGTTTAGTGGATAAATTTTTAATTAATAAATACTCAAACAATACTAAAATAATTTTAGCCAGAACTTCTAATAAAATTCATCCAGTTATTGGTTTTTGGCATATTTCATTATTAAAAAACTTAGAAAATTTTTTAGAAAAAGATAGTAGAAAAATTATGCATTGGGTAGAGCAACAAAATTATGAATTGCTAAATTTTGAAAATAAAAACTATTTTTTTAATATCAATTCTAAATCAGATTTAGAAGAGGCAATCAAAATTGAGAAGTCAATAAAATTACCATAATTAACTGGATAATATTAATAATAAGAATATAAATTAATACTAGAAATCATGTCAATTTATCTCCCTATCGCCGAAATGAATGTTAACATATTCTTAATCGTTTTTATTGGTATGCTTGTTGGGGCTTTATCTGGTTTATTTGGTGTAGGTGGTGGTTTTTTGATGACTCCTTTTTTAATTTTTTTAGGCATACCTCCTGTTGTTGCTGTAGGTTCAGAAGCACCTCATGTTTTAGCTTCAAGTGTGTCTGGAGTTATAGCACATTGGAGAAAAAAAAATGTAGATTTTAAAATGGGTTTTTTTTTACTATTAGGAGGTGTTGCTGGCTCAACACTTGGGGTAAATATTTTTAAATTATTAAGTTCATATGGTCAGATAGATATTGTAATTCAATTTTTATTTATAATTTTCTTGGGCTTCATTGGTATATCAATGGCTTTTGAAAGTGCGAGAACTACAATCAAAAACTATCGGACAACTTCAGCGATTAGAACCAAATTGCACCAACATTCTTGGATACATGGCCTTCCTTTCAAACTTAGATTTCATCGTTCAAAATTATATATCTCCACAATTCCACCAATAATAATTGGTTTTTTTGTTGGAGTATTATCAGCCATGATGGGTGTAGGGGGAGGTTTTATAATGATACCCGCAATGGTTTATATTTTAGGCATGTCAACAAATGTTGTTGTTGGTACTTCTTTATTTCAAATTATTTTTGTGACAGCAAATTCAACTTTTTTTCAATCTTATTTAAATCAAACAGTGGATATTGTTTTATCCGCTCTTATGATTCTTGGTGGAGTTATAGGTGCGCAAATTGGTGTAAGGATTGGCTCTAAATTAAAAGCAGAATATTTAAGAGGTATTTTAGCAATTTTAGTTTTACTAGTTTGTGCAAAAATATTAACAGGTTTAATTTTAACTCCATCTGATTTGTTCACAACTTCAATATTGTGATGAACCCATTTAAAAATCAAACAGAGGAAGTTCAAACATCACCCAAGGTAAGTGATGAGATAAAACAAACTACATGTTTCATGTGCGCTTGCAGATGTGGTATTAATGTCCACTTATTAGATAATAAAATAAGATACATCGAAGGTAATAAAAATCATCCAACTAACAAGGGCGTACTATGTGCAAAAGGTTCTGCTGGAATTATGCAGCAAAACTCTCCTGCTAAGTTAACAAAACCACTTCTGAGAACTGGAGAGAGGGGTAAAGGGGAATTTAAGGAAATTGAATGGTCTGAAGCTATGGAAATTGCTACAACTTGGTTATCAGAAATTCGAAACACTGATCCCAAAAAACTAGCATTTTTTACTGGAAGAGATCAAAGTCAATCATTAACTGGTTGGTGGGCCAATCAATTTGGCACATGTAATTTTGCAGCCCATGGAGGTTTTTGCTCGGTCAATATGGCAGCTGCAGGATTATATACAATAGGTGGTTCTTTTTGGGAATTTGGAGAAGTTGACTGGGAGCACACTAAATATTTTATTTTGTTTGGATGTGCAGAAGACCACCATTCAAATCCAATAAAAATGGGATTAGGGAAACTTAAATCTAAAGATGATAGTAAATTTGTATCTATTAACCCAATTAAAACAGGGTACTCAGCTATAGCGGATGAATGGATTGGCATACGACCAGGCACTGATGGTTTGCTAGTCCATAGTATTATTTACGAATTATTAAAATCAAATAAAGTTGATTGGGAGTATCTTAAACGTTACACAAATTCAAATTGGCTCGTTTACAATAACCCTGGAAAAGAAAATCATGGTTTATTTGCAAGAGATGAAAACAATTCTCCTCTTGTATACTGTAAAGATAATAAAAAAATAACTACGACAAAAGATCAGAATTCTAATTCTGCTTTTTTTGGAAAATACAAATATAATAATTTAGAGGTTATTCCATCTTTTGAATTACTATCAAAAGAATATTTAAAACCAAAATATAAACCTGAAAATATTTCTAGTTCCATTGATGTAGAAGTCGATGTGATAAAAAGAATTGCTGCAGAAATAGCTGAAACTGCATTTGAAAAAGAGATTGAGATTAAAGTTGAATGGGAAGATTTTAATGGAAAAAAAAATTCTTCTTTTAAAGGAAGGCCAGTTTCAATGCACGCCATGCGCGGTATTTCAGCTCACTCCAATGGATTTAATACTTGCAAATTAATTCATATTCTTCAAACCCTACTTGGGTCAATTGATGTTCCAGGGGGTTTTAGGTACAAAGCGCCATATCCAAAGCATGTTGTTCCAGGCCCAAAACCAGCTGGTAAAATAGTTAAAGCAAATACTCCAATTGGAGGAATGCCTCTTGGCTTTCCTACCTCACCAGATGATTTGTTAACTGATGACAATGAAAACCCATTAAGAATAGATAAAGCATATAGTTGGGAAAATCCTTTATCTGCTCATGGATTAATACATATGGTAATCAATAATGCATGGAAGGGCGATCCGTACAAAATTGATGTACTTTTTATGTACATGGCAAATATGGCTTGGAACTCTTCTATGAATACAAAGGAAACGATAAAAAAATTAACAGATAAAGACAAAGATACTGGGGAATATAAAATCCCTAAAATAATTTATAGTGATGCTTATTATTCAGAGACAGTTCCTTATGCTGACTTAGTTTTACCAGATACGACTTTTCTTGAAAGATGGGATTGCATATCACTCTTAGATAGGCCAATAAGCTCTGCTGACAGTGCTGCAGATGCCATAAGGCAACCTATTATCAAACCGTCAAGAGATGTGAAACCATTTCAAGATGTTTTGATTGAGTTAGGGGCTAGACTGGGGCTTCCTGGATTTGTAAACGAAGATTTCTCAGCTAAATTTCCTAATGGGTATAGTGACTATATTGTTAATCATGAAAGACAGCCTGGTGTAGGTCCTTTGGCAGGATGGAGAGGAGATGGTAATGAATTTGGAAAGGGTGCGATCAACAAGAATCAAATTCACGAATATATAGATAATGGCTGTTTTCATAGTCATGAATTTAGTGAAAATCAAAAATATTTTAAGTTTACAAATAAAGCTTATTTAGATTTTGCACATGAAATGGGTTGGATTGCCAAAAATGAACCTATTGTTATGCAATTATATAGTGAAGAAATGCAAAAATTTAGATTAGCAGGAGAGGGTTTCGGTAAGAAAATTCCTCCAGATCATTTAAAAGAAAGAATTATAAAATATTTTGATCCAATCCCTTCCTGGTATCAACCATTCGAAGAAAAATTAAATGCAGATAATAATAAAATTTATGAATTATATGCCGTGACTCAAAGACCTCCACACATGTATCATTCTTGGGGCTCTCAAAACGCTTGGCTAAGACAAATAACTAATTTAAATTATTTGTATATTAGTAAACATATTGCAAAAACAAATAATCTCAAGAATTTTGATTGGGTTTGGCTCGAGAGTTTTAGTAGTAAAATAAAAGTTCAATGTAAAATCATGCAAGGAGTTAATAAAAATACTGTATGGACATGGAACGCTATTGGTAAAAGAAAAGGTGCTTGGAACTTAAGTCCCGACGCTCCAGAATCGAACAAAGGTTTTTTATTAAATCATTTAATCTCTGATGTTCTTTCAAATGCAAGCAACAAAAATTCAATAATATCTAATTCAGATCCCATAACCGGTCAGGCCGCTTGGTATGACTTAAAAGTAAAGATTTATAAATGTAGTGATGAAGAGAATGATGGAAAAATTTACCCAAGTTTTGAAATAATTAAAAATAATTCAAGAAGAAATATTTCTATTAATGATTATGGCAAACAATTTCCAAAAGAATATAGTAAGAATAATTTAACTAAAATTAAAGAATTCATCGGAAACAGCAAAAATATAAAATGACATCTTTGCCAAAAAAACAAAATAAAAAACTTGGTCTCGTAATTGATTTAGATATCTGTGTGGGTTGCCATGCCTGTGCCGTAAGCTGTAAAGAGTGGAATACATCAGGACATTCATCGCCCCTTCATGATATCGATCCATACGGTGATGATCCAACTGGTGTTTGGTTTAATAGAATTCATACATTTGAAGTTGAAAATGAGATTAATGGAAGTAAAACAGTGCATTTTCCAAAGAGCTGTTTACATTGCAGCGATGCTCCATGTGTAACAGTTTGCCCAACTGGTGCTTCCTACAAAAGAGAAGAAGATGGGATTGTTTTAGTCAACCCAGATACTTGTATTGGATGTAAATTGTGTTCGTGGGCATGCCCATATGGTGCCAGAGAATATGATGAGGAGGCAGGCATAATGAAAAAATGCACTTTATGTGTAGATAAAATATACAACGAAAATTTGCCAGAAAGTGACAGAGTTCCTGCTTGCGTATCAACTTGTCCAGCAGGAGCAAGAAGCTTTGGTAACTTAGGGGATGAAAACTCTGAAATATTCAGGTTAGTCGAAGAAAGAAATGGATATGATCTTATGCCTGAACAAGAATGTGCTCCGACAAATAAATACCTTCCGCCAAGAGAGAAAAATGATCAGTTTAGTAGTGACAAATTAAGTTCCGTGACTCAAGACAATGATTTCACCTTTGAAACATGGAAAGAAATAATCAAAGATGCATCCAAGTAAGTCTACAATATTTTTTACTGTATTTTCTGGAACTGGTTACGGGATAATACTATGTCTTTCTTGCCTCTCATTAATTACACAGATAAATTTTGATAGTGATTTTAAATTAATTCTTATTATTGTAAGCTTTGCTTTTATTTGCTCTGGACTACTATCATCAACTCTTCATTTGGGTCACCCTGAAAGAGCTTGGAGATCTTTTAGTCAATGGAAATCCTCTTGGTTATCTAGAGAAGGCTTAGCAGCGATTTTTACTTTTATCCCTTTGGTGTTATTTTATCTTCTTTGGTATCTTGAAAATAATCTTTTTATATTTTTTTTGCATCTTTCTTCTATTTTATGTTTAGTAACAGTCTACTGTACTGGTCAAATATATGCTACTTTAAAAACTATCCCTGTGTGGAACAATAAACTCGTCACACCTATTTATATAATTAATGCCATATGTATGGGAGCGCTTAGTATCTACTGTTTGGCTTGCTTTTATGAAGTTAAGGTTATCTATTTATATCATTTAACTATTTCAAGTTTAGTATTGTGTTTATTTTTCAAACTTACTTATTGGTATTATATTAATAAAAATACTAAAAGCACTGCAAATTCTGCAACAGGATTAGGTGGGAAAAATAAAAACGTATCATTATTTGAAGGTCCACATACAGGAAAAAACTTTTTAACTACTGAAATGATAAATAAAATTAAAAAAGAAAAAGCAAATTTTTTAAGAGTATGCTTTTCGATATTAACGTGCGTGTTACCTATTTATATGATTGTACAAGAAGCAAGTCTTATAATTGATATCTTTATATTAAAATTATCTTTTTTTATAATTTTTATTTTTGCGATAATTGGCATGCTGATTGAAAGATATCTATTTTTCATTCAAGCAAAGCATGTGGTAAGTTTATACTATGGGGAAAACAAGGTATAAATGCAGTATAAAATTTATAAATTAAGTATTTTTTTAATTATTGTTTTTTTTACTAAAATAATTTTTGCCCAAGCTTACTTTGATCTATCAGAAAATAATATAAAAATTAAAACAGATTTTAATGGAAAAGAAATAATTGTATTTGGAATTTTAAATGATGAACAAGAAACTTTAATAACTATAAAAGGTCCTGAAAAAAAAGCAGTAATAAATAAAAAAGAAAGAATTTTAGGTTTTTGGTTCAATACTAAAAAAATTACTTATAATAAAGTCCCAAGTATTTTTTTTATTGCCTCATCAGCTGAACTTGAAGATATCTTACCCACTTCAACTTTAATAAAACAAGAACTCAGTTTTGACTATTTACTTGAAAATAAATTATCAAAAAGAAATTTTATATCAAACTCTACTCTTAAAAATTGGAAAGATAATTTTATCAGAATAAAAAAAAATAAAAATTTATTCAAAAAATATCAAATAGATAAAATTGAAAATAAACTTTTTCAAACAAGAGTATTCTTTCCCGCTGAATCTTTACCAGGGGAATATAAAATTAATGTTTATCAAATAAAAGATAACATAATTATTAACATGAAGGAAAAAACTATAACATTAGCTAAATCAGGAATAGGAAGTAAAATATATGATTTTGCTCACAATAATTCAGCAGCTTATGGTTTGTTTGCAATTATTTTTGCTATATTGTCAGGTTTTTTAGCTGCTTCAATGTTTAGGAGATTATAATGAATGATAATAGATACATACTTGTAATAGCTGATAATTCTAATGAGATGGAAATAGCCCTTGAGTATGCTTGTGCAAGATCAAAAAAAACAAGTAGAAAAATTATTATTGCAACATTTATCGAACCTTTGGATGTTTTAACAACACAAGGTGTTACTGAAATTATGAAAAACGAAGCAAGAGATACTGCGGAGTTACTTCTTCAAAAGGCTGCCAGTCATGTCAAAGATAAAACAGGTGAAATGCCAGCATTAGCTATAAGAGAGGGTGAAACGATTACTGAATTAAAAAAACTTATAGAGGAAGAAAAAAATATTAATGTTTTAGTATTGGCAGCAAATTCTGATCCTAAAAACAAAGATTCAAATACAATAATTAATTCTCTTCTTAGTCAAGAAATAACAAATATGAGAATTCCTATTATGATTGTTCCAGGTAATTTTTCTAAAGATCATATTGCGTTGATTAGCTAGAAATGTCTGAAATTGTTGCTGAAAAACTAATTGATATTAAATCAGTTCAATTCTCTTTTAATAAGCATTTTACCCTAACATCAGGCCTTAAGTCTCCAGTCTATGTAGACTGCCGAAAAATTATTTCATTTATTGATGAGAGAGATTTTATTATGAATGAGGCAGTAGAATATTTTAAAAAAAATAATTTAAATTTTGATTTAGTTGCTGGAGGAGAAAC
>JABHWG010000111.1 GCA_018657885.1 Pelagibacteraceae bacterium
CCTAACATATCACTTATATTAGCAATATTTATATCTATACCTTTGGAATGTTTTAAGTGAATAATATTTTTATGTTTATCTCCTAAATTTTGAATTGATTCAAATCCAGGTCCCGTAATTGGGTATAGAGTTTCTAAAGCATGAATCCCATATTTTTCCCAACTTTTTGCCATCGTCACATTAATATATCTTAACTCGCCCAATTCATATGTTGACTGATGGTAAGGTTCAAATTCTTTACAATATCTCATAGCAGATGAGCTTATAAGAGGTTTATCTTGCTCAACCCAAGTCTTAAAAATATTTAAATCATTTAGATTATCACAAAGAGGTTTATCGACAAAAATAGGAACTCCTGCCTCAATAAAAGGCTGGCATCTTTTAACATGTTCAGAACCAATATCTGTTGCAACTAATACTGCATCAACTTTGCCTATAACATCTTTGGGATCTGAAACTACATGAGCAATTTCTGCAACTTCAGCCACATGTTTTGCATCTTCAGAATTATCCGTCCACACATGTGTCACTTCAGCACCATCTATACCTATGGTATTTTGTGGTTGTTTAGAAATATAATCTATTATGGCAGCGTAAGGACATTTAGCTAGAGCTGCTGCATTATATTTACCATTAATAATTATACTCCAGGAATAAGGATGGCCATTACCCTCAGTCATTCCAAGCATTGCGAGTTTAAGATCTTTTTTTTGTATTGGAAAATTTGTCATATCAATATTTAGTTTACCATGCCGTCCATCCGCCATCAACTTTTAGAACTTGACCCGTAATATAGCTTGAAGCATTTGACAGTAAAAAAATTATTGGACCATCTATTTCATTAGACTCTCCTATTCTTTTTAACATTGTTGAATTTTTAAGATTATTAATAAAAACCTCATTATGATTATCATCCTTAATCAAATTTGGGAAAGGGCCTGGCGCTATAGCATTAACTCGAATATCTTGTGGTCCATAATATCCTGCTAAATATTTAGTTAATTGAATGAGTCCGGCCTTACCTGCTCCATACTCTATTGGATTAGGGTTTATTCCATCAGGGTATAAAGAAGGGTTAGGAGAAACTATTCCATACATAGAAGCAAACATTACAATACTCGCTCCTGCTTTCATTTTTGATGAAGTTGCCCGAGATAAAAGGAAGGAGCCTGTTAAATTAATTTCATTAGCGGCATTAAAATCATCTGCACTGAGATTTTCTAAATTTTTATTCGTTGCACCAAATGTAGCATTTACTAAACCATCAATACTGCCAAAGTGTTCGTATGTTGTATTAACACATTCGGTGATAGAGCTTTCATTCTTAATATCTAATTTAACAGATAAAATTTTTGCATCAGGATATTCGATTTTTAAAGCGCCTAATAAAATATTTATTTTCTTATCATCAATATCCGCAATAGATAAGTTTCCATTATTTGATAAAATGGCTTTACATAAACTTGAACCCAAATAACCAGCGCCTCCAGCTACCAAAATAGTTTTATTTGTTAAATCATTCATCTTTAATTTATTTTAATTATTTTTTTTTCTTGCCAAGATTTTTTTGCAGCAAATACGACTTCTAAATTTAGTCTTGCCTCTTCTAATGTAGCTAAATCACATTCTTGTCCTTCTAAACCATCGAGTATTCTATTAGCTTGTAATAAAAAATTATTTTGATGGACTTCCATGGGATCTAATCCAGCACAATAATCTTTTTCTTCTTTCCAAATTCCTGAGTCATCATCTGAAAACTTAAGATTAGAATGATTAAGCCTTAAATTTCCTTTAGTACCAATAAATTCAAACGAATTTATATTTGGTTTTTGAAATTGATTTACCAAAATATTTGCCATTGAGCCGTTCTCAAACCGTATATTGATCAAGCATGTATCTTCCGTATTTGTTCCTTCTAAGACTAATCTATCAAACATACAACTAACCTCTGATGGTTTTCCAATAATCCAAATTAATTGATCAATCAAATGAGTTGCAGCATCTAAAATTGCTCCTCCACCCATATGAGGATGCGCATAATAAATTTTTTGATAATCGGGTCTATATTTTGGAAATTCTTGAGAAGAGTTAATGTATATCAATTTAACATCTCCAATTTTATGATTTAAAATTTTTTCCCTCAGAGATCTATGATGCTCACTATTCCTTCTTGTATAACCTACTCTAGCAAACAAATTATTTTTTTTAACTAAGGTAATAACTTCATCCACTCCTTCCATACTAGTCGAAAGAGGTTTCTCAACCATAAATGGTAATTTGTTTAGTGCACAGATTTTCATTGGCTCAACATGAAAATTAGCAGGTGAGCAAATTAAAGCTAAATCAAAATCTGATAACTGAACATCTTCAATTTTATTAAACGCTTTTGAAATCTTAAAGTCATTTTTAATACTGCTGACTTTATCATTGTC
>JABHWG010000042.1 GCA_018657885.1 Pelagibacteraceae bacterium
GAAAATGTAAGTGTTTACATTAGGCCTGAAGCAGTTAAATTAAGTCGAGAACAAACCCCAGTGAACGGCATTAAAGGCACAGTAATGGCATCAAAATTAATGGGTAGTTATAGTTTTGTGCATTTGTCAGTTTTGAGTAAAGACAATGAAATAGTTCATGTGCACAGTCACATGCCTCCAAATTTTTTACCGAATCAATCTAGTGCTGTAGGAATAGAGATTGATAGAGAACAAACTTTTATTTTTTCTAACAGTTAATCTATTTACCGGAATATTTTTTTATTGTTTTACTTAAAAATATGACAGGACCTAAACCTGCTACTATAATAATTAAAGCAGCAAAAGATGATTCTTCCAACATTTCATCTGAAGCATATTGATAAACGTATGTTGCAAGCGTTTCAAAATTAAAAGGTCTTAACAAAAGAGTGATTGGGAGTTCTTTTAAGATATCGACAAAAACTAAAATTCCTCCTACTAAAACATATGTATAAGTCAATGGAAGTATGACTTTTTTCATTGTTGTGAAAAAACTTCTTCCCATAGTTCTTGAGGCCTCAATAAGATTGGGGTTGATTCTCGTAACGCCAGATCTGATTGATCCATTACCAATAGCTAAAAAGCGTAATGTATAAGCAAATATTAATACAATAAACCCTCCAATAAAATAACTCATATGAAAATAGAAAATATTATTTAACCATCCTACAAAAACAACAACCCCAACTGCTAAAATTGTTCCAGGAAATGCATATCCACAAGAAGCTAAAAAAATTAGTGATTTTTGAAAAGTATTGGATTTATACGTTGCAACAACTACCATGAGGAAAGATAAAAACATAATTGTTGTTGATGCTATAAATGAGATAGAAATACTTGTAATAGCCGTATCTACAACTTCGCCAATGTTAACTACAGCATACCCCTTTAAAACAAAATTTAATAACACTGATACTGGAATGATAAAACCGAGTATGAGAGGGATTAGACATATTATAAAAAATAATATTTTTTGAAAATTTGAAATCTTTTCTAATTCTAAAGTTTCTTGTCTACTATGCTTCTCATAAAATCTTTGGTTTCGCCTGGCTATTAATTCTAAAGCTAAAAGTATAACTACTATAAAAAACAATATTGAAGATATTTGAGCGGCACCTGATAAACTATTCATTCCCAGCCACACATTAAACACTCCTAATGTTAAAGTTTCTATTGCAAAATAATCTACAGTTCCAAAATCAGAAATTGTTTCCATTAATACTAAAGCTAATCCAGCAATTATTGCTGGTCTTGCCAAGGGAAGAGCAACAGCAAAAAAAGGTTTGTGCCCATAAATTGCACTGGTTTGAAAATAAGAAATTGGTAGAGTGATAAATGATGCCCGAGTTAATAAATAAACATAGGGATATAAAACTGATGACATAACTAGAATGGCTCCTTCCATCGATCTTATATTTGGAAACCAATAATCTTTTGAGTTTTTCCAATTAAAAACATCTCTAAGATATCCTTGAATAGGACCAGCATACTCTAAGAGATCTGTATAAGTATAAGCGATAATATAAGCAGGTACTGCAGCAGGTAATAAAAGAGCCCATTCAAAAATAGACCTTCCTGGAAATTGATATCGTGATACCAACCATGCAGTAGATATTCCAAAGAGAAGGCTTAAACTCCCAACTCCCAGCATCAATAATAAAGTATTAAGAAGATATCTTGGTAAGACTGTTGCAAACAGATGTGGCCATAAAGTTGTATCCCCTAAAAGAGCAGAATAAAAAATAGCCAGTACTGGTGAAATTATAAATAAAGATATAATTCCAACCGGTACTGACCAAATATTCCAACTAGACACAATATGCCCTTATAGGCTACCAACCAACTCTATCAATAATTTTTTGAGCAGTTGGTGCTAGTTCTGCAATCCGCTCAACAGGTAATTGATCTTCTATGAAAATACCCCATGAATCTAATTCTTTAGAAGGTCTAACTTTAGGATTTACAGGATATTCATAGTTCATTGATGAATATAATTTTTGAGCATCCGGGGTAGTTAAAAATTCAAGAAGAGCTTGTGCATTATCTTTATTCTTTGAATATTTAATTATTCCTCCACCAGCAATATTAACATGATTCCCCCTGTTAGATTGATTAGTAAAAATCAATCGTAAAGAGCTTGCCCACTCTTTTTGTTCAGGATTTTTTTCATTAAATTTCATTTTACCAAAGTAATAAGTATTCATAACGGCAATATCACAAATTCCTTCATGAACAGCCTTGGCCTGGTTTCTATCATTCCCCTCAGGTTTTCTTGCTAAATTTTGCACGAGTGCTTTTGCCCAGTTTTCAGCTACCTCTTCTCCGTTTGCTGCAATAATAGACGCTAAGAGTGATCTATTATAATCATGACTTCCGATTCTAGTGCAAATTTTTCCTTTCCATTTTTCATTTGCAAGATCCTCAATATTATTAATTGAACCAAGAGGCACACGCTCTTTTGAGACCGCTAATATTCTAGCTCTTTTAGATAATGCAAACCATCTGCTTTTACTATCTCGTAAATGTGAAGGTATATTTTCTTGTAAAATTTTTGAATCAACAGATGCTAATAAATCATTTTTGACAAATTGATTTAACCTTGCAATATCAACAGTTAGAATTAGATCTGCAGGTGTGTTATTGCCTTCACTCATCACCCTCTCTAGCAAACCTTTTTTTGCATGAAGAACATTAACTTTTATTCCTGTCTTTTTTGTAAATTCATCAAAAAAAGGGTTAATTAAAATAGGTTGTCTGTAGGAATAAACATTCACTTCGTCATTGGCATAAGCAATATCTACAACACTTAACAAAATAACTAAGGAGGAGATAAGTTTGATAATAAAATTTTTCATAATATAATTTCTATTTTTATTAAGCAGTTATAAAAAAATTATTTATAACCGTATGTTCTCCTATTGAGAATCTGAAAGTTTTTTAGACTTTCTCAATATAAAACTAAATCTAAAAAAATTATTGTAGGAGTATTAATGAAAAAACAAGGTATTTAGAATTATTCTAATTTAAATTTATTTTCTAATTAATCACATATACAAAAGGGGGCAACAGCCCCCTAACTTATTAAAGTTAACTGATTGAGATTAATCGTGCTTTTTTTTCTTCAGGAATAATTCTCTCTAAATCAATATTGAGCAAACCATTTAGCAGTTCTGCTTTTTTCACTTTTATATCTTCCGATATAGTGAATGATCTTTCAAATTGTCTAGTAGAGATTCCTTTATGAATAATCCCATTACCTTGTTCATTCACAACTTTTTCTTTTTGTTTGTTGCGAACAGTAAGTGTATTTTCTTTAAGCTCTAATTCAATATCGTCTCTTGAATATCCAGCTAAAGCTACTTCTATTTTATAATTATTCTCATTAATTCTGTGAATATTATAGGGTGGATAATTTGAGTTATGCCGCTCAGTAGACTCAAGCATTCTATCAAATTCTTCAAAAATTGAGTCAAATCCAACCGAAAAAGGTCTTAGTGAATTCCATACGGATAGGTTTCTTGTCATATAAACTCCTTGTTAAGCAAGTTAATGTCAGCACCCACAATGGCATACTAACAATAATAAAATGGGTATGGGTATATTTTTTTCAAGTATTAAAATTATTTTTTTCGAATAAATGAGAGTCCGTCTGACAGGGGTAATAAAGAAAATTCTACTCTCTCATCTTGATTAATTTTTACACTTAGTTCACGTATTTTTTTAGTTTGTGAATCATTTTTTGATACATCTGCTACATCACCATGCCAAAGCATGTTATCAATAATTATAATTCCATTGGAAGGAAGTAAAAGTAAAGATAATTCATAATAATTTGGATAATTATTTTTATCAGCATCAATAAAGATAAGATCAAATGAATGTTGACGATCAATTAAGCTTTGCATTACTTCTGCTCCAGATCCTATGATTGATTCGATCTTAGATGCAACTCCGGCTTTATCCCAATATTTTTTAGCTAAAGGTAAGAATTCATCTGAATTATCAATGGTCATTATTTTTCCATCAGTAGGAAGTCCTCGTGCCATAAATAATGTGCTTAATCCCGTAAATCTCCCCACTTCCAAACATGACTTTGCATTAGAGATTTTAACTATAATTTCTAAAAATTGACCTTGCTCCTTGGCAATTTGCATTTGAGCAACTTTTCCAAGTTCTTTAGTTTCAGTCTCTAACTCATCGACAACAGAATCTTTTCGATACCCAACGTCTTGCAGATACTTAATGAGATCTGAATTAATCTCTAACTGCGTGCTCATTATTTAATTACTTCAAATGTTTCAGGAAGTGCATTTATATGGGAATCAGAAATAATAAAACAATCTTCAATCTTCTCTCTGACATTCTCATAGTCATTTATTGAGTCTGTATAGACTGTTAAAATTGATTGCGAAGAATCAATTTTATCACCAACATTCAAGACATTATTATACCCAACGTTATAATTTATTTTATCCGTGATTTGTTTTCTTCCACCACCTAACTCTATAAGAATCAATCCTAGCTCTCTAGTTTTAATATTTTTTATCCAACCAGCTCTTTTTGAAAAAATTTCTTTTTTAAATGAACTAACTTCTAAATATTTTTTATAAGATGATAAAATATCTACAGGACCACCTAAAGCATGAACCATTTTTTCAAATTTTTCCGCTGCCAAACCGCTTGATACAACTGTGTTTATCTTTTTAATCGCTTCATCTTTTGATAAATTTTGTGACATCATTAAAATTGATGATGTTAATTCATAAGTTATCTTTTCAAGCCTAATATCTTTTTCTTTATTTAATAAAAATCTTATACATTCTAACATCTCTAAAGTATGACCTGCGCTTTTACCTAAAACTTGATTCATATCTGTTAAAATTGCTTCGCATTGTAATCCCGCACCTTGTGCTACCTGAACAAGAGAATGTGATAAATCTCTTGCTATTTCTAGACTGCTATTAAATGATCCATTTCCCACCTTGACATCAAGAACCAAAGTTTTAAGTCCTGAAGCTATTTTTTTGGATAAAATAGAAGAAGTTATTAATGGAAGAGACTCTACGGTACCCACAATATCTCTTATTGAATAGAGTTTTTTATCAGCAGGTGCTAAATTTTCAGTTTGCCCAATAATTGCACAGCCAACATCTTTAACAACATTTTTAAAAGTATCTAAATCAGGTTGAGTATTATAACCCTTAATAGAATCAAATTTATCTAGAGTGCCTCCAGTGTGTCCTAAGCCTCTACCCGAAATCATGGGAACAAATAAACCACATGCAGCTAAAATAGGTGCCAGAATTATACTGGTCTTATCACCAACGCCGCCTGTAGAGTGTTTATCACAAACTAAATCATCATCAACGATATCTGCCCAACTAATTATGTCTCCAGATGTTGTCATAGCTTCTGTTAAATCAACTGTTTCTTCACGTGACATACCATTTAAAAAAATAGCCATACTCATTGCGGCAACTTGAGGATCAGAAAAAGATCCATCTGTTAAGCCATTTACAAAAAGAGAGATTTCTTTCTTTGAAAGAGTTTTTTTATCTCTTTTTTTTCTAATTATTTCCTGTGGGATCATTAATTTTTACTTCTGTGATAAAATTTTTAATAAGTTGTAAAATATTATTTTCAGCAAGACTAGCGTTATCTAATGTTTCTTTATGACTAAGTTTTGTTTTATTCATTCCTGCAGCTAGATTTGTGATTACACTAATTGCAATAACTGGAAGGTTACAATGGTTAGCTACTAACACCTCTGGAACTGTAGACATGCCAACTGCATTTCCCCCTATAATTTTTAATGCGTTAATTTCCGCAGGAGTTTCAAAATTTGGACCAGAATACATACAATAAATACCTTCGAATATTTCTTGGTTAGTTTTTTTTCCTATATCCAATAATTGATCACGATAAAACTTGTGATAACCATCACTCATATCATGAAATCTTGGTCCATAATCATCGTAGTTTTTTCCAATTAAAGGATTAAAACCACTCCAATTTATATGATCAGAAATTGCCATTAAACTTCCTGCTGGCATTTTTTCATCTAGACTTCCAGCAGCATTGGTAACAATTAATAATTTACACCCAATATCTTTTAAGACACGGATTGGTTTTGCAAGACTACTTGGTTCATGCCCTTCATAAATATGTGAACGACCATACATACAAACTGTTTTTATTTCACCAACATTTCCTAAAACCAATTTTCCCGCATGACCTTTTACTGTTGGTTGAGGAAAGTCTGGAAGATCAGTATATGGAATTTCTTTTGTTATATCTTGTTGGTCAAAAAAATTAGTAAGACCACTACCCAAAATAACAGCGATGTCGGGATTGGTATTAGTTTGTTCTAAAAAAATTTTTGATGAAGTATGCATTATAAGTTTTCTGGCCCAAAAGAATCAGGGAGCAACTCTTCTAGTGTTGATGTTTTAATATGTCCATTAACATTACACATATGAATATTAACATCTAGTGTTGCAAACTCTCTAAGTCTTTGACGGCATCCTCCACATGGAGAACACAATAAATCACCTGAACCAATAACAACAACTTCTTTTATTTTAGTAAAGCCATTTGCTACTAAGTTACCAATGGCACTTGCCTCTGCACATTGGGATTGAGGATAAGCGGCATTTTCAACATTACACCCTGCAATAATAGAGTTATCCTCCGTTAAAAATGCAGCTCCAACCTTAAATTGAGAATAGGGAACATGTGCATTTTCTCTTACTGCTTTTGCAGCAGTAAAGAGTTTTTCAAAGTTTTTAGAAATCATGTCTTTGTTTATCATGAAATTATAAAAAAAATATTTTTTTCTAAACTTTAAATAATTCTTGCGTCAAATCTGGAAGATCATCATCCCAAAAAACTTCTCTTTTTAAAAACTCAGGATCTTTATTAAAACAAACAGACATTGCAGAGTTGTAAACCGCCCTAGCATCTATTGTTGAGTTTAAATCTCTTCCTTCAAATAAATCTTTCTTTTTTAAACCTGGCCAATCGGTATAAACTTGTGATTTTTTAAGCAAACCTCCTGCCATCAGTATTGCGCTTCCATACCCATGCTCAGTACCATAACCTCCATTTTGTTTAATTGTTCTTCCAAATTCTGTGAGAGTTAAAATTAAAGTGTTATCAAATGATGAGCCTAAATTTTTATAAAGAATTTTTACAATATTATTTAACTCTTCCAATTGTTCCGCATGAGCTCCATCAGCTCCACCTTGAGCTGTATGTGTATCAAATCCATCTAATTCAAATACAGCTACTCTTGGACCGTTAGGATCATGAAGTTGTTTAGCTGCTTCTCTAGCTAATTTATTTCGATCATATGAATTTGTTGCTACTTGCATTGATAAGGGTCTTTTTTTAATTGTACCTAAAGTAGATTTAATTAATTTATTATGCTCCCCACTAAATTCATTATAAATCGAGTCAATTAATTTTGTTTCAACAAAATCTGGTGAAGGAAAAAAATTATTATTTTGAGGAACGCCTCTTAATAAAAGAGGCATAGGCAATGATATAGCTAGTCCTTTACCTAAAATATCTGAAGCCAAAAGACCCCTTCCTAGCCATCCAGTTTTTTCTTTGTATGGAGTGTGTGCCCCAGTTTCCATTAAGTTTTGTCCATCAAAATGAGATCTTCCCGTATAAGGAATATTCGTAGCATGAACGAAAGCTGCTTTGTTCTTCTCCCAAAGCTCGTGGAAGATTTTCAATTTAGGATGTAGAGCAAAATCACTATTTAATTTAAGAGTATTCTCTAAAATTAATTGTTTTCTTAGTTTTTTTAATCTTTTATCACCAATAACTGGTACAGCTGTTAAACCGTCCATTCCACCTCTAAGAGATATTATAATAAGATTTTTTTTCTGCGTATTTGCAAAACTTATCTTAGGATAAAAACCTGAAAGAAATAATGTTGAAGAGCCACCAATCAAAAAATTTCTTCTTGTACAATTCATGCTTTAAGTACTCCTGGTAAGTTACAAATTATACCATATTTTCTACTCATGTCGGACTCTTCTTTTAATTTAGTATCGGAATTAAGATTTTTTATAAGTAAAGACATCCTGTCATAATCATTAAAATTTTTTTTCAAACATTCCAAAGTAAAATCATGGCTATAATTTTTTGCTTTAATCATTTTTGGTAAAATATTAGATGAAAACCAAAGTCGTCTTAATAAAAGTTCTGGTGATACCCAGTCTACCTCAAAATCACTCCAGCCATTTGGTTGTTTAGCGCGGTAAGGTGAATGCCCAATTTCACGAAGCCACCACGATAATCGTCTTTGACTATGTGAGGGTTTGGTTTTAAAATCATAATTCATTCGACTCGGTAATAGAGGTATATTTAAATCAAAAATTTTAGAGAGTTGCATTAACCAAACTTCTGGGACCTGAAACTTAAATGTTATATCTTTGTATTTATAAGCTTGTCTTACAACCTCTTTTTGTATCTCAATTAAGTTTCCATCATATTTATTCCACACATCAATCACTGGCCTAACCATTTCTTCAGTAGGCTCATCAGTAATAAAATGTCGGCATAATTTAGTCGATACAAATTTAATACAAACAGGATGTGTTGCCAAATCATGAATTACTCTAGGCAATTCCCTTTTTGCATCATTTTTATATATAACTCCTAAAACCTGTTTTTCTCCAGTTTGATGTCTGTCTTGATCAAACCAAACATCTCCTGTTTCGAGTTTTTTATTGCTCCATTTATGACTCCATCCAGTCATAATATAAGCAAGCTGGATAACATCCTCCTGCGTATAGCCAGCACTTGGTGACACGGTATGAAGTTCTAATAACTCTCTTGCATGATTTTCATTAATAGTACCTCTGGGATTCCATTGTTTACTTTTAGAGTTTGGGCCAACAGATTGAGAATTATCAAGATGATGAATCATACACCAAGATGTTGTTACAGACTGAACCATGTCCTGAAAAGTCTTAATCATATTTGGTCTAATAATTTCTCGTTGATATGGCCCTGTACTAAATTCCGGTAAAAAATCTTTTTCACTAATTGCAAAATGGTTTCCCCAAAAAAGCCAAAAGCGCTCGAATACTGGCTGTGAACTATTTTTGGTTTGATAATGACGAATAGCGTGTTCATTTAATTCAAAAAAACTCTCACCAGTTTTTATTCTCAATTCATCTTTAGCTTTCTCATATGCTTTTTGGTCATTTTTATATTTTTTTCTCAAACTCTCTCTGTCACCATAAACCCATTCAGCCAATTTATTTCGTATTTCTTTTTCTGTAGGCGTTGATCCTGGCCACAAAAAATTTGGAACTGAATTTAATTGATTAAGCGCCCAATTAAGAGGTTTACTCGGCTGAGTTTCATTTGGAGACAAACCAAAACCAACTCTTCTATAAAAATTTAATGCCATAAATATAAAACTAGTTTACAACTATTAATAAGAATTGACATTTATTAATGAAAAAAACTTC
>JABHWG010000120.1 GCA_018657885.1 Pelagibacteraceae bacterium
AGCTATAGAAGATTTAATAAATTTCCTTCTATTTAAATAGTTTTTATGAGAAGTTATTTCTAAGGGTGATATTTTCATACTTAATATATATATCGTAATTGGAAAAAGAGTAGTTTCAAAGAACTTCCTCTTCAAAATACCATATTTAGTTGATAGAAAGTTTAAATGAATCCTAAATACTTATTAATTATTAGTCTATTTATCTCTTTTCTCAGCTCTAATACATTTGCTGAAAAAACTCATGGCATTGCTATGCACGGAAATCCTAAATACGAAGAAGGCTTTGCTCATCTAGACTATGTAAATCCAGATGCCCCAAAAGGTGGTTCTGTAAGATTTGGAGCTTATGGAGCATTTGATAATTTAAATAGAGTTGCTTTTAAGGGATCTAAAGCCGCAGGACTTGGTTACATTAACGATACACTTATGAGAAGAGTTTGGGATGAGGCTTTTACTCTATATGGTTTAATTGCAGAACATGTAGACATGCCAGAGGATAGATCTTCAATTACTTTTTATATAAATCCAAAAGCTAAATTTCATGATGGGTCATCAATCACAAGAAAAGATGTATTGTTTAGTCTGGAGATCTTTCAAACCAAAGGTACACCAAATCAAAAAAAAACTTATGGTAAAGTTGTGTCTACTGAAATGGTTGGTGTAAATGGAATTAAAATGAATTTTATCAATAATGAAGATAAAGAACTTCCTTTAATTGTTGCAGGATTTCTTCCAATAATTCCAGAAAAATATTATAGCAATATAGACGTAACAAAAACATTCTTAGATATTCCTTTAGGCAGTGGTCCTTATCAAATTGAAAGTCTAGAACCTGGTCGTCAGATTAAATATCAAAGAGTAAAAGATTATTGGGCAAAAGATTTACCAGTACATAAAGGCCAATATAATTTTGATCAAATAATTTATGATTATTACAAAGATTCTACGGTACTTGTAGAGGCATTTAAAGTTGGTGATTATGATTATCGCCGTGAATATAATGCTAAAAGATGGTTCTCTGAATATAATTTTGATGCTGTCTCAAGCGGAGATGTTGTTTTAAATGAAATGAAGAATGATAGACCGTCAGGAATGAATGCTTTAGTTTTTAATTCACGAAAAGATATTTTTAGTAATCCACGCGTTAGATACGCTCTTTCCTTTGCCTATGATCATGAATGGATTAATAAAGTATTATACAACAATGCATATGTTAGAACAGACAGCTATTTTGATAACTCACCTCTGGCTTCAAGTGGGCTTCCTTCGTTAGAAGAGTTAAAAATATTAGAACCTTTTAAAAATGAACTACCCACTGAAATATTTACCACAACATACGCTCCTCCAAAAACAGATGGGAGTGGCAATCCTAGAGAAAATTTACGAACAGCAAAAAAAATATTAGAAGAAGAGGGCTGGGTAGTAAGTGATGGTAAACTTATGAAAGATGGTAAACATTTTGAGTTTGAATTTTTAATAGTAAGTCCCTCAGTTGAGAGAATAGCTTTAGCGTTTCAAAAGACTCTTGAGGTTTTAGGCATAACTATGAATGTGCGAACTGTGGACTCTTCACAATATCAAGCAAGATTATTGAATTATGATTTTGACATGATCAAAGCTTCATGGAACGTTAGTTTAAGTCCAGGAAATGAACAACAATTCTATTATGGATCAGAAGTTGGAAAAAAAGAAGGTAGCAGAAACTATGCTGGAGTAAATAGCAAAGTTGTTAATGTTTTAATTGAAAAACTAATTGGTGCGCAGACAAGAGAGGAACTCACGACTGCGATACATGCTTTGGATAGAGTTCTTTTGTGGGGTCATTATGTTATCCCTTTATATCATAGTAATACCGACAGAATTGCTTATTGGGATATGTTTGATTTTCCTGAAACAATACCTCTATACGGTATAGTTATTGAGTCTTGGTGGATAGATCAAGAAAAAGAAAAAAACCTTAACAGATAGTTTTTTTAATGTCCCAGAGTCGTGCAAACATATTAATGTTAATTGCTAGTTTAATTTGGGGAACGGCATTTGTCTCTCAAACAACTGGAATGGGATCAATTGGACCTTTTACATTTAGTTTTGCAAGATTTTTTTTTGCAACAATAACAGTCTTACCTTTAGCTTTGTACTTTGAGTTTAATAATTTTTCTAAAATATTTTCTAATTCAAAACTTTTAACCCTATCAATTGCAACAGGTTTTTTTCTTTTCTTAGGAATGGGTTTGCAGCAATATGCACTTCAGGTTTCTCAAATATCTAATGTTGCATTTATTACAACTTTATATGTTCCAATTGTTGGTATTATCTCACGCTTTATTTTTAAATCACAACTACATTGGATAATTTGGATTGCTATTTTATTATGTGTTTATGGATCTTATCTTTTATCATCTAATCAAAGCATTGAGATACAACGTTCAGATTCTCTAATATTTATTTCTGCTTTTTGTTTCGCCTTTCATATAATTTTAATCGATGTTTTTATGAAACAGTTTAACTCCCCTTTTAGTTATGGGAGCATTCAATATTTTATCGTATTTCTTTTATCTGTAATTATTGCCTTTATTTATGAAGATCCGACGATAAAAAATATTTCATTTGAATGGTTTGAAATATTATACACTGGTATTTTATCTGCTGGCCTGGGATATACATTGCAAATAATAGCTCAACATAAAGCTAGCCCAGCTCCAGCAGCAATCATACTCTCAATGGAAGGTGTTTTTGCAACAATAGCTGGTTGGTTGCTTATAAATCAAACATTAGATATGAATAAATTACTTGGGTGTATTGCAATTTTTCTAGGTGTCATTATAGTACAACTTTTACCGATAATTATAAAAACAAATGACAGAAAAGCTTGATATAGTAGGGATTGGAAACGCAATGGTTGATGCCATTATTCCATCTAATAGATCTGAAATAGAAAAAAATAACATCAATCGAGACTCAATGAATTTGATAGATGAGGATTTAAAAAACTCACTCCATAAACAATATATAATTAGAGAAATGGCAGGTGGTGGATCACTCGGAAACTCAATGTTTGGCATCACTTCATTTGGTGGAAATGGAAGTTTCATTGGGAAAATTAAAAATGATGAGGTGGGGATTTTTCTTCAAAAAGATATGGTTAGAGAGGGATTACAATTTCCTTTAGGCTTTACCTCACCT
>JABHWG010000104.1 GCA_018657885.1 Pelagibacteraceae bacterium
ATCTTTTCTCCAAACACCATTATCATGCAATGTTTTATAAGCATTTAAAGCATCTCTGAACATTGGTTGATCCCATGAAATTGCTCCATCTAGAGCTAACCCAAGAGAGTCAGTTGGATAATCTGGATTTCCTTGATTTACGAAGTTAGCAAAACCGTCAAACACACACCAAGACTCAACTGGACCAAACATTAATCCATCGAGACCTTTAGCTTTAGCAGCTTTACCAATCGCAACCCATTCATCGACAGTATAAGAGTCACCAAATGCAGGTAATTCAAAACCTAGGTCTGCAATCATGTCATTGTAAACCCAAATTTCTTCTGTGAATGCATCTTGAGGAGCTAAGTATAAATTTCCACCTCTGCTTAATTCAGGAATATTGATATTACTTCCTAACCAACCTTTCCATTCATCATCAGCTTCAGCAGTAATATTTACCAAGTGACCAGCATTAACAACTTCATCAAGATCTGGACCTGGATATACTGCAAATACATCTGGACCTTGTCCTGATGAAAGTGCTGGTTTTAAAAATTCATTATAAGTTGAAACTGTGTATTGAGTGTACTCAACTTTCACACCAGGATTAGCTGCTTCAAATTCTTTAATAAAATCTGCATAAGAATTTGTTATTCCGCCAACACCAGATTGCCAATCTACAACCCTAATAGTCTTTTCGTGCCCATCAGCAAATACACTAAAAGAAAATAGTATAGATACTAGAGCAAAAAATTTAATAAAATGTTTAAACATATTTCCTCTGATTTTTGTTATAACTATTGGAAAATACCATAATAGTTTAAATAATAAAGAATTTAAATATAAAATTATCTTTTATATTTGAAAAAAAATCATGTTTATTGTAAAAAACAAATTAATATGGATAAAAGATATAAAATAGCAGAAATTAAAGTTTCTCTTGTTAAGACCCAAAGTGCTGGTGCTGACTATACAGACCATGCCGCAGGTCATTGGATAAATGACTCAATCATTGCAAATCCAATGTCGGTTTATAAAGACTATCAGGAATCTAGATCAAATTGGGGAATGGATGTTTTAAAAGGTATTTTTATCGAAGTTACTACTGAAAGTGGCCATCAAGGATATGCTACGGCATATGGAGGTTACATTTCTAGTTGGATTATAAATAATCATTTAAATCGCTTCTTAATTGGTGCAGATGCAAGAAATTTAAACTTACTGTATGATCAAATGTATAGAGCTTCAATTCCTTATTCGGGACAAAATGGAGTTGTCATAAATACTATTGCTGGAATTGATTTAGCGCTGTGGGATCTAATTGGCAAAGTAAGACAAGAACCTGTGTATATGATGATTGGTGGAAAAGTTCGAGATAAACTTGAAACCTATGTTACTGGTCCAGAAGCTAAGTTAGCACAAGATTGGGGTCATGTCGGGTCTAAAATTCCTCTTCCTTATGGGCCTGGAGACGGAATTAAGGGTCTTAAAAAAAATCAAGAATATATAATGGAGACGCGTAAACAAGTTGGTTCAGACTATAGGCTAATGGTTGATTGTTATATGGCACTAGATGTTCCCTATGCAATTGATTTAGCAAATGCAGTCAGGGAAGCAAATTTATTTTGGATTGAAGAAGCACTGCCTCCACATGATATTGAAAGTCATAAAATAATTAAAGAAGCTACTCCTTGGCAAAAATGGGCAACTGGAGAGCACACGAACTCCAGGTATGGTTTTAGAAATATTATTAGAGATAGATCTGTAGATATAATTCAGCCAGACTTAACTCTTTGTGGAATGACAGAAACACTTAGAATAGCTGCGATGGCTTCTGCTTATGATATAACAGTAATACCTCACTGCAGTGGTGTCTATGCATATAATTTTGGGATCTCATCAACGCTTACACCTTTTAATGAGTTTATAAATCTTCATCCAAAAGCAACTGAAGTAGTCCCCATCTTCGGCAAAATGTTCACCAATGAACCAGTGCCAATCAAAGGTGAAGTGACACTTAATGACTTACCTGGTTTTGGAGCAGAGTTAAATCCTGAGGTTGAGTTAGAAAAAATTTAATTTATTCTTTTAGTTATTTTTATCTTTAAAAAGTTGATGATACTCCTCCATCAACCAGTAATGTTTGACCTGTTACATATTTACTATCTTCAGAACAGAAAAAATACACTGCTCCTGCGATATCATCTGGATTGCCATATCTTCCCATAGGTAATTTTTCATACTTTAAATATACATCATTGAACCAATCAGTATCCCACTCAAGATTACCGTCTTTCATAACAGACAAAGGCGTATTAATGAATCCTGGCGCCACAGAGTTTACCAAAATATTTTTTTCAGCTAATTCAACAGCTAAAACTCTCGTCATATTAATTAAACCACCTTTAGCAGTATTATATGAAATATTTCCTTTGTAACCCCGTACACCTTGGATTGAAGTGATCATTATAATTCTTGGAGTCTTAGATTTTTCTAAAAGAGACAAAGCATATTTTGAGCATAGAAAAGGAGCATCCATATTCACTTTCATTGTTTTTCTATACGACTCATATGTTTGTTCAGCTAAAGTATAACCATCTTCTATACCTGCATTATTGATTAAAAAATCTAAACTACCCCATTTAGTTTTAGTATAATCCATTAATTTTTTTATTTCCTCTTCTTGAGATAGATCAGCTTGAAAGAAACTTATCTGATTATGATCTAAGTCTTTAATAAGGTTTTCAGCTAATTCTTCTCTAATATCAGCTATGATAATTTCAGCTCCCTCATTATATAAACGTTTTACAATGCCTTCACCAATACCTCTAGAACCACCAGTTACTATTGCTTTTTTATTTTTTAAACGTTTATCCATTGTAGTTAGTACGTAATTTTCTTTTCAGATCTTGAAATAATGCTAGCTATTAATAATACCAGAAAAGATGTTAAAATTAAAATTAAAGTTACGGAAGCATTAACTTGTTTAGAAAAACCAACTCTCATTTTAGCCCAAAGTTTTATTGGCCAAGTAGTATCATTACCTATTAAAAATAAAGTTATTAAAGTTTCATCAAGCGATATTGTAAATGCAAGAAGCCCAGCTATTATTAAAGATAACTTAATATTAGGAAGCAATACGTACCAAAAAGCTTGAAACTTGCTTGCTCCTAAATCATAGGCTGACTCCATTAATGAAGGTTTAAGTGTTTCGAGTTTATTAAGAATAATTTTAAAAACAATAGCTAAAACAAATATTGTATGACCAATTACAACTGTGTTTAAAGACCTTGGAAGATTGATTTCTCTAAAAAATATTAAAAGTGATAAGCCGGTTATTATTGGTGGTAATAAAAAAGGTAAAAATATTATGAATTGAAGGAATTCTTTCATCTTACTCTTGCTAGTATGATAATAATTTGCAAAATAAAATCCTATAACCACTGAACAAATTACTGTTACCACACCAACATAAATAGAGTTCATTAATGACTCAAGTATTTGTTTTTCAAAAATAAGTTTTGTATAAGGCTCATAAGAAAATGATGTCCAATCAACTTTTCCTTTTCGTGTTTTATAAAAAGAATAAAAAATAGTTAAAAAAATAGGCGTATATAATGCAGCTACTATTAACCCTGTTAAGATCGCCATTACGTATTTGGTATAATTTTCTAGCTTGGTCATGTCTTTGATTTTTCAGTTAAGCGGTTAGTAAACAAAATAATAATAACTGACACAATTAATAATATGCTTGCAAGAGCCGCACCAAACGGCCAGTTAAATGCCATACCAAAATTACTATAAATTATTTTTCCATAAGTAAAGCCAGATGTCCCGCCTACTAATTGTGGTGTAACAAAATCACCTAAAGCTAAGATAAAAACAAAAATACTTCCAACTATTAAGCCTGGTAAACCAATAGGAAAAATAACATATCTAAAAGCTTGAAATGGCTTACATCCTAAATCAAATGATGCCTCAATTATATTTTTTGGAATTTTTTCTAGAGAGGTAAAAGTTGGGATAATAATTAAAGGTAATAGAATAACAACAAGTGTAATTATTACAGCATTTTGATTCCATAAAAAAAACTCAAGTGGTTTTTCAATCACTCCTAACATTTTTAAAACTTTATTAATTAAACCTGAGAAACCTAGTATTGATCTCATCATATATATTTTTATGATGTAACTCATAAAAAGAGGGATAATTAACATCAATAATATTGAATACTTATACTTACCAGCATATCTAGCTAAAAAATATGCTACTGGGTATCCAAGCAAAATACAAATAAACATTACAGTTAAAGCAAGTAAAATTGTTCTAATAAATGTTTTTATATATATTTCTCCTGTTAAAAATTCTTGGTAATTAAATAAACTAAACTCGTGAATTATATCGGTCCCATCAACTGTAAAAAAAGAATAAGATAAAAAAGATCCTAGTGGAATAAGAATAAGTGATATGACAAGAACAAAACTTATAAGTGTCCAGATTGATGTCCTAAAATAATTAACTAATTGTCTCATCTTTAAATATTGTTCCAACACCGGTATTAAGTTCCACATTTATTACATCACCTTGTTGGAAGGGTTGTGAGATATTTGAACTGATGTTTTGAATTTTTAAATATTTTTCACTGTGTTGGCTCTTTACATTTAAATTTGAAGTAGACCCTCTAAATTCTACATCTTTTATAATAACTTCAATACTATTTGAGCTACTCTGATCTAATATTTTGATTTCTTCAGGTCTAATACCAAATGTTAATGAGTCACCAATTGATTTATCTATACTATGATTAATTAATAATTGACCAAATTCTGACTCAACAACAATACTATCCATTTTTTTATCAACTACTTTGCATGCTATGAGATTGCACTCCCCAAAAAATTTTGCCATGTATGTTGTTTTAGGACTGTAGTACAAATCTTTTGGTGATCCAATTTGTTCAAATTTATGATTATTAAGTACAGCAATTCTATCAGATAAAAAAATAGCCTCTTCTTGATCATGAGTGATAAAAATAAATGATATTTTAATTTTTTTTTGTATTTCTTTTAAAAATAGTTGCATTTGTTTTCTAAGCTCAGCATCTAGTGCCCCCAAAGGTTCATCAAGTAAAATAACTTTAGGTTCACAAATTATTGCTCTTGCTAAAGCGACTCTTTGTTGTTGACCGCCTGATAATTCTTGCGGCATTCGATCAGAAAAATTTTCAAGCCCTACAATTTGTAAAACTTCTTGAACCTTCTCCTTTATTTTTAATATATTAACATTTTTAATTTTTAATCCAAACCCTACATTGTTAGATACATTCATATTTGGAAATAAAGCATAATCTTGAAAAACAGTATTGAAAGGTCTTTTAAAAATTGGTTGTTCATTAATAATATTATTCTCATAAAAGATTTGACCTGAGGTTGGTTTTACAAAGCCACCAATCATTCTAATAATTGTTGATTTTCCAGAACCACTTGAGCCAAGTATTGTAAAAAATTCATTATTATTAATTTTAAAACTAATATTATCTAAAACTTTAGTTTCACCATAACTTTTGGAAATATTTTTTAATTCTAAAATTTCACTCATTATTTTTTTATTTTTAATAGATAAATGGATGTGATTATTATTTTAAAACATTTGCAATTTTTTAAACAAAAGTCAATTTGTTCTTTAAGAATACATAAAAAATTGAGGTATTGTAATTTCATATGTGAAAGTTTCATTCAAATACCAAATTCAGTATTTGACACTCATAGCAAATACTGTTTATTAATAATTAATATTAATAGGAGGACCTATGAAAAAATTAATTTATTCTTTTTTATCATTTATTTTTATTTTCTCATTTACATTCTCTTCACAAGCGGCAAGAGAATTGAGTCTCGGATGCTTTGAGGGTTACGCTGAGCAAGAATGGATTGATGAATTTGAAGCAAAATATGACGTCAAAGTAAAAGTTAAATATGTTGGAAGTGTAGATGAATTATTTGCATTAACACAGGCTAGTAAGGGTGAAGATTTTGATCTTGTTTCTATAGATACAAGTTTATTTCCAAGATACCATGGTGCTGGTTTATTAAAAGCATATGACAAAAGTCAACTTAGTAACTTTAATAACTTAATGCCTGCTTTTCAAAGCGTAAAGGAAGTTGAAATAGATGGCGGTTATTATGGTGTTCCAATTTCTTGGGGCTCATTAGGTTTGATTTATGATGTTGATGAGTTTGGAGAAGGTGGAGTTGACTCTTGGTCAGTTATGCATGATCCTGCAAATGCTGGCAAGATGATTGTGCTAGATGATACTAATAACAATATTGTTAATACAGCAATTTACTTAGGAATGGATAATCCATATAATTTATCTGAAGCAGAAATGGAGCAAGTTAAACAAACGCTTATTGACCAAAAAAAATTAGTGTTAACTTACTTTGCTGGTTTTGATGAAGGTAATCAGATTTGGGATAGTGGAGGAGTTTCTTTGATGTTCTCAATGGGAGAATTTCAAGAAGTTGCTCTAAAAGATATGGGCCACAATGTAAAATATATTATTCCTAAAGAGGGTGGAATAGGTTGGCTTGATACTTGGGCTATGACCTCAGGTGCCGATGAAGAATTGGCACATGCATGGGCAAATTTTTTCATTGAAAAATCTACTCAAGAAGTAATGAATAGCAGATATGGTTACGGAACTGTAACTCATGAATCACCTGGTCTTGATTATGCTGATCTTTTGAATTGGCTTCAGCCAGCTGAGGATTTTGAATGGAGAAATAGAGTTTGGAACGAAGTTAAAGCTTCAAACTAAACTATTTTATTTGGGGGCGATTAGCCCCCAATTTCTATATAATTTTTTAAATTAATTATGAATAAGATTTTTAAAAATGAAAATAACTAAAATTGAAACATTCTCTTTATTAATTCCTGATTTTGATGCAGATGCTTGTAGCTCTGCCCAAGATAATCTGGTTGTAAAAATTCATACTGATAGTGGACTTTTTGGTATTGGAGAAACAGATACAAATCCATGGGGTGTTAAAGCTACTATTGAATCACCAGGAACTCACGCGATGGCAAGAAGTTTTAGTGATATACTTGTCGGTAAAGATCCAAGAAATGTCGAAGGTCTCTGGCATGAGATGAATGAAAAGACTTTGATGACATCAAGAAGAGGTTTGGGCATATGTGCAATTGGAGCAATTGATATGGCTCTATGGGACTTGTGTGGTAAAATTTATAATCAACCAGTATGGAAAATTCTTGGCGGTTCTAAAAAAAATTTTGTTACCCCATATGCTTCCCTTTTACCTGAAGGACATACCTTAGAAGAATATTCAAAAAGTCTTGTCGAGAAAACGAAAGCTGCAAAGAAATTAGGATTTAAAGCTGCAAAGTTAGAAATATGTATCAAAGGTCCTTACTCTCATAATAATTTACAAATTGATGATGATAGAGAATTTGCAAAAATGGTCAGGCTTTGTAGGGAGGCAGTTGGAGATGAGATGACACTTATGGCAGATGTTGCCTATGCGTGGCAAGATTGGAAAAGTGCAAAGAGGGCATTAGACATGTGTGAAAAAGAAAATTTATTTTTTATTGAAACACCTTTGCCGATTGAAGATCTAGAAGGTTTAAATAAATTATCTCATTCTGTGCAAACCAGAACGGCAACTGGTGAAATGTTACAAACTCGATACGAGTGTTTTGAAACAATTATTAGAGGCAATGTTGATGTTATACAGCCTGATGTAGGTAGAGTAGGTGGATTAACAGAAGCTAAAAGAGTTTGTGATTTTGCAGAAGATAAAGGCGTCTTAGTAGTCCCTCATTGTTGGAAATCTGCAATTGGAATTGCTGCTTCTGCACATTTATCAGCAACAACTACTGCATGTCCTTACATAGAATTTTTACCTTCAGAACTAGCAGAGTCTCAATTACGAAAAGATTTAGTGTTGAATGAACTACCTGTTGTTGATGGAAAAATTTATTTACCTGAATTACCTGGATTAGGCATAGAGTTAAATGAGGATAAACTTAAAAAGTATTTAACATAGTATGAATATAAAATTTATTGATACCCCGAAGCCAATTGGTAATTTTGCCAATGTTAGGTTTTCTGGAAAATACGCATATATTTCTGGACAAGGAGCATTTGATGATAGTGGTAATCTAATAACAGGTAAAGTCGGTAAAGATTTAAATCTTGATGAAGGATATGAAGCAGCAAGAAGAGTTGGTATTACAATACTATCAGTAATAAATAATGATGTTGGTTTTGATAAAGTATTAAAAGTTGTTAAAATTCTTGGATTAGTAAATTGTACAAAAGATTTTTTATTACAACCTAAAGTTATTAATGGTTGCTCAGATCTTTTAGTTGAATACTTTGGTAAAGAAAAAGGCGTGCATGCAAGAAGTGCAATGGGAGTTTATGTTCTGCCAAACAACATACCTGTAGAGATAGAAGCTATTATCGAACTAATTTAACCAAGATAACCACTCTTTATTTGACGTAATAGAGTATTCTTTTTGAGAAATATTATTTTTTATCTTTCTAGAATTTAGTTGTAATATAATTTTTTTTAACTCATTCATTACCACTCTTTCTTGTCCTTTTTTTAAATTACAAGTATCTAATTCAAAATGATTAAGATGTATTAAATCATCTCTAACAAATATTGCAGGATTATTTTTTTCTAAGTGATAACTTAGTGATTGAATCGTAAATTTTGATATTTTAGAATCAACATGTACTCGAAGTCTATTTATTTTATTACCTGTTGGATCTGCTATAATCTCATAGGTAATACCTTTAAATTTTTCTTTTGCGAGAAATGTTAGCCAGAATTGTAAAATATTTTTTTGATTATTAATTTCTTTTTTCCAGTCTCTTTTATACCAATTTTCAACTCCAATAATTGCTGCATAAATAGCTTCTTTACCTACTTTCATCCCTCTTCCAATGCCTAAATTTTGTAGATAAATATTTTTCACATATTTTTTCTTACCTGCCAAAATACCTGCAGTAAGTGAGCCCATGAATTTATGGGCACTAAAAATAGCAATATCTGCACCAATATTAAAGAATTCTTCCATATACTCTTCCGAAGCTGCATCTACTATTGTAGGGATTTTATATTTCTTACATAATTTTAAAAATTTTGAAATTTCTACTGCATTGTAGTCAGAACAATGATGAGAAACGACATACATAGCACAAGCAATATTCTGTTTATTTTTTGATAAAGATTTTTCCAGTTGCTCTATTGAACATGAGTCTCTAAGTCCACAAGATAATATTTTAGCACCTGATAGTTCTATCCCTTGTCTAACTTCAGCACCATAATTTGTCAGATGCCCTCTTTGTATTAATACTTTGTTTTTCATCTTGCTAGTATTGGGAAGTTTAAACACCTTTTTTAAATCGTTCCCTGTCATCATGCTAGCAACACTCTCAGTCAAACCACCGGCAGCTGAAGCAGTTATTACTGCTGATTCTGTATTAAAACATTTTGATATTCTTTTTGACGCAATAGCTTGTAACTCATCAATGTTAACAAAATTTGTAAAAATTTCATTTGCGGCTTTGATTGATTTTGAATTTGTTATTGAAGCACCAATTTTTGTCATAAAACCACTGACATTTATTATTGGAGTCAAATTATTTTTTTTATAAAAATTTTTCACAATTATTATTTATTATTTCAATTTAGTTTATAATATAATATCCTTTAAATGAATAAAATTATGAAATATTAAAAAAAAATTAACTCAAGGAATCTTTTATGAAAATTATTGATGTTGAAACTTATGTACTACTAGCTGATAACTATGATCCAAGCTTAACATCATCAGCACAAGATACATGCTTAGTAATTATTAAGACTGATGAAGGTATAGAAGGGTATGGAGAATGTGATACAAGTCCATGGGTAGCAAAAGCTTTTATTGAATCTCCAGGAACACATACAATGGATCAATGTGTTAAAGAAATTCTTATTGGATCTGACCCACTTGAAATTGATTTACTGTGGGAAAAAATTTATATTGGCACAGCAATGACTGGACGAAGAGGTGCTGGTGTGAATGCTATGAGTGCCATTGATATGGCATTGTGGGATATTAAAGGTAAGGCTTTAAATAAACCCGTTTATGAATTGTTAGGAGGAAAAGAACAAGATTTTGTTATCCCTTACGCTTCCTTGCAACCAGTTGGTCACTCTTTTGAAGAATATAGGGACTCTCTAGTTGCTTGGGCAGAAAAGGCAAAAAGTCTTGGATTCAAAGCAGTAAAATCTGAAGTTACATTAAACGGACCTTACGCTCATAGTGGACTCAATGAAAATGATGATAAAACAACCGAAGTAGTTGCTGCAGTAAGAAAAGCTTTAGGGCCAGATATTGAATTAATGATTGATGTACAATATCGATGGAAAGATGCAGAAGAAGCTTTACGAACAGTAAAGGATTGGGCTGAGTTTAATATTTATTTTTTAGAAACGCCTGTGTGGACAGATGATATAAAAAGTTATGCAAGAATGCACGAAGAAGCACCTATGAAAATTGCAGCAGGGGAATGGCTTAGTACTCGTTATGAGTTTGAAGATTTAATTTTAAATGGAAAAATTGATGTTGCTCAACCTGATGTAGGTCGTTGCGGAGGTTTGACAGAGGCAAAGAAAATAGCAAAATTTTCTCAGGAGAATAATAGAATAATAGTCCCTCATTGCTGGAAAACTTCTGTTTCCATTTCAGCCACTGCTAACTTTGCTTTCAATACATCTAACTGTGCTTTTATTGAATATCTACCTCCTCAATTATGTGTAGAAATTTTAAGAAAGGAACTTGCAACGGAAGGTTTTGATTTTGTTGATGGAAAAATATTACCACCAACAAAACCAGGATTAGGAATTGAGCTTAATAAAGATGCAATAAAAAAATACCAAGTTGCTTAATTAAAGCAGCTTAAACTCAACTGAAGATTCAAATTTTTTATTTTTTTTTAAATTTTTTAAACCCGTGTATTCTTTTGAGTATTTTTTAATTTGAAATGCATCACCTATGTTGGTTACGGGCTCAATACAAAAAAAATTTTCTTTTGGAGGAGTGTAAACATGTAAATTATTTAAATTTTTTTTATTAATAATTTCTAATGATATATCTTTATTTAATACAAGTTTTGATTTGCCATTCCAATTAAGAAAAGTTTTATCAATTTTATGTTTATTAAGATTTAGTAGTTTAGCCGATGTAAGTTTTTTTTGTTTAAAATTATTTTTATTGTTTTCAATATATAAAAAATTATTTGAGAAAATTTTTGATTCAGCACTGATGTTAAACCATGGATGAAAACCAATACCGCAGTCAAAAGGTAAATGATCTAAATTTGTAAGTCTTATAGAAATATTTAATGAAGTTTTATTTAAACTAAATTTTTGACAAGCCTGGTATTTATGAGGGAAACTACTTTTTCCCTGATGTACATATATTAATTCAGCAGAAGTTTTTGTTTGTTTTTTTACTTTCCATTTTTTTACCCAGCCTTCTCCATGGATAGTATCTGGCTCTAAAGGATGTGTTCTGGAAAGTTTGATATATTTATTATTATAGAAAAAAGTATCTTTGTGAATTACTCCAAAATATGGAACAGTTGCAAAATACCCTGAAAAATAACAGTTATTTTTTGTAATTTTTTTTGTTTTTGGAAATGGTCTAAATATATCTTTGTTTTTTTTTCTATCACAAAATTTTGTTATTGAGGCACCCATTTCTGGTGATATTTCGAGAAATAAATTTTTATTTTGTAATGAAAGTAAAGGCATTATTGTTGATTAAGATTACTATAAGTTATTTTTTGCCCTGTAAAATTTGTTTTAATGATAAAGGATGAACCAGAGTATTTGTAAGTTTGCATCTTGGTTTTAGAAGTTTCAATTTTTGCAGAAGTAACAAAAATATGGTTAAGTTTCTTTCCAACAAAAGTTACACTTGTTACATTTAAAGCGGGTATTTTAATTGCAACATCGATCTCTTTTGTTTTTAAATTAATTCTTGAAATCTGTCCTCCAGCCCAATGAGCAACCCATAGACCATTCTTATTGTCTAAAGCAATACCATCTGGAAAACCTTGATTTTTTTTAAGTTTATAAATCAATTTTTTCTTTAATGTTTTTAAATTATATTGATAAATAGAGGAATTTAAAGAATTAGAAAAATAAAGTTTGTTTTGCTTTTCATCAACGGCTGGTCCATTTGAGACTTTAAAGCCTTGATCAAGTTTATTAAATTTGTTGTTTTGTAAATATCCAAAATATCCTAAGTTTTTAGTTTCTTTGATATGACTCAAACCAATCCATAGTTTATTTTTTGTAATTGTACCATCATTGTAAGAAATTTTATGTAATTCATCTGTCCCTCTTATATCTTGATAATATTTAATTGTTTTTTTATTACGATCATAAACATGTAAACCGTCCAAATTACTGATAATAAATTGACCATTATGCATAGGATAAATATTACCTAAAGGTTTAGGTAAGTTTAATTTTTCTTTTGATAAAGTTTTGTTTGTTATAGAATAAAAAAAAACTGAAGGATTAAGAAGGTCTAAAAAAACAATTTCATTTGTTTTATATAAATAAAAACCACTCTCACCCAATAATGTTTTGCTATCTAAAATATCAAAATCAAACATTATAAAATTATCTGTTAAAAAACTTTTTCCTTATTGATATAAATATCTACATCAACCTTATATTGCTCTAGAGCTTTTTTATTTATTTTCATTCCATGTCCAATCTCTTCAGGTATGTTTATATTACCATTATTATCTAATGAAATATGATTATCTGTTAAATCCCAAGCAAGTGATTTTAACTGCTGGGGAAATTCAGCAAAAAAACTTTTAGAAGAGTCAGCATATGGTTGTAGCGATGCAGAAAGTTGCAAATGTGAAGTGAAAGTATGGTTTACATATTGAACGTCACAATTTTCAGCAAAATCACATATCTCCTTTCCAGCTATTATGCCTCCTGCAATTCCAGCGTCTATTTGTATAAATTTTACCTTACCAAACCTGATCATATTTTTTGCTGACTCTATTGAATGACATGATTCACCACCCGCTAAAGGTAAATTAGTTTTTTTATACAACTCACTATATTCAAAAAAAGCATCTGAATAAAATGGCTCTTCTAGCCAAGTAATCTTAGCATTATTAAATATATTATTTCTTTTTGCTGCTTCTTCAATATTAGTTCCCCAAATAGCTCCAACATCAACCATTAAGTGTAATTCTTGTCCAATAGCTTCTCTTGCAGCAATAAGATGCTCTTCATCTAATTGAATATTTTTACCAAAATTTTGCCATCCAAATTTAATTGCTCTAAAATTTTTTTCTTTTATTGATTTTGCAATATTAAAAGTTTCTTGAGGAGTTTTGCCAAATAATACAGAGGCATAAGCAACTTTAGGTGTGGTTTTTTCATATCCCAATAAAGAATAAATTGGACATTGTTCTTTTTTCCCTAATAGATCCAATAGTGCTACTTCTATTCCAGAAAAAGTATGAGGTGTTTGAGCAATCATTAATGATTTATGTTTTACTTCATTAATAATTTTTTTTACGTCATCTAAATTATTGATATTTTTATTAAGTACTGAAGTGATGATTGGGTTTGCTGCTGAGTGTGATTTTGGGCAAATAAAATTTGCAATAGATGTTAAAGGAGAAGCTTCACATTCGCCCCAACCAACTAAACCACCAGCTTCTAATTTAACAATCAGCGCGTCTTGACTACCATCTGCCTCATCCAAAATTTTTGGCATGGATAAGTAATAAAGCTCAATATTTTCTATTTTCATCAATATCCAATTTATTTTAATATATTTTGAATAAATATATTACAGTGAATTTGCTTCTAGTAAATATAGATTTAAAATTAAAATACTTTTTAATCTAAATGAAATATTTCATCCATCATAACCCATGATTCATTATCTTCATTATTAGGAAAAGGGTTAAAGCAATTAATCATTAATTTAGTCCATTTATCAACTATTGGTATTGTTTGCATTTCAGCCATATCACCTTCAAAATCATCTCCAGCATATTCAAGGTAGCCAAACATAAAATCTTCTTTCAGATAAATACTATAATTTTTAACCTTAACTTTTTTTAGCTCCTCTAATACTTCAGGCCAAACATTCGCATGATTTTCTATGTAGAACTCTCTTTTTTCTTTTTTAAGCCTTACTGCCATGGCGTATCTTTGAGTACTCATTTTATTCCTTTCACTTTTAATTTATTAGATAACTTTAATAAAATTTCTAATATTTTTATATAAACAAAATCTATTAATTATTTCAAATATAAAGTTTGATTTTATATATAAAGTTAATTAATGTAATATAATATGTCTTTATTTTCTTCCAATGATATTGCTAATCTCAGCACAACAATTCCCCTACCTAGCGAGCCAAAAAAAATAGTTATTATAGGTGCTGGAGGAATAGTAAGTGATGCTCATTTACCAGCTTATAAAAAAGCTGGTTTTGAAGTATTAGGTATTTTTGATCCTCAAAGAGATAAGGCTGATAAGTGTGCTAAGGATTTTAATATTCAGAA
>JABHWG010000041.1 GCA_018657885.1 Pelagibacteraceae bacterium
GCAAGGGCTTAAAAAGCCTGGTTTCACAGTATTTATTAGTTTGTTTAAGGAGTTAATTGCAGCTGTAATTATTTTTTATATTGTGAGTTTTTATTTTAATTTTCAATTAAAAGGAATTTGGTCATCAATACTTATTATAAACTATCTATCAGTTTTCATTTTTTTAAATATAGTAAATTATCGAATTAAATTATTAGGAATCAAATTATTTACAAATAAATAAATAAATCATGAAAGTTAAACAAGAAAAAACCCACTCAATTAAAGGAAGTGATATTTATAGTATCACAATGATAAATGATAATAACTTTAAAATTACTTTTTACACATATGGAGGATATATTCATGAGGTTCATATTCCTCTGTTTGATCAAGAAGATCAATCTGAAGATGTTCTATTGGGTTATGGTAGTATTGATAAAGTATTAGAGTCACATGGTTACTTTAATTCTATAGTTGGAAGAGTTGCGAATAGAATAGGTTCTTCAAGGTTTAATATTGATGATAAAGAATATCAGTTATATCCGAATGTTACTCCCAATCATCTACATGGTGGTAAAGTTGGGTTTAATAAAAAAATCTGGAAGATAGAAAATATTCAAGAAACCGGACACTCTGTTAGATGTATAATGAAATATCTTTCACAAGATATGGAAGAAAACTATCCTGGTAATCTTGACTGCACAGTTACTTACGAATTAAATAACGATAATGAATTTTTAATGGATTTTCATGCAATTTCAGACCAAGACACAATTGTGAATATGACAAATCATAACTATTGGAATTTTCATGGACACGGTGATAATTATCAAAACAATGAAGATCATATTGTGAATATAAATTCCAACTCAATATGTGAAACAGATGAACAATCTATTCCTACTGGTAAACTTTTGGAAGTTGAGGGAACAAAATTTGATTTACAAAAAGATTTTTTAATTAATAAAGATTTTCTTAATTCTGGTGGTATAGATCATAACTATGCGCTAGATGATCAGTCAATGAAAGAAGCTGTTGCTAGAATTTTTAGTAAAAAAACTGGTTTGGGTGTGGAGTATTTTACAAACCAACAAGGAATTCAATTTTATACAGGTAATATGATGTTAGATAAATATCTAGGGAAGTATGATAAGCCTTATGGGTTTCAGTATGGGATGTGTTTAGAACCTCAGCATTATCCGGATGCCATAAATCACCCTAATTTTCCTTCTCCAATATTAAGAAAAAATAAAAATTATTTATCAAAAATAAAAATTAAATTACGCAACGATTTTTAAAAATTTAAAATCTTGTCTTATTGAATTTATATATTATTAAATAATATTGATGAAAATAAGCCAAAAAATTATTACTAATTTAAAATCAGGTGGAGCAGACTTTTTTTTAAGTGTTCCTTGTAAACTTTTGGCAAATATGATTACGATTTTAGAGAACGATAAAAATATTTATTACTCTGCTATTCCAAGAGAAGAAGAGGGCATGGGTATATGTGCTGGTGCTTATTTAGGTAATAAACTCCCGTGTATTATGATGCAAAATACGGGTATTGGTAATTCTGTAAATTCAATTGTTTCTCTTTTACAATTATATCAAATGCCTGTTGTTTTCCTTATAAGTTATAGGGGGACACCGGGTGAACCTGTAGGTGCACAAGGTGGAATGGCTAGCATTACTGAAGATCTTCTCAACACACTAAGAATACCAATGCTTCATTGTAATACTGAAAAGGATCTTGATAAAATCTCTACTTTTACCAATCACGCTAAAGTAATTGAAAGTCCAGTCGCTGTTCTTTGTAATTTTAATTTAATGAAAGACGATTAATGATGAACAGATTTGAATTATTAAATCTTTTACAAGACTCAATTCAAGATGAACTTGTTGTTTGTAATATTGGTCTTCCATCTCAAGAATTATATAAAATTAATGACCGGCCAAACTATTTTTATATGTTAGGTAGTATGGGATTGTCATCATCTATTGGTTTGGGGCTATCTTTGGCAGTTGAGAAAAATGTAATAAGCATTGATGGTGATGGGTCTGTTTTAATGAACATGAACACACTAGCTACTATTGGTAACAGAGCACCTTCAAATTATACTCTCTTAATAATTGATAATGGTTCTTATGGCTCAACAGGGGATCAAAAAACTTTTACAAATGAACGAACATCATTAAAAAATGTCGCTATTGGAGCAGGATGTCACAATGTTGTTGAATGTTCTGGTGAAGAAACGAATGAAAATTTACAGAAAGCTCTAGAAGATAAAGATAATGCATATGTTATTATATCCAAGATAAAATCAGGAAACGTGCCAATAAAACCCATTCCTCTTAATGCAGTAACAATAAGAGATCGATTTAGGAAAGAAATAGGTTTAGTTCCTTACCTCTAGTTTTTTCTTTATAAGAAAGTATGATTTATTCAGTTGGTTCAATTTTTCTCGATCATATAATTAAAATTGAATCTTTTCCAAAAAATCCAATTAAAATTATAGCAAAAGGAATTGAAAAAAGACTTGGTGGATCTGCTGCTGTTGCAAGTTTTACTATAAAAAAACTTGGTCAGAAAACTGCTTTTGTTGGAAGATTAGGAGACGATGATGCTTCTAAATTTTTAATAGGAGAATTAAATAAATTTAAAGTTATACATAAAGACTCCATTGTGATTAGAGGAGCTCAATCATCCCAAAGCTATGTTTATGAAGATGCAAGAGGAGAGAGGCTTTTAGCCGCTTTTAATGAAAAAAAATTATTACATAATAAAAAGTTACCTAAAATATCTTTTACTAAAAATAATACTTATATGACTGACCTACGATGGATTGAAGCAACTCTTTATGTTGCTAAAAATTGTAAAAAAAAGAACTTAATTCAGGTTGTTGA
>JABHWG010000105.1 GCA_018657885.1 Pelagibacteraceae bacterium
AAAATTGATAAAATTACTCTCTAAATAAAAAAAAATTAGTTTTTAACTTAACTTTATCTTTTAAGATTTTTGTATTCTGCCATTTATTTATACCTATATTAAATTTTGTTCTAGAGAATATTAATTCACTTTGAATTTGAACTAATTCCTCAGCTAATCTAGTTACATAAATAGTTAATGGAACCGTCTCATTTTTTCCTTTTAGTGTGAGCTCAACATTTAATAGTATTTCTTTCTCGTTATCATATGAAAATTTTTTAGTATCAACTACAGCTTTTGGAAATTGAAAAACATCAAAAAAAATATTACTTAAAAGTAAGTCTTTGTATTTAATATAATTCATATCAAGGTCATTAATTTGAACAGAAAAAATAGCTTTATTATTTATTTTTTTTTCGACATCTAACTCAACATAACCTTCAATGTTATTAAATTTACCTTTTACATTATTTGCAAGTAGGACAGGTAACTCAAATTCAATCGTCGATAGATTTTTATCTAATACCCATCTCTCTGCAGCATATAATTTATTAGATGAAAAAAATAGAAAAAATAAAATAAGAAAAAAATTAAATATCTTCAATATATCTTCTAGCCAAATAATCTGCTTTTTCATTATGTGTATTTCCTGCATGACCTTTAACCCATTCCCAAGTAATCCTATGTTTTAAAATCAATTCATCAAGATCTATCCATAAATCTTTATTTTTTACTGGTTTTTTTGCCGCTGTTTTCCATCCATTTTTTTTCCAGTTTAATATCCATGACTGAATACCATCTTTCACATACTTACTATCAGTAATTAATTTAATTTCTTTTGTATCGTTGAAATAGCTTAAGGCATTTATTGCCGCTGCTAATTCCATACGATTATTTGTTGTATTATCATCGCCGCCGTTAAGATATACTGGTTCATTATCTTTCTCTAAGATAACTATACCCCAACCACCTTTTCCTGGATTTCCTGAGCAGGCTCCATCTGTATAAATTGTTATCATATTTTATATTTTTATATTTTTGTTATTTTGGTGCCATCTAAGAATATTTAAGTATTCTTTTGGGTCTTTGGGAACAACTAATGCATCATTAGGATGAAAAATTTTATCATGAAGTCGTGTAACCAAAATACGAACAGATGCACCTCTTAGTAATGTATTCATTGAATTTTTTTCCTTCTCATTAAGAGTGGCATTACTATTAAAACCCATTAGCAATAATTTATAATTTTCTATATTAAATTTTCCACTTTCATCAAAACACCATGCATTTATTGTAAGCGCTAATTCATAGGCTATAAAATCATTACAGGAAAAGTAAAAATCAATGACACCAGATATTTTATTATCAGTAAAAAAAATATTATCTTTAAATAAGTCTGCATGAATTATAGCTTTTGGCAAATTATTAGGCCAATGTTGTTTTAGAAATAATAATTCCTCATCCAAAACTTCAAAATATTCTTTGTAAGATGGGTCAGTGGTTTTTTTACATTTTTCAAAAATATTTATCCAAGTGTTGTATCCCATACTATTAGGCCTCGTTAATTTAGATAATTTTGTAATATTGGTAAACTGCGAAACCACAGATCCTACCTCATGACAATGTTGTGATGAATTTTGAGTTATTTTTTCACCCTCTAGAAAAGAAATTATAACAGCACTTTTATTTTTTAAATTATTAATAATAGAGTTATTATTATTTTCGATTGGAAGAGGGCAGTCAAAATCTTTTGCTACTAATTCTTTTTGAAGATTCATGAAAAATGGAAGGTCTTCAGGGAGCACTCTTTTTTCAAATATTGTTAAAATATATTTATTCTTGTCTGTGATTATTTTATAATTTGTGTTTTCTATCCCTTCCACAATCCCTTCATAAGAAATTAATTTCCCAATAGAATAATTTTCTAAATACTGTTCTATTTCTTCCTTTGATATTTTTGTGAAGACAGCCATTTATATAGCTTCCTTTAACTTTTGAGGAATTTTAAAATGAATATCTTCTTTTTCATATTCTGCTTCAATAATATTTAAATCGAAGAATTGACTAATTTTATTAATAATTTTTGTTACAAGAATTTCTGGGGATGATGCACTAGCAGTTACGCCGATTTTAGCCGAATTATTAAGTATAGTTGGATCAAAGTTATCTATATCATCTACTAAAATAGCATTTTGTGATCCATAATTTTTAGCCACTTCAACTAACCGTAATGAGTTTGAAGAATTTTTTGAACCAAGTACCAAAAAGTAATCACTATTTTTAGCAATATTCTTTACTGCCTCTTGTCTATTGGTTGTAGCATAACAAATATCTTTTTTCTTAGGCTCTAATGTATTAACAAAATGTGATTTAATTTCATCAATAATATCTTTTGTATCATCAACAGATAATGTTGTTTGCGTAACATAAGCAATTTGTTGATCTTTGAGGATAGGTAAATTTTTTACTTCTTCTTTATTTTCTACTAAATAAATATCTTTATTAGTTTGACCCATTGTTCCAATTACTTCAGGATGATTTTTATGCCCAATAAGAATAACCGGTAAATTCTGTCTTTCAAAGTGCTCAACTTCTCTGTGAATTTTACTAACAAGCGGACATGTTGCATCAAAATAGATCAAGTTTAAATTTTTTGCTTCTTCAGGCACAGATTTAGGAACTCCATGTGCTGAGAAAATTACAGGTCTATCAAGTTGATTAATTTCGCTTAATTCTTCAATAAATATAGCTCCTTCATTTTTTAAATTATCAACAACATACTTATTATGTACTATCTCATGTCTTACATATACTGGCGCGCCATATTTTTTAATTGCTTCTTGAACCATTAAAATAGCCCTTTCTACACCGGCACAAAAGCCACGAGGTCCAGCTAAATATACATCTAATTTTTTTAATTTTTTATTCATTTACTTTTAATTTGATCTTACTTTATAAACATACTTAAATAATAACAAATACTATATTCATGAAAAAATTCTTGTTTTTTTTACTGTTTTTACCAATTCTAAGCTGCAATACTCTTATCAAAGGTAATTCAAAATTCATTGATTATAATTGTCCTATAGTATTTTTTTCAGCCAATGAAAAATATTTTGTTGATACTTTGGATAACAGCTCATCTCTCGATGATATTTTTATAAAAGCTGAGCTTAATAATTTTGCTATAAGTAAAAAATGCCGACAAAACGAGGACCTCATCATTATTCCACTGGATATACTTATCATTTTAAAACCAATGGAAATTTTAGCTAATGAAGAAGTTAGTTTACCATTGTATGTTTCTCTTTTAGATCAAAATGATAATATTATTGAAACTCAGTATTTTATGACGTCGGGATCAGTTAAAGCAAATTCTGAAACAGGCGCTTACATTGAAACAGATATTACTGATACGCTCGAAATTATATCAAATAAGTTTGGCATTAGTCAGGTAGTAGTTGGTTTTATGCTTGATGAAAATAAAAGAGAGCTTTTAAATTAATTTTTTAAAGCAGACCCTAATTCTTGAATTGATTTATCAATTAGTTTTTGTTGCTCTTGGCTATTTAATTTTTGTTGTATAATTGATATCGTAGCTGCGATAGCAGTTGAAGAGATATGTGATTGGATTACATTATTAGCATCACGAGTTAGTTGATCTATTTTAGCTTCCGCAAGAATTTGTCTTTTAGTAATTTGATCTTTTAATTTAGTTTCAGCGATTTCTTCTAGTTGCTTTACTTTATTCTCAGCTTCTGTGTGAATACTTTTTATCTCAATCTGAACATCATTTTGGCGTTGTTTGATTTCACTTAAAGTAACTTGAGTTTCATTTTTTAGATTTTCTGCTTCATCAATCTTATCTTTTATACCTTTAATTTGTGCATCTAAGTTAGTTGCTAATATTTTTCGAATGGGATTAAAAATCGCTGCTATAAAAGCAAAAAAAGCAACTGCTACCCAAAATTGAGGATCAGAAAACATTAGTTTATTGACCTTTCTGAGCTCGCTATAGCATTTTTGATTTCATCATCGGATACCTCAAATGAGGCAACTTTAGATAAAGTTAATTTTGTAATTTCATTTATTTGACTCTGAATTTGAGCCACCGATTCATTCTTACTTTTTTCAATTGCTTCATGTGATTCACCAATTTTAGCATCTAAACCTTTTTCAAGTTTAGTTAACTCAACTTGAGCTTTATCTTGAAGAGATGTTGATGTTGTTTTGATCATTTCTGAAGCATCTGAACGTGCTTGTTGTAGTTGTGTTTCAATTATATCTTGAATTTTTTCTGCCTCAGCTTGAAGTTTTTTGGCTGCAGTTAAGTCTTCATTAATTTTTTTCTCTCTTTTTTCAAGAACATTACCTATTCTAGGCAATGAAATCCGCCAAAGAAAAACAAGAAGAAAAGAAAACGTAACTACAAGCCAAAAAAGCTGAGTAACGAAAAATTCAGGATTTAATTGAGGCATGTTTTTTTCTAATTAACCAAATAGAATAACTAGAGCAATAACAAGTGCGAAAAGTGCGATTGCTTCAACAAGTGCGAAACCTAACATAGTCATAGTGAATACCTCACTACGTGCTGCAGGGTTTCTTCCTACTGCTTGAATGAAAGAAGAAAAGATATTTCCAATTCCAATTCCTGAACCAATAACACCAATAACGGCTAGACCGGCTCCGATAACTTTTGCTGCTTCAATTTCCATAAATCCTCCTAGATTTTAGTGTAAGTGATATGCGTCGTTTATGTATAAGCACGTTAAAATGGCAAATACATACGCCTGCAAAAATGCGATTAAAATTTCTAAACCAGTTAGTGCAACAATAAATACAAGTGGAAATACACCTGTAAAAAAAGGCATCGCTACAACGAAACCGGCAAAGACTTTGAGTAATGTATGACCCGCTAACATGTTAGCAAAAAGTCTTACAGACAAACTGATGGGACGAGATAAGTAAGAGATTACTTCAATCGGAATTAGAAGTGGGTGCATATAAAAAGGCACTCCTGGAATATAAAAAAAACTGAAAAATTTGATACCGTGGTTTGCAAATCCCAATATTGTCGTTCCAATAAATACAATAGCTGCAAGAGCAAAGGTAACAATTATATGACTAGTAAATGTAAATTGGTATGGCACCATTCCTACCATGTTACCAATTAAGACAAACATAAATAAAGAAAAAACAAATGGAAAATATTTTTTTCCATTATCTCCAACTGTATCACTTAGAAGTTGTGCAATAAAATTGTACATCAGCTCAGATACTAATTGCATCCTTGAGGGAACTAATGATCTGGGATTTACTGTAAGAGTTAAAAATAGTGTAATTACAGCAACAGTAATAATCATAGATAGAGAAGAGTTCGTAAATGAAATATCGTAACCACCAAGCTCAGTATTAGAAAAAGGAATTATCTCAAACTGTTCTAGTGGACTATGTTTTTCGCCTTTTGATGCCATATAGTATGAATGTGATTACTGTTTTATTATTGTTTTTCAATGCGACGCATTACACGATAAACATTCAAAAATCCAGCTAATGCACCAAAAATAAAGAAAATAATTAAACCAAAAGGTTTGGTCCCTAAGTATTTATCCACAATCAGACCAATTCCCACTCCTACAACCAATGCAGCTATGATTTCTGTACTAATTTTAAAGCCAAATCCAGCCCCACTATTTTTTTTATTTGAAGGTTGAGGTGTGTTGATTGTTTCAGCAGTTTGGATTCGGTCTTTAAGGTCTTTGAGTTTATCGTCTTTATCCATTATTCCTCATCATGATCACGAATTTCAATAGCTTTCTCAAGATCTACAGAAACGAGTTGTGAAACACCTTGCTCAGGCATGGTCACTCCAAATAAACGATTTACTCTTGCCATGGTCATTCGGTGATGCGTTATTACTAAAAATTTGGTACTTGAAGTTTTAGCAATTTCCTCAACAAGACTGCAAAAACGATCAACATTTGTATCATCAAGAGGTGCATCCACCTCATCTAAAACACAAATTGGAGCAGGGTTCGATAAGAATACTGCAAATAGAAGTGATAGAGCGGTTAGTGCCTGTTCGCCTCCAGATAATAAAGTTAAATTTTGAAGTTTTTTCCCAGGAGGGCTTGCATAGATCTCTAGTCCTGCTTGAAGTGGGTCAGTCTCATCTGTGAATTTTAAATATGCTTTTCCTCCTCCAAATAATTGTACAAATAATTTTTGGAAATTTTCATTTACCACTCCGTATGCTGCTAATAATCTTTGACGACCCTCAGTATTGAGAGAATCAATAGCTTCACGAAGTTTAGCAATTGCAGCAAGTAAATCTCCTTGATCTTTTTTTATTGAAGAAACTTTTTGCTCCAAGTCTTTAGACTCTTGTTCTGCTAATAAATTAACACCACCCAATCTTTCTTGTTCAGCTATTAATCTCTCCAATCGTCTTTCAAGATCAGCTACGTCACCAAGTCCTTTATTTGGATTAATTTCGGCTAGATCAAACAAACCCTTTAACTCTACACCAATACGTTCTCTTACTTGTGAGCTCAATTGTCTTATGGTTTCATTTATTGTTTCAATTGTTCCCTCTAATCGTATTTTTTCCTCACGTAACTCATTTAGTTTTACTTCTTCTAATTTTAGTTTTTTATTTATCTCATTAGCTGCTTGTTCTTGTTGCTGAAGCTCACCAGCAATTTTATCATATTGTTGTTTATTATCATTGATCAATAATTGCAGTCTTGTTTTTTCAGAAGATATTGTATTTGGCATTGATTGCAACTCTTCAATATCATTACTTAGTTTAGTTTCTCTTTCCTTTAATTCATCTAACTGTTGTTGCGCTTTTGCTGAAATATCTAACCACTGTTTTTCTTCTTTGGATAGTTGTTTTAATCTTCTATTTTTAAGTTGTTCAAGTATTGCCTTCGTCGATGAATTTTGTTTCCCTTTAGATACATATCCATCCCATCGCCAAATCTCCCCTTCTAAACTAACTAAAATTTGACCAGGTAATAAATTTTCTTGTAGATGTTGAATATTAGATTTATCTTCAATTAAGCCAACAAAATCAAGCTTTTTTTTGAGGTTTTCTGGGGCTTTTATAAGGTTAGAAAACTTCTGTATACCCTCAGAGAAAATCGATTGATTTTCATATGTAAGGATACGCCAGTGACTTGCTTGTTCTTCATTTATGGAAGCAATTAATTCATCTGAAAATACAGCAGCAACTGCTTTTTCATAACCATCTTCAAAATCTAGGTAGTCAATAATAGGATTATTATTTCGTTGACCAACAATACTATCCTCATTTTGATCATTTGCCTCTAAAAATAAATCACCTTGTTGTTTTTCTAAAATTGATTTTTCTTCTCTCACACGTTCTAAGTTTTCATTTGCATCATCAAATAAAAATTGCTCACGATCCATATCGTTTTTAATTTGTTGAATGCGTACTTGTGTTTCTTCTACCGCACTATTTGCACGATCAATTTCTTTTTCTTGATTTTCTAAATTAATTGTATGTTTTTGAAGTTCTGCAGCAATCTGACTTTCTTTTAAACGCATGTTAGGTAGAGACTCTTGAACTTTTTCATACTCTATATTTATTTTTGCCACTTCTTGAGTTTGATCAGAAACAATATTATTTTGATCTGCTAGTTTAGACGATGAGTCATCTAATTTTGTTTTTTCAATTTCCCATTTTTTATAAAAAACGGCAGCTCTTGCTTTCGTGATATCGTTTTGTATATTTTTATATCGCTCCGCTTGTTTTGATTGTTTTTTTAAAACTTCTAATTGTTCTTCTTGTGTTTTTAATAAATCTTTTACACGCTCAAGGTTTGTCTCTGTTGCATTCAAGCGTAGCTCTGCTTCATGTCTTCTTGAATGTAAACCTGTAATGCCTGCTGCTTCTTCTAATAAACTTCGTCTTTGCTCAGGTTTTGCAGCGATGATAGCACCAACTCTTCCTTGACTCACCATAGAAGTAGATCTTGCTCCTGTTGAGGCATCAGCAAATAATAATTGTACATCTTTGAGTCGAACCTCTTTACCATTCACTCGGTATTCTGATCCTTCTCCTCGCCAAATACGTCTTGTTACCTCAATTTCATCACTTTGATTAAAAAGACTTGGGGCTTGACGTTCAGAGTTATCTAAATCAATTGTTACTTCTGCAATATCCCAAGCAGGACGACCAGACGTTCCATTAAAGATAACATCATCTAATTCACTACCACGCATTTGCTTAGGAGATAGTTCTCCCATGACAAAACGGAAAGCTTCTACTAAATTAGACTTACCACATCCATTAGGGCCAACAATTCCAGTTAAGCCATTCTCAATAATAACTTCTGTTGGTTCGACAAAAGACTTAAAGCCTTTGACTTTAAGTTTTTTAAATTTAATCATTAACTATTCTGATAATATTTTATCAATGATTTGTCTAAATTCTTTTATATTTTTATTTCCTTCAATAAGGTTTCCATTAATAATGAAAGAAGGGGTAGATTTAACATTAAATACTTTTTGAGCTTCCATTACACTTTCTAAAATAAGATTTTCATTATCTATATTCCCATAGCAGGTATCAAACTCTTCTTTGGTCATCCCACCACTTTGCATAATTTTATAAAGCTCTTTTTTGGTGATTTTAGGATCTTTATTTACCCAACTAGGCTGTAATTGATAAAGAGCATTCATATAATCATACCGGACATCACCTGGAATACAACGCATCATCATACTTCCTAATAAGGCAGGATAATTAAAGGGATAATCCCTAAAAACCATACGAATTTTACCTGTATCAATAAATTCTGTTTTAAGATCTGGCAGTGTATTTGTATGAAAATCAGCACAATGAGAACAAGACATTGAGGCGTATTCTATGATGGTTATAGGCGCATTTTCATCTCCAATCACAAAATCATTTTCAGTAATATCTAGCCCAGATGCTTCATTTGCTAAAAGTGATTGGGCTGAAAAAAAAGTTATAAAACTTGAAATTATTATAAATAGATATTTTCTCATTATTTATCCTCTCTATTAATTGATGCTCCTAAATTAACAATAGATTTTTCTAATTCTTTGTCTTGAATATCGTCAATCTCATTTTTAATTAGCTCTTTTTCATCTTCTGTAATTTCTGCCTGATATGTTTTATCAATACCAATTTTTTTTTCAGGGATGAAATTTTGTTTCAAGCGCAAATCTGAAATAGCTTTATAGCCAAAAAAACTATTAATTTTTTCAATAATCGTATCTTTATAGTGTTGAAATTCTACTGCCGCAGCAGGTGACACTCTTACATGAAGAAAGTTTTTAAAAATTGGCTCATCAACCTCATTATAACCATCTGTTAATCTTGAGATTTTATCAGGTTCGGAATGATCGGCAAAAAAAGAACCCACAATTTGGGGCCATTTTGAGAGGATTAAAAATTCTATTTTCCCAAATTTACTTGAATAAGCTCTATTAATTCCAGTTAGCGTATCCCCAATTCTTTTAGGGACAAACGTTCTTTTTGACACTCTATTCTTATATTCCATTGCTATATATAAATGTATACCACTAAACTATGAAAGCAATAAGATACGAATGGAAAAACAAATAATCTCAAAACTATTAAAATGGTATGGATCAGCGAAGAGAGATTTACCATGGAGAGTACTGCAAGAAAATAACTTACCTAACCCTTATTTTGTATTTGTGAGTGAATATATGTTGCAACAAACAACAGTTCCAACAGTAAAAACACGTTTTGAAGAATTCATAAAAAAATGGCCCACACTAAAAGATTTAGCCAAAACGACTGAACCAAAAATATTAAAATTTTGGTCTGGTCTTGGTTATTATTCACGTGCACGTAATTTGTTAAAAGCTGCAAAGATAATTAATAAGGAATTTAACAGCAAGATACCAAATAAATATGAAGATCTAATCCTGTTGCCAGGAATAGGTGATTATACTGCTAAAGCAATAATGGGCATTAGTTATAATCAATCTGTAATGCCTCTAGATGCAAATATTGAACGAATAATCGCAAGATTATATGCTCTTAATGAACCTCTAATTAAAATTAAAAAACAACTTGGAGAATATTCACAATTTTTTCTCTCTAAAAATCAATCTTCTAGTCTCATTCAATCTTTTATGGATTATGGTTCAATTATTTGTACACCACGAAGTCCTAACTGTTCAATTTGTAAGATACAAAAATTCTGTTTAGGTTATGAGAAAAAAATTCAAAATGAAATTCCAGTAAAAATTAAAAAACTAAAAGTAAAACCTAAAAAATATACTCGGGCTTACGTCCTAATTAATGAAAAAAAAGAAATATTAGTACGAACAAGGTCTCCAAAAGGAATGTTAGGTTCTATGTTGGAGGTACCTAATGATATATGGGTGGAAAAAAAATCCTTATTAAAAAAAGATAGTTTAGTTGGAAGCAAGGAAAAATATCTAGTTAACAAAGGTAATTTGATTTACTCATTTAGTCACTTCAATTTACATTTAGAAGTATTTTATAAAAAAATTAAGAAAAAAAACTTCCCTCAAAGTAAATGGCTAAGAATTGCAAGATATTCTAAGTCACAATTACCTACGGTTATGAAAAAAATTGTTGAAATTGGTATTTAAATAAGCAACTATAAATTATGAAAAATTTTATAACCCTTTTATTTTTCATCTCTATAGTTGCCTTAATATTATTTCTAATTATCAACTTCTACTTTGATATATTAGAGGCTAAATTTAATTTTAAAAATTTTTAACATATAAAAAAATGAATGAAATTTTCCCTAAAGGATCTGCTTGGATAGATGGTAAGTTTGTAAAGCTTGCAGACGCAAAAATTTCTATATTAGATTGGGGCTTTCTTCGTTCAGATGCAACTTATGATGTTGTTCACGTCTGGAAAGGTCGTTTCTTTCGTCTTGATAAGCACATCGATCGATTTTTTGAGTCTGCAAAAAAATTACGTATGCCATGTCAAATGGATCGTAGTGAGTTAAAAAAAATTTTAGCTGGCTGTGTTGAAAAAGCTCAATTAGAGAGTGCTTATGTGGAAATGATACAAACAAGAGGTATATCACCAAATTTTGTAAGAGACCCAAGACTTGCAACTCCTCGCGTAATGGCATTTGCTGTTCCTTTTGGCTGGATACTAAAACAAGAAGATTTTGAAAAAGGATTAGATGTTCTTTTAACTGACATTAAAAGAATTCCCCCAAGTTCAGTTGACCCTACTATTAAAAACTACCATTGGATGGATTTAGTAACGGGGATGTTAAATGCTTATGAAAAAGGAAATGATACAGCGGTATTGGTTGATGAAAACAATAATATTACGGAAGGACCAGGGTTTAATTTATTTTGTATTAATGAAACAGGAATTTTTACTCCTGAACACGGTGTGTTAGAAGGGATTACAAGACAATCGGTTTTTGATTTAGCAAAAGAATTAAATTTACCAATAATGACAAAATCAATTTCAGTTAAAGAACTATATAGTGCTGGGGAATTATTTGCGACATCCACAGCAGGAGGAATTATGCCAATTACTAGAGTGAGTGGTCAAGAAATTGGTAAAGGGAGCGTAGGGAGCTTAACAAGACAATTGCATAAATTGTATTGGGAAAAGCATAGTGATGACAGTTGGAGTACATCAATTACCGATATATTATCGAATAAATAAGTTCTTAAAATATTAATGATTAAAAAATGTGATGTAGTAATAATAGGTGCTGGCGCAGCGGGTATGATGTGTGCAATTGAAGCTGGTAAAAGAGGAAGAAAGGTTGTTCTCTTAGATCACGCTAAAAAAATTGGTGAAAAAATAAGAATATCTGGGGGAGGTAGATGTAACTTTACTAATATTTATACCGATCATAAAAAATTTATTTCCTCTAATCCAAATTTTATGATCTCAGCCTTAAATCAATACACTCATCAAAATTTTATTGATCTTATTCAAAAGTACCAAATATCTTTTCATGAAAAAAAACTTGGTCAATTATTTTGTGATCAAAGCGCTCAACAAATAATTGATATGCTTAAAGCGGAGTGTGATAAAGCAAATGTTTTGCTTCTCAACAACACAACCGTAGAGTCGATAAGTAAATCACAACACTATATAACCAAAACAGCTTCAACAATTTATGAAAGTCAGTCTCTTGTTGTTGCAACTGGAGGTTTGTCTATCCCTAAAATAGGCGCTAGTAAATTTGGTTATGATATTGCGAAGCAATTTGGATTAAATGTAATAGAAACCCTTCCGGCTTTGGTTCCCCTTACATTTAGCGATGATATATTAAAGGAATGTAAGGACTTATCAGGACTGTCTGTTGAATCACAAGTTGCCTATAAAAAAACCTTATTTGAAGAAGGGATGTTATTTACCCACCGAGGTTTAAGTGGTCCTTCAATATTGCAAATCTCATCTTATTGGAAGTTAGGAGAGCATATACAAATAAATTTATCGCCAAATAAAAATATATTCTCATTTTTAGAGGAAAAAAAACAAACAAGTCCAAAACAGGATATTAATTCTATCTTAAGTGAATTACTTCCTAAAAGATTAGCAACTATGATTTGTAATCAATTAGAAATCTCAGGCAGAATAGCTGATATGTCAAAAAAATTAATAAGCTTAATTAGCGAGTTTATTAATTCATGGACGATAAAACCTACAGGAACAGAAGGTTACAGAACAGCAGAAGTAACATTAGGTGGGGTGGATACCAACGAATTATCATCTAAAACAATGATGTCTAAAAATAATGAAGGCCTATATTTTATTGGAGAGGTTGTTGATGTTACAGGTCATCTTGGTGGATATAATTTTCAATGGGCTTGGTCTTCTGGTTATGTTGCTGGATTACAAGCATAATTTCTTGAATTAAAAAATTTCAAATTATATTTTTATTTTATTAAGAAACATATATTGATTAGAATGAATGCTTAAAACTTTTCTAGTTTTTTTATTTATATTTTATAGTTTTTCTTCTTCGGTTTTAGGAGAAGTAATATTAGCTGAGGAAGCACAAGAGATGCTTGATGATCACATCAAGCAAAGTGAACTTCTTAAGGTTCCGCTTCCAA
>JABHWG010000166.1 GCA_018657885.1 Pelagibacteraceae bacterium
TGGTTGGTGGTAAGATAAATGAGAAAGGCAAAAATATGTTTAAATTCATAATGGATCGAAATGAAAACTTTATCAGTAATATGCAATGGTATGATATTGGTTTAGTAAAGTTATCAGTTTTTATTTTTACTTTACTTCTAGCCAAGTATGTAACTATTTTGTTAAAAGCTCCGTGGTATTGGTATGTGTTATTGTTTTTAGTTGTAAGTGTGCGCCCTTATTATCTTGCATTTAAAAAAAGCTAATTAACAATTTTAAAAATAATATAAATTAGGATATAAGAAAAAAATCAGATAGTTATTCTCTGTAAATGAATGTCCAGGTAACGGTATTCCCTGTGACGAATACCTCTTTAAAAGGAGGTTATTATGACTCAACAACATAAACACTTAATTGTAAGGGCTGATATTAGTTGGTGTCCGCAAGAAGAAGATTTAAATAAAATTTCTGACTGGGTGAGAAGTCTTATTAAAGAAATCGATATGAAGCTTTTATCAGGTCCTTATACAATGTATGTTAACGAAAAAGGCAACAAAGGAATGACTTCAGTAGCAATTATTGAAACTAGTCATATAGCATTACATATTTGGGATGAAACCAGTCCGGGCTTAATGCAATTAGACGTCTATTCATGTGCTAATTTTTTTCCTCAAAGTGTATTTAATAAAGTAAATGACTTGTTTAAAACTACAAAAATGGAATACAAATTTCTTGATCGAGAAAAAGAATTAGTAGAAGTTAAAGAGTAAAAAATATTATTGTTTTAAACTCCTTTCTTAAAGGGAAGTGATAGGCCTTACCACTTCCCAAGTTCCCTATAAAGATTTTAAAAGAAATACCAAATGATTATGTAAACTAATCCAACCCACCAAATAATATTGCCAAGTAGCCAACAAAGAAAACCTAACATACTACCCCCTCTATTTTTCATTTTCAAAAGACGAGCAAAGAAAAAATAATTAATGAGAAATATAGGAAAAGATAAATTTATAAGAGGAGTGCCTATTATTTGATTATTTTTATCTACATAATTATAGAATTATGTAGATAAAAAACTTTATAAATTTTAATTTTTAAGATAAAATTTTTATGGAGAAACTCTTCGTTATAAAAAATAAACATGTCCGATATCGTCAATAATACATTTATAACTTTTACTGAAGGTCCGCTAATTGGAAAGTCTCTCCATTCTTTATGGTTAAGGGAGCGCTTATCTGATAAAAAACACTTAGACCAAATTAATTTGCAACGTTTATATGAACCTTCATTACTAGATGAAAATATATACATTGAAAAATTTTTACATAAGGGAAATAATTTAATGATAATTTTTAGTGATGGAGAAACGGGAAATTTTTCAATCAAGGATATCTTAGATGAAGTCTATCAACACGATATCTTTCCGAAAAAGAAACAATGGAAAGAAAATATTCTAAAAAAATCTTATCATAATTATAAAAGTTTGAAGACTTCATTGGAATTAACTATTGATATGTTGAGGAATTTTCATTTATTTGGCTTTGTTATTCTAACTCATATGTCTAAGAAAAAGGGGGCAGTGATTAAATTTGCAGAGACCTTGGGCCCAGTAAGATCAACAAATTTTGGTAAATATTTTGATGTAATATCAAAACCTAATCCAAATGATCTAGCCTATACTGCCTTAGGTTTATCGCCTCATACAGATAACCCTTATAGAAAGCCTGTTCCTGGAATTCAATTATTGCATTGCATTGTCAATGATGCAGAAGGTGGGAATTCTACTTTGGTAGATGGATTAAAAATAACTAATTATTTAAAAAAAAATGAAAAACATTATTTCGATATCTTAACTTCTGTAGAAATTCTTTTTCATTTTGCCGATAAGGATGTTGTTTTACAGAATTGGGGGAGATTAATTGAACTAGATAGTAAGAATAATTTTAAACAAATTAGGTTTAGTGGGAGGCTTGACTATGTGCCGGCATTAAATCCTGAGCAATTAACTCTATTCTATCAAGCAAGAAAAAGATTGTATGAATTATGCACTTCAAAAGATTTTATGATAAATTTTAGATTAGAAAGTGGAATGTTAGTGATGTTTGATAATCATAGATTGCTTCACGGTAGAACTAAATATGATCCAAGTTCAGGAAATAGGCACTTACAGGGATGCTATATTGAACATGATGTCGTTGAAGGAAAATTACGGAGACTTTTAATTAAATAATTATCTTTCTATTCAAACACTTAAAAACCTTATAAATCACTTGATTACATTCCTGCCAAAGAATATCATAGTTATAATCTTGAGGTAAAAAATTATTAATATGGAAACTGTAAAATTTAATGAAATGAAAAATGGTGATAAAGAAGATTATGAACTTCTTGCTAAATTTGAAGATGAATAAGTAGAAGGAACTGCAGATAGATTGATAAGAGTTCTAAAAGGACTTGATTATTCTCTTGGTGGATATAAAGTTTCTAGACTCGAGCATTCTTTACAAACGGCCACTAGGGCCTTAAGAGACAATGCATCCGAAGAGATGATTGTTGCTGCCCTTCTTCATGATATAGGCGATAAAATTGCCCCCTTAAATCACTCTGAACTAGCAGCTTCTGTGCTAAAACCTTTTGTTAGTGAAAAAACTCGATGGATAGTTGAGAAGCATGGTTTATTTCAAGTTTATCACTACAATCACTATTATGGAAAAGAACGCAATCTAAGAAATAATTATAAAGGTCATGATTTTTACACAGATGCTATTAATTTTGTAGATAAATGGGATCAAGCATCATTTGATCCAAATTATGATACAATGAAATTAAAAGAGTTTATTCCCTTAGTTGGAAAAATATTTTCAAGAGATCCATATAGGGTATTTTAATTATTTTTTTAATTTATTTAAAAGAGTTAAATTTCTAAAAAATAAACCTAAGTAAACTTTCTTTCGGCATGATTGAATAAAAAGCGATCAACCATCACTCCATAATTGATAAGACAACAAGAATGAGTTTTGACCGCCAACAAGCCTATAAAGATATTAGAAGAAATACCAAATGATGATGTAACTTAATCCAACCACCAAATAATATTGCCAAGTAGCCAACAAAGAA
>JABHWG010000099.1 GCA_018657885.1 Pelagibacteraceae bacterium
GGACAATCAAACATGAAGAGGGTTCAGCTGGAATGTGGAGGAAAATCTCCAAATATAATTTTTGCAGACTGCGATGATCTTGATGCAGCTGCAGAAGCTTCCGCATATGCAATTTTTGGAAATCAAGGAGAGGTTTGCTCAGCTGGCTCAAGATTGATTATACAAAAAGAAATTGAGGAAGATTTTATAAAAAAAGTTACTGAAGTAAGTAAAAAAATGCAACCATCAGATCCTCTTAATCCTGACTCATTTGCTGGTGCTATTGTAAACAAAGAGCAATTAGAAAAAATTAATAAATATGTAACTTTAGGCAAAGAAGAGGGTGCAGAGATTGAAGTAGGTGGAAATATTACGATGGAAGATACTGGTGGCTTTTATCATGAGCCAACAATTTTCAAAAATGTTTCGAATAATATGAAAATTGCCCAAGAAGAAATTTTTGGACCCGTTCTAACAACTATGAATTTTTTAACTTATGAAGAGGCTATTGATATTGCTAATGGTTCTCAATTTGGTCTAGCGGCAGGAGTTTGGACTAAAGATATTAATAAAGCTATAAAAGCTTCTAGAGAAATTAGAGCAGGAACAGTTTATATTAATAACTATGAGGAGGGTGTTGATTCAACAATCCCATTAGGTGGGTATAAGCAGTCTGGTATTGGAAGAGATAATGGATATCAAGCTCTAGAGAATTATTTACAAATTAAATCGACTTGGGTAAAAATTACTTAAACTTTTAAATTATTAAAATAATTTAATCTTGCTAAGATTTCATCTCTTTCAAGATAATATCCCTGCAGGTGTCTATTACCTGATTTAGGATCAAAAGCTGTTCTTCCGTGAAGTACTCTTCTGTTATTGAAACAAAAAATATCTCCAGCCTTTAATCTAAAATCAATTTTGAATTTATTACTATGTAATAATTTAGCAAAAATTTGATATGCTTCATAAAATTTTTTCATTTTTGAGGAATCAATATCGATAATCCCCATAGCTGCCATGTTAAATCTTATGTCATTAAAATCATTATCTTTAGTCAATGTTATTAAAGGGGAATATAAAACTCGTATAGCTTTTTGCGTATAGTCAGTATCCTTGAATTTAACGTGTGTGGTAGTTAATATTTTAAAAATTTTTTTTTCTTTTTTTCTTAAATAATTTGAAACAGCAAAGCCATCTACTACTGAGGAATTGCCACCTTTTGCATCATTTATTAAACAGTGTAAAAATTGATAACCTGGGGCATATTCAAAATAAGGTAAATCTGTGTGATTTCTTAATGCATCTGCAGTATACGCTGTATTATTAGGTTTAGGAATATTAATAACTTCAAAAGGAGTTCCAAAAAAAGTTTCACGGTGATGACTTATTTTATTTAATATTTTGAAAGCTGATTTTTTTTTCGTAGGTGATTTTTTAATTAAAGCAAATCCATATTCATTTAAGATATGCAGCCATTTTTTTAAGTATCTATCATTATTTAATATTTTGTCATGATCGATTTTGATTTTTCTAAAATTTTTCTTTAATTTTTGATCCCAAAAAGAATATGAGGATTTATATTTATTGCTACTTCTTAAGGAATAACAATGATCTCTTAACCACTTTGTATCAAAATTACTTTCATGATTAAGTTCACTCCAATATATTTTAATTTTATTTTTTTTATGGACTAGTTTTTTAGGAAAGATATTTTTACTTACTGTAAGAAGATTAAATACTCTCATATTCGCAGTACGGTGAATTGCACTCGGACAATTATCTCTGAGCCATAAAAAATGAAATTTACTTTTATGATTATCAGACCAGTGAATAGACAAATGATCTTTTTTTCTTTTAATATTTTTTACATTATATTTTTTACTCATTGAATTTAAACATATAACAAGTCACCTAACTAGTATATTCAAACATATAAAAAATACTAAATATAAATGAATTATAATAAAAAAAATATTTTAGGTATCAATTTTATGATTCTAGCAATGTTATCTTTGAGCATAAATGATATTACCTACAAATATTTTACTTATGATTTTCCAGTATGGGAGGCGATTTTTTTTAGAGCTCTAAGTGGGTCAATTATTTCTATTTTTTTAGTCTATAAATCTGGAATATCATCCATTAAGACTAAAAAGCCAATCAGACATTTTGTTAGAGCAACTTCTGCAGTTGGTTGTGTGGTTTTATATATTTATGGAATTAAATTTTTACCACTATCTGAGAATATTGCTATTTCTCATAGTGCCCCAATAATTGCAGCTTTATTAGCTGTCCCTTTGTTATCTGAAAAATTAGGCATTCATAGAATGTCAGCTATCTTAATTGGTTTTATTGGTGTCTTAATTATAGTTAAACCAGGAACAGATTTATTCCATTTAAAATCTTTAATACCAATTGGTTCGGCAATATTTATGGCGATAGGTTATCTGGCAACTCGTTCGATTATGAGTACTGATTCAAGTACATCAATAGTTTTTTACTACTCGTTTGCTCTTTTATTTACATCAATAATATTTTTTCCAGCAGATTTTATTTTTCCTAAAAATTTAGATTTATTGCTTGCTTTGAGTTTAGGTTTGATGGGATCAGCTGGTCATTATTTTATTTCATTGGCGGCTAAAAATGCTGATGTTGCAATTACATCACCATTTGAATACTCTTCATTTATTTTTGTAGGCATAATGGGTTATATTTTCTTTTCAGAAATCCCGACTCAATCAGTCATAATTGGTAGTATTTTTATAATATTTTCTGGAATTTATATAGCTTATAGAGAAAGGAAATTAGAAAGTATTTAGATGCTAAATGGCTTAGTTTATAATAAAAATAACTCATAATTCTAAATTTATCAGTTGTTTATAGATAAATAACGGCTATAAAATTTATATAATTAGGAGGAATTTTATGAAATTCATTAAAAAAACAATCCTGTCATTAACTCTATTGGCTGGAATATCTTTTGCCTCATTAAGTGCAAATGCATGTTCTGTTAAAATAGGTGATTTTGATTGGGATAGTGCAAATATTCATACAGCTATTGGTTCTTATATAATTGAGAATGGTTATGGTTGTGATGTGGAAGTTACAAAAGGTAGTACTAATCCTATATTAGCTGCTTTAATTGATAATCAACTAGATATAATTTTTGAGCATTGGACTGATAACAATGTTGCTTTAATTGATCCTGAATTAGCTAGTGGAAACTTAATAGATCTTGGAATTAATACTCCAGCATCAGAGCAGGCATTCTTTGTAGACAGAGCAACTTCTGAAGCTCACGGAATTACTAGTGTGGCAGATCTTAAAAAACCAGGTATTTGGGAATTGTTTAAAGATCCAGAAGATCCTTCAAAAGGAAGAATTACAAGCTGTATTTCTGGTTGGACTTGTTACACAATTAATCTTGTTAAGATTAATGAGTATGGTTTAGGTGATTTATATACTAACTTTGATCCTGGTTCAGGTGGAGCATTGGATGCTGCTATTGCTGGTGCTTTTGCTAAAAATCAACCTATTGTTACATACTATTGGACTCCAACAAGTTTAATGGGAAAACCTGAAATTGATATGGTGCGTTTAACAGAGCCAGCTTATGACAAGGCTTGTTGGGATGCTATGATGGTTGTTGTAAACAAAATTAAAGCTGATGGACCAGATGCTTATGAGCCTTCTTGTGCAAACGAATACAAAGATATGGCGTTAACTAAGCTTGCTACAGGTACATTTGCGGCAGATAATGCAGACATTATTGCATTTGCTGATGCTTACACTATCACAACTTCAGTAGTTAATAATATGTTAGCTTACTATGTTGATGAGTCAGGTGGAGACATGGAAGCAACTGCTATGCATTACTTAGAAAACTACTCTGAGTGGGAAGCTTGGGTTCCTGCAGATGTGGCTGCTAAAGTTAAAGCGTCACTATAAACTATAAATTTATCTAGGGTTTTAAATATAAAGACCCTAGATAATTATTTACTGGTATAATCATGAATAAAATAGCTAATTTTAATATCAAAGTCGCAAGTATTCTAATTTTTATTGGGCTAATAGTTGCTACACACAATTTGATTATTCCAAAAAATATTTTCTATTTATTTCTAAAATTAATTTTTCTTATTCCCTCAGTTGCGCTAATTGTTAATATAGCTAACATAATTCCTAAACATACATTGCTCTTTTTTTCTAAGGTATTTGGTGCAATTGTTTTAATAACATTAATAATAATTAGTTATCTTTCATCAAAAAGAAAACCAGATAATTTCAGTGATTTATTTGATAAATGGGATAGTTTTCTCGGCATACCTCTACCAAAATTTTTAATTAACTGGCCTAAGTGGCTTGATACCCCTTTCATGCATTGGATCAATAAAGGTTGGAAAAGCTTTATTGCTGATTATGGATTAATTTTTGATGCAATTGGATATGGACTTCTCAGAGGTTATACTGAATTAAAAGGAATAATAGTTCAGACACCTTGGCCCATAGTTATAATTGGTGTAATTGCTATTACTTACTTCACAAGTGGAAGAAAAGTTGGAACAACAGTTTTTGTTGGTTTTTGTACTTTTTTCATTGGTTTTTTAAATCCTCGTTTTTGGGATAAGGCAATTGAAACAACTACTATGGTTGTTATAGGAATAGCAATTTGTATTATTATTGGAATACCAATAGGTATTGCAATGGCAAGAAGTGAAAAAGTACGTAATGCAATTTTACCAATACTTGATACTATGCAAGTTATTCCTGCCTTCTGTTATTTAATTCCAGGTATTATACTTTTTGGCTTGGGCGCTATACCTGCAATTATCTCTATTTTTATCTATGCATGTCCTCCGCTAATCCGGTTAACAGATCTTGGTATTAGGTTGGTTGATGAAGAAGTTATTGAGGCTGCAAGATCATTTGGAGCAAGTAAAAAACAAATGCTTTTAGGAGTGCAACTACCATTAGCTCTCCCAAATATTATGCAGGGGATCAATCAATGCACAATGATGGCGCTTGCAATGGTGGTAATTGCTTCAATGATAGGAACACGCGGTTTAGGAGATGAAGTTTTGTTAGGTCTGCAACAATTAAATGTTGGTGCGGCATTAGAAGCTGGTTTAGCGATTGTTTTATTAGCAATTGTCTTGGATAGAATGACTCAGGCTTATGGAGATAAGATTCAAGAAAGAACTCAACCAGGTAAAAAGAAGCAATAAATGTCAAAAATAGAAATTAAAAATGTATATAAAATTTTCGGAAATAACCCTTCTGAAGTATTGCCAATGGTTAAAGAAGGTGCAAATAAAGAGGAAGTTCTTGAAAAAACAGGGCATACTGTAGGGCTAGATAATGTATCACTCTCTATAGAAGAGGGAGAAACATTTGTTTGCATGGGATTATCTGGCTCTGGAAAATCTACACTCATTAGGCATTTAAATCGCTTAATTGATCCTACCGATGGAGACATAATTGTTGATGGTACCAATATAATGGAGTTGGATGAGCATCAGTTAATTGATTTTAGAAAACATGAATTAAGTATGGTCTTTCAGAGATTTGGTTTATTTCCTCATAAAACAGTAATTGAAAATATTGGTTATGGATTAGAAATACAGGGCAAAACATTAGAGGAAAGAAATAAAACAGCTATGACTCAAATCGAAGCTGTGGGTTTGCAAGGATTTGAGGATCAATACCCAAGTCAACTATCTGGAGGTATGCAGCAACGTGTAGGTTTAGCAAGAGCTTTAGCTACCAATCCTGAAATTTTACTAATGGATGAAGCTTTTAGTGCATTAGATCCACTAATAAGAAGTGATATGCAGCAGCAATTAATTGAATTACAGTCTAAATTAAAAAAAACTATAGTTTTTATTACTCATGACCTCGATGAATCTTTGAGGCTAGGGGACCATATAGGTATTTTAAATGGAGGGAGATTGGTTCAGGCTGGAACACCTGAACAGATAATCATGAATCCAGCTGATGATTATGTAAAAGCTTTTGTTAAAGATGTTAATAGAGCAAAAGTTTTAAAAGCTAAAACTGTAATGGTTCAAGCAGATAAATTTGATACCAGTAGCATCAAACTTGCTGAAACATATAAAGTAAACGAGGGTGTTTATATTGAGGAATTTCTTCCAAAAGTTTTAGAAAATAATTCAACTATTGTTGTTGTTGATGGAAAAGGTGATACCAAAGGATATATTACTTCAAAAGAGCTAGCAATATCATTAAGCAAAACTGGCTATAATGAAACAACAAACACTACTCAATAAAAATATAATAATCACTGCGGCAGCTGACGGTATCGGGCTAACAATTGTAGAGTATTGTTTAAATTATGGAGCAAATGTTTTTTTAACTGATGTTAATCAAAAAAAACTATCTATCTTAAAAAAACATCCACAATATAATAAAAAATTATTTATTAAAAAAGTTAAAGCTAATAATCCTAAAGAGGTTATGAAATATTTTGTAGATACAAAAAAGAAAGTTAGATCAGTAGATGCATTAATTAACAATGTTGGGATTGCAGGACCTACAGGTAATATTGAGAATTTAGATATAGAGGAATGGAAAAACACTATTGATGTTAATATTAATAGTCATTTTTATTTTTCAAAATATTTTATACCTTTGTTAAAAAAAAATGGTGGATCAATAATAAATATTTCTTCTACTGCAGGGCTATTTGGTTTTCCTTTAAGAGCTCCATATGCTGCAAGCAAATGGGCTACAATAGGTTTAACTAAGTCTCTAGCAATGGAGTTAGGGGAATTTAATATTAGGGTAAATGCTATTTGTCCAGGCTCTGTATCAGGTGATAGAATGAATAAAGTTATAGAGGCAAAAGCTAAATCATTGGGTATTTCTAAAACAAAATTGCAAAAAGATTTTGAATCAATGACTTCATTACACACATTCGTTGATAAAGAAGACATTGCTAATATGGTTATTTTTTTGCTTTCTGATGATGCTAAAAAAATTTCAGGTCAAGTTATGACAGTTGATGGCAATACTGAGAGAATGAATTAGTGAGTAAAAACTTTGATTATATAATCATAGGGGCTGGATCAGCAGGATGTGTCATAGCAAATAGACTTTCAAAAGATAAAAAAACATCTGTTTGCTTGCTTGAGTCAGGACCTAAAAGTAATACCTGGAAGGTTGATATGCCAAGTGCATTATTATACACGATGCATGACTCTAAATATAACTGGAAATATTATTCAGAACCAGAACCTTATCTAAACAATAGAAAAATATTTTGCCCAAGAGGAAAAATGATTGGTGGTTGCTCATCTCATAATGGAATGGTTTTTGTTAGAGGTAATCCAATGGATTTTGAACGCTGGGCATCATATGGTTTGCCAAAATGGAGATATAAGAATGTCTTACCTTATTTTAAAAAACTTGAAACTTGGTCGGGAGGTGAAAATCTATACAGAGGAGGAAAGGGGCCTTTAAAAGTAAATAGATCAAGAATTGATGATAATTTTCCTTTATTCAAATCTTTAATAAAAGCTGCTGCTGAAGCAGGAATTGAAACTTTTGAAGATTCAAACGGTTATAAACAAGATGGTTTCGGTACATTTGATGTA
>JABHWG010000135.1 GCA_018657885.1 Pelagibacteraceae bacterium
AAGAAAATTTTTTTTTAAGTTATGTAATTCTTCAGATTTTCAAATTAAATTTAGATTAAAGAAAAGTACATTGATGATGTTTGATAATCACCGGTTACTTCATGGAAGAACAAAATTTTTTCCAAATACTGGATTAAGACACCTCCAAGGATGTTATCTTGGGCATGATGCTGCTGAAGGAAAATTAAGACTTTTAAAATCACTAAGCAATTAATTAAGTGATCAATTAAAAATTATTATTTTATAATAGGCATTTGACGTGGAGCACGTTTTGTCAAAAGTCTTGAACCATCTTTTGTGATAGCTATATTTTCTTCGTGTACAATCATTTTACCAGGCGCATATTCCATAACCGGCTCAATAGTGAGAACCATATTCTCAACAATACGAGTATTATCCCCTGGACGATGAGAAGGGGGTTCAGTTAATTGAAGACCAAGTCCGTGTCCTAGCCGACCAACGTTATTTCCAATTGCTCCAGCATCTTGAATTATAGTATTCATAGCTAACCATATTTCATCTGTTGTAGTTCCAGGTACTGCTGCTTTAATACCAGCCTCAGTAGCAAGCCATAATGTTTCGTGTACTCTTTCAACTTCACTTGATATTTCTCCAAAAGCATAATTTCTATTAAAGTCACAAAAATATCCATCAAATGTTGAACCAGTATCTATAAAAAGAATGTCACCATTTTTTAATATGCGATCAGAGGGTCCGCATACTATTTGTGAAACACCACCAACTCCAGAAATACCAGGCATGAAAGGAACATTATCAGCTCCTCTATTAAGTACATCAATTTTCAATTTATTTACCGCTTCTCTCTCAGTATCCCCAATTCTTAGTTTTGATGGAAGTTCATTATAAGCGTCACTTGCAATTGAGCAAATAAATTTAATTCGCTCAATTTCAGCATTTGTTTTTATTATTCGCATATCCCAAATGGCATCAGAACCATTAACTATATTTGTATTAACAGAATCTTTTAATTTGAAAAGATCTCTAACTGGCATTCTAATTGTCATTTCTTTTCCAAATTCAGCACCTATTTGACCGTAAGTTTTGTTTAAATCTTCTAAAGTTGATTTTACCAAAGAAATACCATCATCTTCTGGTCTTGGAGAAGGCCAAGATTTAATTTCGTCTAGCCAAGTTTTCTTAAATTCAGATTCCCCAATTTCTGGGACAATTGCAATTGGTTTACCTGAGGCAGGAACAACTACAAACCATGGACGAGTAGGGCTCTCCCAAAATTGAGAGTCATATCCAGTAAAGTAACGAATATTCTGAGGAGTAGTTACTAAAATACCATCCAATTTATAACTCTTCATAACTTTTTGAGCTTCAATTAAGCGCTGTTCAAATTCTAGTTCTGCAAAACCTCTTTCAGGATTAATTTTATTATTCATATTTTATCGAATATTAAATGGATCGCTTAGTGGTTCAGTTGATGTACTAATCCAAGTAGTTTTTGTATTGGAATAATCTTTCATTGTTTCTAATCCTGACTCTCTACCATAACCACTGTTTTTAAATCCACCAAAAGGGGCAACGGGAGAAATTAATCTATACGTATTAACAAAAACTATACCTGCTTGAACCGCTTTTGAAACCCTCATTGCAATTCCATTATTTTCTGTAAAAATTCCTGCAGCTAACCCAAAGCTATTATCATTCATTAATTTTATTGCATGCTGCTCGTCTTTAAATCTCATCACAGATAAAACTGGACCAAATAATTCATTTTCAGCCGCTGGTAATTTATGATTATCACATTCAATTATTGTAGGTTCAAAATAATATCCACTTTTAAATTCACTAACTTTATTTCCACCTGTAATTAGGCGCCCACCTTGTTCTAAAGTTTCCTTAATTTTTGCTTCTATATTTGTTAATTGTTTTATAGTAGCAAGAGGCCCTAATTGAGTAGTAACGGATAAAGGATCACCAATTTTAATTGCTAAGGTTCTATTTTTTAATTCTTCTAAATAATCATCATAAATATTTTCTTGCAAGTATAGTCTTGAGCCAGCAATACAACTTTGTCCACTTGCTCCAAAAATACTGGCCATAATACCATTGATAGCATTATCTTTTCTTGCATCATTAAATACTACGACGGGACTTTTTCCACCTAACTCAAGTGATAATTGTGATAAATTTTCTGCAGAGTTTCTCACTATATGTTTTGCAGTTTGAACGCCGCCAGTAAAAGCAATTTTATTTATTTTAGGATGAGAACTCAGTACCTTGCTGCAGGTATCCGCAAAGCCTGTAATGATATTTACGACACCCCTTGGTAACCCAGTCTTATCAATTATTTTAGCAAATTCTAGTAAAGGGGTAGGGGCAACTTCTGATGCTTTAATTATTATAGTATTTCCCATTGCTAAAGCAGGAGCAAGTTTAACAGCGGTAAGGAACATTTGAGAGTTCCACGGTATAATGGCTGCAACTACTCCAATGGGTACTCTAGAAGTAAATACATGCATATCCTCTTTATCTATAGGTAAGGTTGAGCCCTCAATCTTATCAACTAATCCTGCATAATAATAATAATATTCAGCTATATAGTTTGCTTGAAACTTTGTTTCTTTATAAAGTTTACCGGTGTCTTTTGTTTCTATTGTTCCGAGTAGTTCAGCTTTTTCTTTAAGCTGATCACCTATAGATCTTAAGTATTGACCTCTTTGATAAGGTAATATTTTTGACCACTCTCCTTTAAAAGCATTAGATGCAGCTTTAACAGCTAGATTGACTTCAACCTCTTCAGCTGCACAGATTTCAGCAAAATCTTTTTCGGTTGATGGATCGATAGTTACAAAAGTGTTCCCTGATTTAGATTCTACAAATTCACCATTGATATAATTTTTATACTTTTGCATCAAACCTCAAATATATTTTTACTATCATAGAATTTTAGCATATTTTTTTTCCATTCTTGAATGAAATTTTTATTTATTAACGAAACAGTAAATCCCCCAAATCCCCCACCTGTTAAGCGCGCACCTTCAGCACCTGATGCAATTGATCTATCAACGATAAGATCAACATCTCTAGTTGAAGCATCAAAATCTCTTGCGTACGACTGATGACTTTCATTCATTAATTTTCCAAATATTTTTATATCTTTTTTTAATATTGATTGCTTAGCTTGAATAACTCTCTCATTTTCTGAAACTACATGTTTTGCTCTTTTTAAAATCAGTTTATCATTTATTTTATTTTCATCAAATTGTTTAGGTTTTATAGAGCCAAGGTATTCAACACCAAGAAATTCTTCAGCTTTTTTAAGTTGATTATACCTTTCATTATAGGCGCTATCTCTTAAATTTCTTTGTACAGCAGAGTCTACTAAGTAAAAACCCCATTCTTCTGGAATATCAATCAATTCAAATTTTAAACTCAAGCAATCTAAGAAAAAAGCTTTTCGGTGAATGCCAATTGAAGAAACCATTTGATCCATTATCCCCCCTGAGACACCAATATAATCACGTTCAACTTTTTGGGCTAATATAGCTATATGTTTTTCAGAATACTGAGTATTGAAAAAATCATTTAATGTTTTTAAAATTGCTACACACAAAGCTGATGATGATGAAATTCCTCGACCCATTGGAATAGTAGAGGAAATAAACATATTTAAATGTGTGTTAGGGATATGTTTATTTTCATCGTAAAAAACAAATAAACATCCTTTTACATAATCAATCCATTCATTATTAGTTGATTTTAAAAAATCTGTAAAATTTTTTTGTTCTGTAAAATGCTCAGAATAGACTTGATATTGTTTATTTTGATTTTTAGATATTTGAATTGTTGTTTTGAAATTAAGTAATGATGGTAAAACATATCCGCCAGTATAATCTGTATGTTCACCTATTAAATTTACTCTTGCATGAGCACTGTTAATAACAGAATAATCAATATGAAAAATATCTTTAAAACTCATAACAAAGTAAATATATAAATTAATGATTATGGAAATACAGTCAATTTTTACTAAAACAAATCAATTAAAAATTTCAATTATTGATAATCCATATGACTATGGAGAGTTTAAAATATGCTTTTCTCTTGTCTACTCAATTCAAAATATTGAAGGAGGGGATATTGCTAAAAAAGTTGGAAGATATTACGAAATCAACTCACTGCAAAAGGATGTAACTTTAACTCTTCAGCAACCTAGAATTGGTTCATATAATCTATCTTGTGGACCAGAGGGGTTATTTGTTATTGGAAAGAATGAGGAAAAATTAGAATGTAATATTATCCCTTTGCAGTTTGAAGAAATTATTCCTGAGATTATTTATTCAGAAGATTTAGAAAAAATATTTAATCCAATTTTACCATTACCATTAACTTATAACCTTAAAGATGAATTTATAAACATTATAAATTTAAATTTTAAAATACCTTCAAGTGAAAATAATTTTTTTAAGATTTTTAATAACTTTATTAAAGTAACTAATATAAAATTTAACAACACAAATGGTCATGAAATCAATTTTGTAAAAAAAGATTTGGAACATGATGAATATAAAATCTTTTTAGATGAAAATTCAATTACCATTCATTATTCTAATTATGGAAGCAAAGTTTATTCTATTATAACGTTAATACAGCTGTTTAATTTTTATAAAACAAAACCACCCCTTGGTATAATAGAAGATAAACCAATCTTAAAATGGAGAGGGATGCACCTAGATTGTGCAAGGCAATTTTATACTATTGAAGAAATAAAAAGACTTTTAGATTATATGTGTTTTTTTAAACTAAATAGATTTCATTGGCATTTAACAGATAATGAAGCTTGGAGAATACAACTAAAGTGCTATCCTGATCTTACCAACTTTGGAGCTTTTAGAGGATTTAAAGAATTAATCCCCCCTTTTTATGGAACTGGTTATCATAAAAATGGGGGTTATTATTCAAAAGAACAGATTCAAGAATTAATTCATTATGCAAAGCAACTTAATATTGAAATAATGCCTGAGCTAGACTTGCCTGCACATTCCTGGACATTATTACAGGTAATGCCAGAATTAAGAGACTTAAGTACAAACATTCAATCAG
>JABHWG010000050.1 GCA_018657885.1 Pelagibacteraceae bacterium
CAAAGGGGTGTAAACACTTGCAATTTTTGCAAGTATCATACTAAATAATGCTAATAAAACTCTGATTTTTAAGTCTTTTCTATTTTTAGGCCATAAAAAGGGGAAAAGAAGCTTGGAGGTTTTAATTAAAACAGAGTTATTGGACATTTTCGAGATTTCTATGAACTATATGGTTATTAATTAAGAAATAACAAATCACACTAATCTTTAGAGGTTTCAGAAAAATAGTTTAAAATATTTTTTAAATAACAGGTATAAAACATATTTTATGAGTCTTTTAGGAACTTACTCATTTCTTATATTGGCAGTCGCTTTTGGAACGGCTTCAAATATTTTTGCTAAAGATGCAGATGGATTTACTAAATTAATACCAACAATTCTTAGTGCTCTGACAATCATTTTATGTATGTATTGCTTATCTCAAGTAATGAAAACTATATCCGCAGGTTATACGTATGCAACTTTTGCTGGTTTATGCATCATTGCTACAACGATATTAGGAATTGTAAAATTTAACCAATGGCCAAATTTATATGCTTTTATAGGGCTTATTTGTATAATTATTGGTGTCATAATGGTAAATCTTTTAGGAAAAAATTGAAGAAAACTTATCTTATAATTAACACAATTAAACCTTCTGGATGCCAACATTAAGAATTAATGCAATTCTAGTGACACTGATTACAAGAATAAATAAAATAGTTCTTTTCTTTAGCTCCCTACTTGTGGTTAATATCCTTATAGTTGGTGTCACTTTTATCTATATTTAATAGATTGATTTTAATCAAAATTATCTTATTTTTTAATAGTGATAAAATTATTTTCTTTTACATTACCATTTTTAGCTCTTTTTGCTCCAAGTGTATGGGTAAATTATACCTTAAAAAAATATAATAAATTTCTTCCTGATATGCCGTTTACTGGAAAAGAATTGGGAGATAAAATACTTCAAGAACAAAACATATCTAATGTATTAATAAAATCTATAAAGCAAACGGATCATTATAATCCAATAGAAAAACAAATTCATATTGGTGAGGACAAGATAAACAAAAAAAGCATTACTAGTATTGCTGTCACAGTTCATGAAATTGGCCATGCTATTCAGGATAAAGAAAATTATAAACCTTTATTGCTACGTCAAAAATTAATAGAGAAAACAATAATTTTTCAAAGAGTTGGGTCATTTTTATTAATTATTGGTTTACCTTCAATATTTGCAATTACCAAAAGTCCACTTATTACATTTTTAGCTGCAATTATTATAATGGGCTGTCTCTCAACTAATGTACTCATTCACTTAATTACGCTTCCAGTTGAATTTGATGCAAGCTTCAAAAGAGCCCTTCCTATTTTACAAAAATATGTTCCAAAAAAGAATATGAGACAATGTCGATCTGTTTTAAGAGCTGCAGCTTTTACTTATCTAGCTCAGTCAATAGTTAGTATATTTCGTTTAAAAGTAATTCTTTTTTCATTTATCAGTATTTTAAAATCAATTATTAGACGTTAATTTATAAAAAAATTAAGCTTTGGATAAAGTTTATATGACATCATGATTCATATCATGATCTAAGTGACTTTTTTTTATCTTAATATTTTTTTCGAATTTTAAAGGCTTAAAACTGCTATTTATAGTAATATGTTTTTTCTTTCTCGAAGATTCATAAATTTTAATCATAATTTCATTTACATGATATGCATGATCTAAGTTAACCACTGGTTTTTTTTTGTTAATTATACATTGTATTAGATGTGTGAAACCTGCAGCCCAGGGCCAATTTGCGTAAGGTGTGTTGAATACTTCCCATGAAGATTTTGTATTATCCCATATTTCATAACCTTTTGGCTCCCAATCATCACCAAGCATTTGAATAGTCCCTTTTGAGCCATAAAGTTCAATTGCAGGTGAGCTATATTGTTGCATAGTAAAACCAGTGGTAACTACTGCTAAACATTTGTTCTGAAATTCTAATAAAATTTGAAAGTTATCATCTGTTTTTACTTTTATTTTTTTACCGTTTATAATTCTAATAGGTTTTGAAGTTGATGATTTAGCAATAATATTCTTTACAGGACCAAGAAGACCTGTGAGTGTTGTAATATTATAAACTCCTAAATCAAAAAGAGGTCCGCCGCCTGTTTCATAATACCATTTTCCCCAATCAGGACCAGACCAGCCATATCTAGCTCTAGCCAAAGATATATTACCGATTTTGTTTTTATTTATATCATGATGAATTGCTTGAAATGTAGGGCTTAATATAACAAATGGTGCTGCCACTAAGTATGTCTTAGATTTTTTTGCTAATAAAAATAATTCTTTTAAATCTTTCATATTTGTGGACATTGGTTTTTCAACAAGTACATGTTTATTATTTTTCAAAGCTTCCTTAGTAATTGAAGCATGTTCGTTCATTGATGTTAATATGAGTACTACATCAATATCCTCATCAGTTAAGATTTTTTCATAATTATTAAAAAAATTATCAAACTTAAATTTTTTTTTTAAAATTTTTTCTAATTTTATATTTTTATCAGATATAGATTTAAGATTAATTATATTGTTAAAAGCTAGTTTATTAACTAATTCCATATATGGCCCTTGCATTACAGAGCCACATCCAATAATTCCTAAATTTAACAAATTATTTTAAATAACCTAAATGTTCTTTTTGGAAAGTAATCATTGTATCCAATAATTTTTTAGCTTGACCAAAATTATCAACAACAGGATCTGCTAATAAAGCTTGAAAGGCAGCGTCTTTTGATTTTTCTATTACTGCCGTTGTTGTTAAACGAATTGTTCCAACTTGATTAACTAATATTGATGCAAAATTATCAGGATAATTATCTAATTTAATGCCCTCAATACCTTTTTTATTTACCATAGCTGGGACTTCAACAACAATATCATTTGGAATTTGATCAATATAACCTTTATTAAGTATATTCACGGCAGCTTCTTCCATATTTCGATCCTCAACAATAGCCTCCATTAAATCTACTAACCTCTCTTTAGAATGACGTTTTTGATCAAAATAAAAGCTATGCATTTTTTCAGATCTATAAACTGTTTGGCAATTTACTTTATAGTTTTTATAAAATTCTAAAATTGCGTAATGATCTGCAATACTATGTGCCCATGGTAAATATTCACCAAGATGACTATCTGTTGTAATAGGGAGATAATTATAGGTTTCAAATAATTTTAAGAAAATTCCTCTTTCAGCACCAGGTGTTGTTGATTGTTCATTCATTTTTTCAAAATCAATAATATAGTTTTTATAATATTTTAAAGCCTTTTCTCTAATAAGAGGGTATGCGTCTTTTTGTGTATCCTTATATTTAACGTCTATAAGAATACTAATATGATTTAATCCTCCTGCACGATATTCGATATTAGAAAAATCTGTATTTAATAATTCTGGCAAGTCTCTTTCCATCTCCGCTATTGCGTGACATAGACCAATAAATTTCATTTCTGGAAATTTAACACTAACAGCATGACATATGCGTTGCATTGGATTACTGAAATTATAAACATAAGCCTCTGGACAAATACGATTTATGTCTTCACAAATTTCTAAAATTGGTGGGATAATTCTTAACGAGTGAAATAATCCACCAGGTCCTCCATTTTCAGCATAAATTTGTTTCATGCCGTATTGTTGAGGTATTTTCCAATCTTGATCCCACAATCCAAATCTCGGTGCAACTTCAATGGATATAACTACAACTGTAGCACCTTTTAAAGATTCTTTTCTATTAGTAGAAGCTGTAACATTAAAATTTACTTCAAATTCATCCTTAAATTTATCAGCCACGGCCTGTGTTTCTTTAAGGGACTTCTCATCAGTATCATGTAAAACTATATCACTTCCTTCAAGTATTTTTGATCGATAAATATCAGATACAGCTTCTAAGCCAAAATTTGCACTTCCAGCTCCAATTAATACTATTTTTTGTTTCATTTTATAATATTTAATATAAAAAAACTTATATTATCAAGTAAATCATAGATTTTATTTTAATCTTAAAAAGTAATCTTAATAAATAAGTGTAATTATTTTTGATTTTTTCATTAATTTATACTCTTATGAATTATATTTAAAAAATGGGAGGTTAAATGAAAAAAATATTTTTGATTATCTCTGCAGTGCTTGCTTTTTCTTTTGCAAGTAAAGCAGAAAATCTTCGTATATTAGCTGAAGCAGGTGATGAAGCAACTCTTACAGCTGCTATCGCTCAATTTGAAAAAGCTAATCCTGGAGTTACAGTTGAAGCAAGTTATCTTGGATGGGATGATTTTATGTCCACCATTAAATTAAAAATGGCAGATAACAATCCGCCAGATCTTGCACATGGCAATCAAGGATTTACTGTAGATGGTACACTTATTCAAAACGGATTAGTAATTTCATTAGAAAAATATGCTGATCAATATGGTTGGAAAAGCGTTTTTGCTGATGGAGCTTTAGCTGAATTTATGTGGAGTGATGACGGAGCTACCTGGGGTTCAGGAAGTCTGTATGGTATCAGTCCTGTTGCTGAAGATGTTATCGTTTATTATAATAAAGATAAACTTAAATCACTTGGCTTATCCGTTCCTTCTAACTTTGCTGAATTTGAAAATGCATTAAAAGTTTCAAAAGATGCTGGTGAATTACCTATTGCACTAGGTGGTGCTGATGGATGGCCTATTATTCATGTATGGGGTTTAGTTGAAGGAGCTTATGTTGATCCAAATCAAACTAGAAGTTGGATTTTCAATGCAAAAAATACTGACTTTAATACTTCAGATAGAATGACAGCTGCAAAAAAATTAGCTGACATGGCAAATGCTGGATATTTTGGTTCTGATTCATTAGGTATTGGATATGATGATGCTAATGCAATGTTTATGAATGGTGAGGGTGTTTTTAATTTAACAGGCACATGGATGACAGCTGATTTTAATTCAGGAATGGGTGATAATGTTGGCGCCTTTGCTATGCCAAGAGCTAGTGGTGGAGTTGCAGGTGGTGGATCATTTGCATTACCTTGGCATATCAGTTCTAAATCAGCAAATCCTGATTTAGCTGCTAAGTTTATAAATCATTTAATGAGCAACGATTTTGTTGATGATTTAATGGGTGTTGGAAGAGTTCCTGCTCAATCTCCAACAATTGATCCTACTTCAAATTTACAAGCTGAGGTTATTGCTGCATCTAATGCTTTAATTGGAGCAAATGCTAAAACTTTCTATACAGACTGGGCTACCCCTGGTATGTATGACACCGTGACTCAAGAATTACAAAAAGTTATTGGTGGTGCTGCATCCGCACAAGAATTTATGGATGCTATGGCAGCTGAAAGTGTAAATTAACAAATCCTTTTGAGGTCTATGAGTACTAATAAAATTTATAGACCTCAAACTAATATTGATTATTCTTCCTATTTATACATATTACCAGCATTTATTTTTTATTTAATATTCGTTTTCTTTCCCTTAGCTGATACTTTTTACAACTCTTTTACTGAATGGAATGGTATATCAGAAAAAAAATGGGTTGGATTAGAGCAGTATACTAAAAATTTAGCTAATAAAAAAATTACATCATCTATTAAGCATTCTTTTATTTTAATCATTTTTTATTCCTTTTTACCGATTATGTTAGGTCTTTTAATTGCTGGTTTAATGATTAGGGTAAAAGTTAGAGGAATGGCTACTTATAGAGCTATCCTTTTTTTACCACAAATATTATCGATGATTGTTGTAGGTATTGCATGGAGATGGATATATGCACCAAAAGGCCCTTTAAATTCAGGACTTGATTTTTTTGGCCTTGAAGAAGTTTCTAGAGCTTGGCTTGGTTCATTTGATTACTCACTTCCTTTCGTTGGATTGATAGGTACTTGGGTTATGTTTGGATTTACAATGATATTATTTATTGCCGGTGTTCAAAAAATTCCTTCAGAATTATATGACGCTGCAAAAGTAGATGGAGCTGGAGCAATATCTGAATTTTTTAATGTAACACTTCCTAATTTAAAAGGTGAAATAGTTGTAGCTTTAGTATTTACTGTAACCCTAGCCCTAAGAAACTTTGATTTAATTTATATAACTACTGGTGGGGGCCCAGGAACCTCTACCATGATACCTTCTATGTTTATTTATAAAAAAGCCTTTCAAATGAATCAAGTTGGGTCTGCATCATCACTTGGAATAATGCTAACTTTTCTAATTTTTACCTTAGTATCACTAATTTTAATTATTTTTAGAGATAAAAAATGAATTATAAAAACAGAGAAAAAATAATAGCACATTCTATTTTTTTATTAGGTTCTATAATTGTCTTATATCCATTTTTTTCAATTTTATTTCTCGCTTTAAGTGAACCTGGAAAAAGGATATCTGGTTTTACTGTTCCATCTGGTATCTATTTTGATAACTTTATCAAAGCTTGGACTGATGGTGGTTTTAGTAATGGACTGTTTAATTCTTTTGTCGTTGTTATAGGCGTTGTATCAATAACAATATTTTGCAGTACTTTAGCGGCATATGCATTTGAAAAACTAGACATATTTGGAATTACCCCCTTATTTGCTCTATTATTAATAGGTTTAGTCTTACCTTATGAATCTATAGTTATTTCTTTGTATTACACAATGAAAGCTTATAACTTAACTAATACTTACTGGGCTCTTATATTGCCTCAAATAGGCCTATCTATTCCATTTAGTATTTTTTGGTTAAGAGCCAGTTTCAAATCTATTCCGATAAGCTTATCTGAAGCCGCAATGATTGAAGGAGCAGGACGTTTAACAATTCTTACCAAAATTTTAATACCACAAATGATCCCAGCAATTTTAACTTTAACGGTATTATTATTTATGTGGACATGGAATGAATTCTTATTGGCCCTAATAATGATACAAGATGCAGATATGAGGACAGCCCCACTAGCTCTAAGTTATTTTGCTGGTAACAAAAGATATGGAGATCCAGCTATTACTGCAGCAGCAGCAATATGGGTCGCCTTACCTGTGTTAATTATGTATATTTTTCTTCAACGTCGTTTTATATCTGGCATGGTAACAGGTGCTGTAAAGGAATAATCATTAAAGCTTTCAAAAATGAAACAATCTTATATCAAAATTTAGAATTTGAGATTTTAAAACAATTAAAATTTAAAAAAAACTTATTATTAGGTAGGTCAATTATCTTTTTCACTTGTCACTTTTTTTAGTTCATTGATCCAATCTATCATGACACTTTGAAAGTTAGAAGATAGTTTGTAAATTTTGATTCGCTTATCATAATCAACAGTCTCTTTAATAAAATATTGCTTTGATACAGCATTATTTAATGAATTAAGAATTGTTGATCTCGACCCAATTTTTCTTGGAATCTTATAGCATAAATCTTCATATGAAATAGGTTTATTATGAAATGTTCCTTCGGCTATTTCCAAACACAAGGCATGATTTAATGTAGAGGAATCTAGAAATTGCAATTCATCATTTTTATCAATTCTTCGATAAAAATTCTCTTTCAATTTTGTAAGTATTTTGCCCTCTATCATTCAAAGTTTATACATTAGAATTCATAATATTTATTATAAAAAATGAATTTTTCATACAATTAACATAATTACAACATTCATTAGACAAAAAATAATTTTATATTTTACTTACAATAACAAAAAAAGGAAAGAAAATGTCTTTACTAAAATTAAAATCTAAAACAGAACCTTTATATAAATCTAAAACAATCATAAATTATGAAGATGACATTAAAAAAGAATCTTTAAATCCAATTAATTCACTTAAAGATAAGAGTTCTTTAATAATTGGAGAGGGAGCAACTATAAAAGGTGAAATTAACGAAGAAAATGAAATTACCATTCAAGGTAGTGTTGATGGAGATATAAAATGTAAAGATTTAATTATAGGTAAGACTGGAACTATTAAAGGAAAAGTCATTTCAGAAACAATGTTTGTTGAAGGTAGTATAGAGGGGGAAATTATAGTTAAAGGGCTTTTAAAATTAATGTCATCAAGCTATGTCTCAGGAAAAATTAATTATGGAAGTCTTCAAATAAATGAAGGTGGAAAACTTATTGGAGAGTTAGATTTTAAAGATAAAAATATTGTTCAGGAAGAATTTAAAGATTGGAAAACTTTATGATGTTACTTGACCTATTAATATTATTTTGTGTTGGAATGTATTTAGTATTAAAAATATCTAGTTCTTATTAAAATTTATTTTTCTTAAATTAAACACAATTACACCTCTAAAATAACAAAATGTATAATTAAATGAGATTACGTGGCACTAATTAAATTGATAGTTGTATTTATAATAACTTTATTTCTTATTAATATCCTCCTAGTTGGTGCCACAACTGGATTTCTATAATTTTTTTACTTTAATTAAATAATTACTATCTTTTAAATCGGGGCAATTCTTAATTTTATGATCGTAATAGTCATCATTATTATAATCAAGAAAATTATTACCAGACTGATTATGCAAGATATCATTTTCATTATCTAAAACATGGTTAGTATAACTGTTAAAATTATTTGCACATTTTGCAGGAGCACCTAAAGTATGGAGTATTTCATGAAGAATGGTTGCTTCAGCATCACCAAAAATTTCGTCATCAAAATTATTTAAATGATCTTCATTATTACAGCTAAATATTTTTTTATTGTTTTTTAGAATTAGATCATTACCGATGTATTTTTTAAAACGAGAAAAAGTATAATAAATTGCAATATTGCCATTAAATGTCGCTTTGCCGCATATATTAAAGTTTAAATGCTTTTTTCGCTCCCAACCTTCAAAAAAAATAATGAATTTCTTATCATCAAAATTATTAAATATATTTTTATTAGCAAATATTATTTCTTTAATTTTTGATGAGATATCTATTCTTTGTTTATTATCTTCATTTACATTGTCATCAAACCACAGCATAGTTTTATTTACCCGTAGAAAAGTAACATCAATTTTATTTTCATGATTTCTGTCAAATTTTATTTCTTGTTTATTTGATTTTTCTAAAAACCATTTGTTAATGGCAAATAAAGATTGCTCAATGTTTAAATTAACATCATATTGACGATCTTCTCTTTCACATGGGAGTAAAAAAATAGTATGAAATTGATTACCTTTAATTATATCTGGTTTGTCATCAAATGATCTGTTTTCAATTTTATCTTTATCATGCAAAATTAACTTAACATTCGAATTATCATTACATGACTCAGGTAAAACTGGCTTTGGTGCTAGGTATTTCCAGTCCTCATTAATAAACTGCATATATATTTCAAAACCAGAAATTATGCTAAAAAATACCACCATAGGGATTACAAAATAACGATGCATTATTTAATACTTATAGTTAAAATTACTAATTATTTAATAATTATTTTCTCAACATTTCATTATTAAAATGATACGAATCATTATGATTTTTAGACAATTTTTCGATTCAATATCATCAACGTACACATACTTAATTGCAAGTGGCCACGGTCGTGAGGCATTAATCATAGACCCGGTTTTAGAAAAAACAGATCAGTATATTAAATTATTAAATGAGTTGGAATTACGTTTAGTTAAAGTCATAGATACTCATATTCATGCAGATCATATATCGGGTATTGCAGAATTAAGAAATAAAACAAAATGCATTACCATTATGGGTGAGCAAGCACCTGCTGATGTTGTATCAATGCATGTGAAAGATAATGAAAAAATAGTTATAGAAAAAATAAATTTAACAGCCTTATATACACCTGGTCATACTGATGATTCATATAGTTTTTTAATGAATGATAGGGTCTTTACTGGTGACACTTTATTAATTAAAGGTACTGGAAGAACCGATTTTCAAAATGGGAATTCTTATGATCAATATAACTCTTTATTTGATAGATTATTAAAATTACCTGAAGATACTTTTATTTATCCTGCTCATGATTATAAAGGAGAGAGTGTTAGCACAATAGGAGAGGAAAAAAAATTCAACCCTAGATTGCAAGTCACTTCTGTTCAAGAATATGCGTCTATTATGGATAATCTAAATTTATCTAATCCTAAATTGATGGATATTGCTGTACCAGCCAATAAGAATTTGGGATTAAAAATTAATCAACAAAAACAATCTAATGGTATCTCTTATGATAAGTTAAAATCATTAGTTGAAAAAGATAATGCTATGCTGATTGACTTAAGAGAATCATCTGAAATTGAAAAAAATCCATCTATAGTAAATTCCATTCATATTCCTTATTCTAATTTGCCTTCATTTTTTGCTAATGAAAAAGAGAAATTAAAAAATAAAATAATTATATTCTATTGTGCGGTAGGTGAGAGATCTTCTCTTGCTGTTAATTTAAGTCAATCGTATAAATTAAAAGAAGTATTTCACTTAGTGGGAGGAGTGAATAACCTTTAAACGTATTTACTAATTAAAATACCTACAAACATTGCTGATAAAAATATTAAAGTAATAGGTTCAAATAAAGCTATAGATGATACAGCAGGTCCGGGACACAAACCCACTAAACCCCATCCAACTCCAAACAAAGAAGATCCAATTAAAACTTTTTTATCTAAACCTTTCATTTGGGGTAGATTAATTTTAAAACCTAAAGAGGAAGTATCTTTATTTTTCATCAAATAAAAAAATGGAGCAAATACTAGTATTGCACCACCCATAACAAAAATTAAAGAAGCATCCCAATTATGAGTAATGCTTAAAAACCCTATAACTTTCTCAGGATTAGTCATTCCCGATATAACAAGTCCAACACCAAAGATTATACCACTTAGTAAGGAGAATAATTTTTCACTCATAAATAGATCCCAAACTGTTGAAGAATAAAGATTGTAATAACACCTGTGAGTATAAATGTAATTGTAGCGACAATTGATCGAAATGAGAACCTGCTAATACCACAAATGCCATGACCAGAAGTACACCCACCACCCATATGAGTACCGAGACCTACTAAAAAACCTGCTATAATGATTAATATATAGGAGTTAGTGATTTCAAATTTTACAGGTTCACTTGAAACAAAAAAATAACCAAGCGGACCTATAACTAGCCCTAATAAAAATAATAAGTTAGAAGTTCTGTTTGTTTTACTAGTAAGGGCATTAGCAAAAATACCACTAATCCCCGCAAGCCTTCCAGTTGTATAAAAATATAAAACAACAGAAAATCCAATAATTATACCACCTGATAATGCACTATATGGAGTTAAATTGTACATTATTTATTTTACCATATTTTTTGATCTATTAAAA
>JABHWG010000039.1 GCA_018657885.1 Pelagibacteraceae bacterium
AGGTTGATGAATAAAAAAATAATCGTAGCAATCGATTTAAGCAACTTAAATAAATCATTAAAATTAGTTAACAAAATAAAAAAAGAAGTGTTTGCTTTTAAGCTAGGCCATGAATTTTTTTATAATTTTGGAATAGATGGATACAAGAAAATATATAATATTTGTCCAAAAATTTTTTTAGATCTAAAGCTACATGATATCCCAAATACTGTTGAAAAAGGTCTAAAAGCAATATGTAAGTTGAAACCTATCTTAACTACTATTCATATAAGTGGTGGGGACGCAATGCTTAAGGCATCAAATATCAAGACGAACAAAAGAACAAAAATTTTAGGTGTTACTGTTTTAACGAGCTTAAATCATCAACAAACATTAAAGTATTATAAAGAAAATAATGTTAATAGATTGGTAAAAAAATATGCAAGATATGCAAAACAAAATAATATAACAGGCTTAGTTTGTAGCCCACTCGAAATTGGAGTTATAAGAAAAGAAGTAGGGAAAGAAATGATAATTGTTGTACCTGGTATACGGCCAGAGAAAGAGAATTTTAATAATAGAGATGATCAAAAAAGAGTCCTTACTCCCAAAGAGGCTATTAAACTTGGGGCAGATTATCTGGTTATTGGTAGACCAATTACTGAATCAAAAAATCCATTAGCAACAATTAAAAAAATAAATAAATCCATATAATAAATGATCTTTAAAATTTGTGGTTTAAAAAATAAAGAATCCGTAATTTGCTGTGAAAAAAATAATGTAGATTTATTTGGTATGATTTTTTATGAGAAAAGTCCCAGAAATATTTCTTTTAAACAAGCTGAAAACCTTGTTAATCTATCTTCTGATCTAAAAATCAAACCTGTTGGAGTTTTCGTAAATCATAACATAAATGATTTGAAAAAAATTATTTTATCACTAGACTTGAAGTATATCCAATTACATGGTGATGAGAACCAAATATATATTGATGAATTAAAAAATGAATTTGCAATAAAAATAATTAAGAAATTTTCATTAAAAAAAAAACAAGATTTAAATAAAATTAATAACTTTAATAATATAGATTATCTAATCTTTGATTACAAACCTGAGAAAAATGAGCTACCCGGTGGAAATTCGAAAACTTTTGATTGGAATTTGCTAAAAGATAAGACAATTGCCCTTCCTTGGTTTATTTCAGGAGGAATTAATGAAACAAATATAAAAAAAATACAAAAACTAATAAATCCTAATGGAATTGATTTATCATCAGGTGTAGAACAGTCAAAAGGAATTAAAAGTAATCAAAAAATAAATAATTTATTTAAAGTGTTTTATGACAATTAAAAATACCTACAAACAACTACCAAATGATAAAGGTTATTTTGGTGATTTTGGTGGAAGATACGTTTCTGAAACATTAATGCCACTTATACTTGAAGTAGAAAAAAAATATGATGAACTTAAAAATGATTTAAATTTTAAAAAGGAATTAAACCACTACATGGAAACGTATGTAGGAAGACCTAGTCCTCTATTTTTTGCTCAAAGAATAACTGAGAATTTGGATGGTGCCAAAATTTATTTTAAAAGAGATGAGTTAAATCATACGGGGGCACATAAAATAAACAATTGTATGGGCCAGATACTTCTAGCTAAAAAAATGGGTAAAAAAAGAATTATAGCGGAAACTGGTGCAGGACAGCATGGTGTAGCCACAGCAACAGTTTGTGCCTTATTTGGGTTACCATGCATAGTTTATATGGGAGAAAAAGATATAAAAAGACAATCGCCAAATGTTTTTAGAATGAAATTACTAGGTGCAGAAATTAGAAGTGTTTCTAATGGATCAAAATCTTTAAAAGATGCAATGAATGAAGCATTACGTGATTGGGTAACCAATGTAAGAGATACATTTTATATTATAGGGACTGCTGCTGGACCACATCCATATCCTGCGATGGTAAGAGATTTTCAATCAGTGATAGGTGAAGAAGTAAGAGAGCAAATACTAAAAGCTGAAAATAAACTTCCTGATTTATTAATGGCTTGTATTGGAGGTGGCTCTAATGCATTAGGGTTGTTTCATGAATTTCTAGATGATAAAGAAATTGAAATGATTGCTGTAGAAGCTGCTGGTCACGGTATAGACACAAATAAACATGCTGCAAGTTTAAGTGGTGGTAAGCCAGGAATATTACATGGTAACAAAACATACCTTTTGCAATCTGAAGATGGACAAATAGACGAGGCTCATTCTATTTCAGCTGGTCTTGATTACCCTGGAATTGGTCCTGAGCACTCTTATTTATTTGAACAAAAAAGAGTAAAATATATGTCTGCAACAGATAAAGAAGCAATTGAAGCTTTCCAATATTGCTGTAATTTAGAAGGTATTATTCCAGCATTAGAACCCTCACACGCACTTGCAGTTTTAAAAAAAATAGCAAAAAATTATAGTAAAGATAAAATAATTGTTATGAATATGTGTGGAAGAGGAGATAAAGATATTTTTACTATTGCAGAAGAACTAAATATAAAAATATAATGTCAAAAAGAATTAAAAAAGTTTTTGAAAAAAAAAATAAAAAACTAGTTACTTTTACAACTGCTGGCGATCCAGACTTAGATACAAGTTTTGAAATTATAAATACAATAATTAATAATGGTGCAGATATAATAGAAATCGGTATGCCATTTTCTGATCCCATGGCTGACGGACCTACCATTCAAGAATCAAGTGTTAGATCTATTAAAAATGGAACTAAAATTACTGATGTTTTTGAGATTGTTAAAAGGGTGAGAAGTTTTAATAATGAGATTCCAGTTATTTTAATGGGCTATTATAACTCAATCTATAATTTAGGAATTAATAACTTTACTAAAAAGTGTACTGAGACAGGAGTGGATGGCCTAATTATAGTTGATCTTCAGCCTGAAGAGGACTCTGAGCTTCTTATCAAATTAAAAAAAGAAAACATTGATTTAATAAGACTTATAACTCCAACAACTGATAACAATAGACTTAAAACAATTCTTTCGAATTCCTCAGGTTTTTTATATTATGTTACTATTACAGGTACTACTGGTCAAAAGTCTGCAAATTTAGAAGAATTAGAAAAATCTATTAATAAAATCCGATCTGCAAGTAATTTGCCAATTGTTGCAGGATTTGGGATAAAAAGTAAAAAAGATGTTGAAGATATTAGTACTTACACAGATGGCGTAGTTGTTGGATCCAGTATAGTAAATATTATTAAAAATAATATCCAAAATAAAGATAAAATGATGAATGAAATTAACTTATTTACTCAAGATTTAAAAAAAGGTGTTAAATAATGAACTGGCTAACTAATTTTGTTAAACCTAAACTATCAGCGCTTGTAAAAAGAAAAGATGTTCCAGAGAATCTATGGCAGAATTGTCCATCATGTGGAAATATGCTTCATCATAAAGATTTAAAAGAAAATCTAAGAGTTTGTATTGCATGTAATCATCATTTTCGTATGTCAGCTGAAGATAGAATTAATTTACTTTTTTCCAAAAATGAAACTACAGAAATTATCTTGGATAAAATCAGTGACGATCCCTTAAATTTTACTGATAAAAAAAAATATAAAGATAGATTAAAAGAATATAGAAAAAAAACTCAAAGAGAGGATGCATTTATACTTCTAAATACTAAAATTGGAAATTCAAATATAGTTTGTGGTTTAATGAATTTTGCATTTATGGGTGGATCAATGGGAAGGGCAGTTGGCGGTGCAATTGTTAAAGGAGCAAAAACTGCATTAGAAAAAAAATGCCCTTTTGTTATTTTTACATCCTCTGGAGGTGCAAGAATGCAGGAAGGTATAATAAGTTTAATGCAAATGCCAAGAACTGTAGCTGCAGTAGAATTATTGAATACAAATAAAATTCCATACATAGTCGTTCTTACCGAACCTACAACTGGTGGAGTTACTGCTTCATTTGCAATGTTGGGAGATATTACTATAGCTGAACAAGGATCAACAATTGGTTTTGCTGGTAAAAGAGTTATCCAAGACACAATAAGAGAAGAGCTTCCGATTGATTTTCAAAAAGCAGAATATTTAAAAGAGCACGGTATGGTTGATATTGTTTGTCACCGAAAGGATTTAAAAAATAATATTGAAAAAGTAATTAATCATATCACTTAATTATAGTGGTTACAAAAACAGATCAATTACTTAAAGAATTTATTAATCTCCACCCAAAATATATTGATTTATCACTAAATCGACTTAAATATTTACTAAAAAAATTAGGGAATCCTCATAATAATCTCCCCCCAACTATTCACATTGCAGGAACCAATGGTAAGGGCTCTACATTAAGTTTTATAAAAAATATTTTAGAAAATAATAATTACTCAGTACATACTTACACATCTCCGCACTTAGAAAAGTTCAGTGAAAGAATACATATTAATAGTAAGCAAGTAAATGCAAACAGATTATTAAGAAGTTTAGAATACATAAAAAAAATAAATCAAAAAAAACCAATTACCTTTTTTGAAATTACCACAGCAGCAGCTTTTCATCTTTTCTCCAAACATAAAGCTGATTTTTTAATTCTTGAAACAGGATTAGGTGGAAGATTAGATGCAACAAATATAATTCCAAAGAAACTTATAAGTATAATTACATCAATAGGTATAGATCATGAAGAATTTCTCGGAAATACCTTAAAGAAAATTGCAATAGAAAAACTTGGAATTATTAAAAACACTAAGAATGTTATTATAGCTAAACAGAATAAAGAAGTTGATAAATTTATTTTAGAAAAACTTAAAAACCAAAAGAATGTTCATCATTTTAATCATGATTATAAATTTAAATCAATAAATTCAAAACAATTTGTATTTAAATTTCAAAAAATTGAAAAAATTATAAGAAGACCATTATTACAAGGAATTCATCAAATTGAAAATGCATCAACAGCCTTAACTGCAGCAATGATTCTTAAAAAAAATAACTTTAACATTAAATTAAGCTCGCTAGGAAAAAGTATTTATAACACAAAGTGGCCTGGAAGAATTGAAAAAGTCAAATTTAAAAATAAATACATTATTCTTGATGGTTCACATAATTTAGCAGGTGCAGAAAAACTAAATCAATATCTTAAAGAAAGTAATGCACGACCTAATGTAATTTTTGGAATGTTAAACAATAAAAAAGCTTTTGAATTTTTATCGATACTTAAAAAAAATATTGATACTCTTTATCCTATTAAAATACCTGATGAAAAAAATGCATATACACAAGAAGAGATTTACAATATTTCAAAAGAGCTCCACTTAATTACAGTAATCAAAAAAAACTTGGGCACTATTAATCAATCATTAATGAATAAATCAAATAAATATATCTTAATTACAGGATCACTTTACTTAATTGGGAAAATTAGAAAAAATTATTTATAGATTTGAATCCAGCCAAGATTCAAGCATATTTTTTGGTAAGCTTCCAACTTTAGTATCTATAAGGTTTCCATCTTTAAAAAACATCAGCGTTGGTATACCTCTTACTCCAAATTTTTGAGGAGTTTGTGGATTTTCATCAACATTAAGCTTTAATATTTTAAGGTTATCTTTTTTTGCTTCACCTATTTCTTCAAGAATAGGGCCAATTTGCTTACATGGACCACACCATTCTGCCCAAAAATCTACCAATATAGGAAGTTGGGAATTTTTAATTTCTTCATCAAAATTACTATCAGTTATTATATATGTACTCATAAGGACAAGGTAAGCACTTTAAGGATATAATCAAGTCTCAAACATCTTTAAATTGATTTAATGCGTTTATATCTCCAATATGCGCTATATTAGAATTTAATATTTCACCTCGTAAATTTTTATTAGTAATAAGCATATTCCAAATTGTATTTATTGAAAAAGATTTCTCTTCTATTAAATCAAAAATAAGAGGGTTAATTATTTGTAAACCAGTATAATATAAATAAGGATCATTTTTTTCCCATCTTTTAACTAGCATATTCTCCAATTTAAAATCACCTGTTGATTTTTTTAAACCTTGAAAATTAATATCTTTTGATAGTAATAATTTACACGTTTTTGTATCTTCGTAATTATTAATAAAATTTAATACATCATTTTTATTTTCCTCTTTCCACAAAGTATCTACATTAGTAACTAAAAAATTTTTATTTCCCAACAAAGTTAAAGCATTCTTAATCCCTCCACCCGTATTTAATAAAATCTTTTCATAGGTTAATTGAATATTTTTATCTGAATAATACTTCTTTATAAAATTCTTAATTTGTTCATGTAGATAATGAGTATTTATTACTATTTTTTTACACCCCAAGGTTAAAAAAAAATCAATGTTATGTCGAAGAAGTTCTTTGTTATTTATTTTCAACAAAGGTTTAGGTTTTGTTTCAGTTAAATTTTGCATTCGCTTTCCATATCCAGCAGCCAATATCATTAAACTGAAACTAGTCATTCAACTATTAGTGTATCATATAATTTAGATAGTTTTTTATTTTGAAGATTATATAAACTTTTTTTAAGTCTTTTGATTGTCACATTAAGATATTTTGAATAATTATAATTATTTTTATTATCCAAATTTATCCATCTTCCAATAATTCTTGTTTGTCTTGCCGTATTAAGAAAATAATATTGATTTAAAAATTCTCTAATAGGAATATTTTGATCAGTTTTGTTAAAGAAATATTCTAATAATTCATCATTATACTTATCATCAAAATATATTCTTGGATTCTCAAGAAGGGAAAATACGTCCCATCCAGAAAAACCAATAAATGCATTTTGAAAATCAATTATTCCACACTTTAAATGATTATTTCTTTTCGGAAGATATATTAGGTTGGAAAGTTCAAAATCTTTATGAACAAAAGAATCCCATTTAAAATTTAAATTCTTAAATTCATTACTCCATATATCAAAGAATTCCTCGGCCATATCATCACTAATATTATTTTTAGGTAAATAAAAATCAACAAATTCAGCTATCTCTATTTTAAAAGAAGAAAAGTCATACTGTTTTATAATATTATTCACTATTGGTTTTTGCGTATTTTGAATTTCTATTAAAGAATTTACAGCATCTATCAAAATTTCTTTTGGATCAATAGAGTTTATTAATTTATCATATCTGTTGTCACCAAAATCTTCCATTATAATGATACTTTTATCATGATCAGAATAAAATATTTTAGGAACAGATATATTTATATTTGATAAAAAATTATTTACTTCTAAAAAAGATAAGTAATCATTATGATTATAAGAAAAATTTACAACAACCTTTCCTATATTTTTATTTTTAAACCGATATATTTTTTTATAAGATGCTCCACTTTCTATTTGATAAAGATCATCTAAATTAAATTTCATTTTAATTAAAAAAAAAATTGTGTTTTATATTTCTTGAATTTTCATTAGTAACAGTTAAATTTAACGAATAAAAATTATAATCTTTCAAGGAATCTAAAATAACATCAGGCCATTCAATAATAGTAATTGAATTATGCAATTCTTCAAAAATGTTTATTTCAGCTAATTCACTACTTTTTGAAATACGATATAAATCATAGTGATAAATTTCAAAATTATTAACTTCATATGTTAATAGAATAGGATAGGACGGGCTTTTTATAGAAGTTGGTTTTTTTAATTTATTTCTTTTGTAAACTGAGTTAATTAAATTTCTAGCGAATGTTGTCTTGCCTGATCCTAATTCACCAAATAAACAGATTATATCTCCTACTTTTATTTTAAGGGATATATCTTCACAAAAATGTTCTAAACCTATTAAATCTAAAGTAAGAATTTCTTCCCTCAAATTTAAAATAAACTTTTTAAAGAATTTACCAAATCAGTTTTTTCCCAAGAAAAAAGACCTTGATCTGTTGGTTCTCTTCCAAAGTGTCCATAAGCTGACGTTGGAACATAAATTGCATTAGTTAGTTTTAAATGTTCTCTTATTCCTTTAGGGCTAAGATCAAATAAATCTTGAACAGATTTTTCAATTTTTTGCTCATCAACTTTATTTGTCGCATTAGTATTTACGTAAACTGATAAAGGTTTTGAAACTCCTATTGCATAAGATAATTGAATTGTACATTCATCAGCAAGATCAGCTGCAACAACATTCTTAGCTAAATATCTAGCTGCATAAGCTGCTGATCTATCAACTTTAGACGGATCTTTGCCAGAGAAGGCTCCTCCTCCATGAGGTGCAGCACCGCCATATGTATCAACAATAATTTTTCTACCTGTTAAACCAGAGTCACCATCAGGACCTCCAATTACAAAATTTCCAGTAGGATTAACATAAAATTCTTCATCTTTAAGACCTTCGAGTAATTCATTCGGTATACATTCATAAACATAGGGTTTAACAATTTCTTTAACATCTGAAGGAGATAATCCTTCTTTATGTTGTGATGAAATTACTAAAGAGGTAACCTTGCTAGGTTTCCCATTTTCATAAAGCATTGTTACTTGGCTTTTTGAATCTGGCTCTAAACCAGAAGCCGATCCATCTTTTCTTGCTTGAGCCATTTTATACAAAATTTGATGAGAATAATGAATAGGAGCAGGCATTAAACTCTCTGTATCACGACAAGCGTATCCAAACATAATTCCTTGATCTCCCGCGCCCTCTTCTTTATCACTTCCAGAGTCAACTCCCATTGCAATATCTGATGATTGTTCATGGAGAAAACTTTCAACATCACAGTTTTGCCAATGAAAACCATCTTGTTCATATCCAATATCCTTAATACAATCTCTTACTTGAGATACAATTTGATCTTTTGATACGGATGGACCTCTTACCTCTCCAGCTAAGACTACTTTATTTGTGGTAGTAAGTGTTTCACACGCAACTCGAGTTTGTGGATCACCTGACGCTAAATAAGTGTCAACAACCATATCTGATATTCTATCACAAACTTTATCAGGGTGTCCTTCAGAAACTGATTCACTTGTAAACAAATAAGGTCTCATATTTTTCTCCTAATATCTGTATGTTTCATCTTTGAATGGTCCAATTTTACTGACACCAATATAGTCTGCCTGCTTCTCACTTAATTCTGTTAGTTTTGCACCTACTTTTTTCAAATGAAGCAAAGCAACTTTTTCATCTAATTTCTTTGGAAGCACATAAACTTTATTGTCATAATCTTTATAGTTTTCCCAGAGCTCAATTTGAGCAATTACTTGATTTGAAAATGAAGCACTCATAACAAAGCTTGGGTGACCAGTTGCATTTCCAAGATTAACAAGACGGCCTTCAGATAAAAGTAATATTTTTTTACCATCAGGGAATTCTACCTCTCTTACTTGAGGTTTTATTTCATCTGATTTGTAGTTTCTTAATGCCTCAGTTTGAATTTCATTATCAAAGTGACCAATATTACAAACAATTGCTCTATCACGCATCTCTCTCATATGATCCAAAGTAATAACATCAACATTACCTGTTGCGGTTACAAAAATATCACCATAAGAACAAGCATCATCCATAGTTACAACCTCATAACCTTCCATAGCAGCTTGCAAAGCATTGATGGGATCTATTTCAGTTACACAGACTCTAGCTCCTGCTCCTCTTAAACTTGCTGCAGAACCTTTTCCAACATCACCATAACCAGCCACAACAGCAACTTTTCCAGCCATCATGACATCTGTTCCTCTTCTGATACCATCAACTAAACTTTCCTTGCAACCATAAAGATTATCAAATTTAGATTTAGTTACTGAGTCATTAACATTAATGGCAGGAACTTTTAGTAGTCCATTTTTTTCCATATCTTTTAAACGATGGACACCAGTTGTAGTTTCTTCAGACAATCCTCTAATATCTGTTAAAAGTTCTGGATATTTTTCATGTATAATTTGTGTTGCGTCTCCACCATCATCCAAAATCATATTTGGTTTCCAACCGTCTGGCCCAGATAAAGTTTGTTTTATACACCACCAAAATTCTTCCTCTGTCATACCTTTCCAAGCAAATACTGGTATGTTTTTAGAAGCAATTGCTGCTGCTGCCTGATCTTGGGTTGAAAAAATATTACACGAACTCCACCTTACTGTTGCCCCAAGATGTACCAAGGTTTCTATCAATACAGCAGTTTGAATTGTCATATGAAGACATCCCACAATTCTTGCTCCTTCAAGAGGTTTAGTATTCCCATATTCTTCTCTAAGTGCCATCAATCCAGGCATTTCTGTTTCAGCAATAGCAATTTCTTTTAATCCCCATGCGGCAAGTTCCATATCTTTAACTTTATAATCTTGACTCATTTTTCTTCCTAATAATTATATGATTATTCTTTTAACTTTGTTAAGTGGATTGTTTTACAGGTAAAATAATCAAAAAACAAGCGCCAGAATATTTACTATTATCTGACTTATCCAAAACAAGTTGACCATTCATATATGTTATAATTTCTCTCGCTATAGATAGACCAAGACCAGAATGATTCTTAATATTTTCTTGCCTATCACTATAAAATCTCTCGAAAATTTTTTCAGAGTCTTTTGAATCAACCCCCCTTCCTTGATCATACACCTTAATTGCAACCTTGCTATTATCAATCTTACTTAACCTAATAAGAATTTTTGATTTTTTTGATGAAAGTGAAAGACTATTTTCAATTAAATTAATAAAAACCTGAATTAATTTATTTTTATTTGCAACGATCTCTAAATTTTCCTTATGCTTCTCTAGAATTAACTCTACGTCTTTAGTATTATTTGAAAAAATTATTGGAATTTCATCAAGAAAACTGTTTAAATTAATATATTCGTTTTTTTCTAATTCAATTTCAGCCTTAAGTCGTGTAAATTTTGATATATCAGTTATTAATTGATTCATTCTTTTTAAATCGTTCTGGATATTTTGTATCAATAACTTTTTATTTTCTTGTGAGATATTGTTTTTATCTATTAATTCCATTGCAGATTGAAGACTGGTTAAGGGGTTTTTTAACTCATGTGATACATCTGCACTAAATTTTTCTAATTGAATAATTTGAGCTTTGAGTCCCTGAGACATATTTTGAATTTCTTTAGACAAAACACCTATTTCATCTTTTCTTTCAGGATATATAATTTGATTTCTATTCACCCTTTCTCTCTCTAAAATTGTTAATCTTGATAATTTTTTAATTGGACTTACTAAGCTTTGTGAAAAAATTAAAGATAAAAGAACCATAATAAGCACAAACAAGATGTAAAAAATTAATATATTTAGTGAAATAAAACCTAAATTCGAAGCCTGGTTAGTAATTGGATAATTAAGAATTATAACACCATATATCTTATCATTATTTATAATTGGTGCAGTAAAATATTGATAAATATATTCTTCTCCATCTTTAATAATATATGCTTTAATAACTTGATTCTTAATGGTTTCCTTAACATATGATATTTCTGCTTTTTCCTTAGTGATTAAATTTTGTAACTCTCTTTTAATCAAATAGTTATAATAGTTTGAAAAAAATCTTAGATATTCTTGACTAAAGTTATCAAAAATATTTAAATTATTAATGTTTAAATCTTTTTCTTTGAGGTCTATTTCCTGAACAACTGACAAGTCATACAAATCTAGAGTGTCAACTAATTTTATCCAATCATCATTATATATTTTAATATTAAACTCAGAGTTAAAATAATTATTTAATATAAATTCTTGTGTAATTTTTGGTTCAAGAACAGGATCAGATAATTCAAAATTAATATCATCCTTACAAGTATCTATATTTTCACCTGTACAATTATCATTAAAAAGAGGCACTCTAATTATTGAGTTTTTTTCAAGAAAATTTTGAATATTATTTAAATTTTGGTTTGCAATAATTCTTTTTCTTTCAATTGAATCATCATTCTTAATAAGAAAATAATTAAATAAAATAAGAAAAAAAAATCCAATAAAAGTTATAAAAAAATTTATCGATAAAATTTGTATTGATAAAGGTAAATTATTTAAAGCAAATTTACTGCTTTTATTCACGCCAAGAGTAACCAGAGCCATACCGGGTGCGAATTTGATCAAAATCTTGATCGTATAATTTAAATTTTTTTCTTAATCTTTTTATGTGACTATCAATTGTTCTATCGTCAACATAAACACTGTCTCCATACATGGCATCCATTAATTGATCTCTATTCTTTACAACTCCAGGATATTTTGCAAGTGATTTGATTAAATTAAACTCTGCTACTGTTAATTCAATAATCTCATTTTTCCAAAAACATAGTTGCTTTAAATCATCTAACTCTAAACTTCCTTTTTTAAAATTATTAATAATATTATCTTCTAACATGACTTCATTTTTTCTATTTTCATAAATTCTTAATACTGTTTTTATTCTTTCATTTAAAAGTTTTTGAGAGAATGGTTTAGTTATATAATCAGCTGCACCCATTCGTAATCCTATGATCTCATCTTGTTCCTGATCTTTTGATGTTAAGAAAATTATAGGCATTTCTTTCAAACGGCCTATTCTACTAGACCTTACTTTAGATAGAAGTTCATTGCCGTCCATTTTAGGCATCTTAATATCAAATAAGCCAAGATCGTAGTTTTTGGATTCTAAAGCTTCTATAGCCTCTAAACCATTTTGGAAAACATCAACCTTAAAACCCTCTGATTCAAGTGCCATGGAAACAGATGTCCGAATCGAGTTTTCATCATCAACTAGGGCAATAAGAGTCATAAATAAAAATACTTATATTTTATGGCAAATTTAAGTTATTTATTTATTAAGTTAATAAATAGTTTTTAATAAAATGTGATTTAGGTTGATAACTTAATGTATTAAATTCAATTACTTGTTTTAAAAAAGTTATATTTGCTTAAATATAAGGCTAGACATTTACATTATTTATATTAATGTTCTTGTTTTGTTCTTATTGCGATATTCACCAAATGTTGTATTGTCTTTAAACGGCGACACTACATATTGTGTTTTTTGACAATAAATTTTTAAAAAATGGATAATTTACAAATGGCAGACAACTCACAGGTATCACAAAAAGAAGAAGAGAATAAAAGCGTCAATTTACTAAGTCTCAACGTTGTGAGAAGAGAGGGTTCAATTAGCTCCTTCAAATCAGATAAAATATCAGATGCCATTAAAAAAGCTTTTCTTGCTCAAACAAAAATACGAAATAACAAAAACAAAGATAAAGAACAAGAAGACAGCATTCATAAAACAGTTGAAAGTTTGACTCACAAAGTCGTTTCTGCTTTAACCAGAAGAATAGCAGATGGAGACATGATTCATATAGAGGATATTCAGGATCAAGTTGAGCTAGCTTTAATGAGAGATGAACATCATAAGGTAGCTCGAGCGTATGTATTGTATAGAGAGCAAAGAGCAGCATCAAGATATCATACTAAGAAACTAAAGGAGCAAGTAGGTGCAAAAGCCTCATCAATGATGGTTACTAAGCGAGACGGAGAAAAAGAGCCGGTATCCCTTGATAAAATTACCAACAGAGTCTCAGTTCTATCAACCGGGTTAAATATTGATCCAATTGTTGTAGTACAAAAAGCAGTTCCAGGTTTATATAATGAAATCACTTCCCTAGAGATAGATACCTACCTTGCTGAAACAGCTGCATCTTTAACAGTTGAGCATCCAGATTATTCTTATTTGGCTGCGAGAATAAAAGCAAACTCTTTACACAAAGATACACCAGGTTTCATAATTACAACAAAAAATCTTTTTAACGATGGATTGCTCAGAGAAGATTATTACAACAAAGTTATGGCAAGTGCTGAAGATATTGAATCTATAATTGATTATGATAGAGATTATAACTTTGATTATTTTGCATTCACTACTTTAGTAAGAGCGTATTTATTAAAATTTGAAAATAAGACCATAGAGCGTCCTCAGGATTTATGGATGAGAGTAGCTTTAACTGTATCAGGAGAGAATTTCAATTTTGATAAAGTAAAAAAAACTTATGAAAGTCTATCTAATGGATACTATACTCATGCGACACCAACATTATTCAATAGTGGTCTTAAAATGCAACAACTGTCTTCATGTTTCTTAATTGGAATGGAAGATGATTCTATCGAAGGTATTTTTAATACAATTAAAGATTGTGCTCTTATTTCAAAAACAGCTGGCGGTATTGGAATGCACGCTCATAACATAAGAGGTAGTGGCAGTAGAATAAAATCTACAAATGGTAAATCAAACGGATTAATCCCTTTCCTTAAAATATTTAATGAAACTGCTAAATCAGTTGATCAAGGTGGTGGCAAAAGAAAAGGGTCATTTGCTGTATACCTTGAGCCTTGGCATGCTGATATTGAGCAATTCTTAGAATTAAGAAAAAATACTGGAGCAGAAGAGTTTAGAGCAAGAGATTTATTCTATGCGCTTTGGATACCTGATCTATTTATGAAAAGAGTTGAAGAAGATTTAGATTGGACTTTAATGAGCGAACATGAATGTCCCGGTCTTTCAGATACCTATGGTGAAGAGTTCGTTAAATTATACGAAAAATATGAAAAAGAAATACCTTATCTAGAAAAAATAAAAGCAAGAGATCTTATGTCAAAAATTATTGAAGCCCAAATTGAAACTGGTCAACCTTATATGCTTTATAAAGACTCAATTAATAACAAATCAAATCAGAAAAATATTGGAGTAATCAAATCCTCCAATTTATGTGCAGAAATTGTTGAATATTCAGATAAGACAGAAACATCAGTTTGTAACCTTGCATCAATTGCGCTTCCAAAATTTATTAAAAATTCCAAAAACAAAAAAAATAAAGAATATGACTATAATGCACTTTATCAAACAGCTAAACTAGCAACTAAAAACTTAGATGAAGTTATAGATATAAATTTTTATCCAACTAATAAAACCAAAACTTCTAATAGCAAACATAGACCAATTGGTCTTGGTATTCAGGGTTTAGCTGATGTGTTTTTTGAACTTGAAATAGGGTATGATAGCGATGAGGCTAAAGAAATTAATAAACTAATATTTGAAACAATTTACTTTGGTGCATTAGAAGCATCTAACGAACTTGCAAAAGACAAAGGTGCCTACTCAACTTTTAAAGGATCTCCGCTATCAGAAGGAAAGTTTCAATTTGATATGTGGGATTCTAAGCCCTCTAATATGTGGGATTGGGATACACTTAAAGAAAAAATAAAAAAAGATGGTGTGAGAAATTCACTTACAACAGCATGTATGCCTACAGCTTCTACTGGTATTATTTTAGGTAATACTGAAACATTCCAAATTCAAACTTCTAACATATATAAAAGACAAACTTTATCTGGTGAGTTTTTATTGGTTAATAGACATTTAGTAAAAGCTCTATCAAAAAGAAATCTATGGAATAAAGAAATGAGAGATAAAATAATACTAGAAAATGGGTCTGTACAAAATATTTCTAATTTCCCAGAAAATCTTAAAGAAACATATAAAACTGTTTGGGAAACTTCACAAAAATCAGTAATTGATATGGCAGCAGACAGAGCTCCATTTATTGATCAGACTCAATCAATGAACCTCTGGTTGTCTAGTCCAACATTTGGCAAAGTAAACTCAATGCATATGTATGCTTGGAAAAGAGGTCTGAAAACTGGTATGTATTATTTAAGAAGTAGATCAGCAGTTGATGCCGTAAAAGTAACTGTCTCATCTGAAAAGGTAGCAAAAGATGATTTTATTAAATCCCAGATTGTAGATAATAATGAACCAGAAGAATGCCTAACTTGTAGTGCATAAAGGAGTATAAGAAATGATATCAAAAGGCGTTAAATCAATTTTTCCAATTAAACATCAAAATATTTGGGATAAATATAAACTTCATATTCAAGCTTTCTGGACTCCTGAGGAAGTCTCACTTCATGATGACTTAAGAGACCTTGAAACCTTAAATGAGGGTGAAAAACATTTTATAAAACATGTTTTGGCATACTTTGCAAATTCAGAAGCAATGATTAATGAAAACTTAGCAAGCAGATTTTATAAAGAAATCTTAATTCCTGAGGCTAGATGTTTTATTTCTATGCAGATGTTGAATGAATCTATTCACGCAGAAATGTATGGCTTACAGATTGAGGCTTATGTAAAAGATCAAAAAGAAAAAGATTTACTTTTTGACGCAATCAAAAATATTGAATGTATAAATCGTAAAGCTCAGTGGGTCTCAAAATGGCTTAATGGAAATCAAAACTTATTAACAAGACTTATTGGTTTTGGTTTAGTAGAAGGTTTATTTTTTGCCGGTTCGTTTTGTGCAATATATTATTTTAGAAAAAGAGGATTACTCCCCGGTTTAGCCTTATCAAATGATTGGATTGCAAGAGATGAGGGAATGCACTTTAGTTTTTCAGCTCTTATGTTCAAAACACTCAGAGACAAATTTAATGATAAAACTTTAACAGATTCGGACATAAGCGATTTATCGCTAATTCCAAATGACGTTCCACAATCTCAGTTTGAAGAAATTGTAAGGGAAGCAGTTTCATTTGAACAAGAATTTGTAAAAGATGCTCTTCCAGTAGATTTAATTGGTATGAATGAAGATCTTATGTGTCAATATATTGAGGCTGTAGCTGATAGAATTGCAGATTTATTTGAATTTGATAGAGTTTTTAATACTGAAAACCCATTTGATTTTATGAGAGCATTAGATGTTCAAAATGTTACAAACTTTTTTGAAAAAAGAGTTTCTGAATATCAAAGACCAACTGACAGAGCCTTAAGCTTTGATGATACTTTTTAAATGGAAGTAGAAATTTATTCAAAAACTAACTGTATTTTTTGTGATAAAGCAAAGATGCGACTAGCAAAAGAAAATCCCAAAATACATATGTTAGATAAAGATTATACTAGAGATGATTTCTTTACAAAATTTCCAAACGCAAGAACTTTTCCTCAAATTATAATTAATGGAAAAAGCATTGGTGGATATCATGAATTAGAGAAATGGCTGCAAACAAATTCTTTCGATGAAGAATTCTAATGAGCGTCTCCCCAATTTTTACCTGAGCCATATTCTACCAAAAGAGGAACTTTAAAATCCTTGTATCTTAAATGAATATTTTCCATTACATTTTTAATATTATTTATTGAAGTTTCTTGTTTAGACTCATGAATTTCAAAGATAAGCTCATCATGAACCTGAAGAAGCATTTTTGCTTCTAAATTATTTTCATTAATCATTTTATTTAACTCTATCATTGCTATCTTGATAATATCAGCAGCCGTGCCTTGAATTGGTGCATTTATGGCTTGTCTTTCAGCAAATCCTCTGACAGAAAAATTTTTATCATTTATATTTTTAATATTACATTTTCGTCCAAAAATTGTTTCTACATATAAATTAGTTTTTGCAAATTCAATTTGACCTTCCATATATTTTTTAATTTTAGGATATTTTATAAAATAATCTTCAATGTATTTTTTAGCCTCTAAGTTAGTAACAGAAAGTTGTTTGGCTAATCCATAAGGGCTAATACCATATAATATTCCAAAATTTATTGCCTTTGCTTTTCTTCTCATTTCTGAATCAAGTTTATTTGGAGCAACATTAAATATCTGTGATGCAGTAGAACTGTGAATATCTATATTATTCTGAAAAGCTTTAATAAAATTCTCATCTCGTGAAATTTCTGCAGCAAGCCTTAACTCTACCTGAGAATAGTCAAAACTCATCAATATATTTTTAGTTTCACAAATAAATGCTTTTCTTATTCTTTTGCCATTATTTGTTCGAATAGGAATATTTTGAAGATTAGGATCATTAGAACTTAATCGACCTGTAAGAGTGTTAGCTATACCGTAAGATGTGTGCACCCTAGATTTTTTTTTAGTTGTCTGATTTTGTAGAGCATCAGTATAAGTTGATTTTAATTTAGTTAACTCTCTCCAATCTAAAACTAAACTTGCAATCTTATGGCCTTGATATGATAAATTTAACAAAGTGGCTGAATCTGTTGAAAAAGTTCCAGACTTAGTTTTTTTTCCCCCTTCAATCTTTAGGTCAATAAATAATATTTCACCCAATTGCTTTGGAGAGCCTATATTAAATTCAGTTCCTGATAACTTAAAAATTTTTTTTTTAAGGATGTCACTATCCTTTTCAAACTCGCTACTAAGTTTAGCAAGATATTTAGTATCAAGTTTAATTCCATTTTTTTCTACAGATGCTAAAACTTTAATTAATGGCAAATCAATTTCGTGATAAACAAAATTACTTTTCTCAATTATAGTTCTTCTATTTAAAAAATTATACAATCTTAAAGTAATAAGAGCATCTTCAGCAGCATAATGAAGTGCCTTATCAACTTCAACATAATCAAAGGTAATTTCTTTTTTGCCAGAACCTACCATCTCTTTAAATTTAATATTAGTATGCTGAAAATGTAGGTAGGCTAAATCATCCATATTATGTTTAGTCACACCATTATCAACTGCGTAAGACATCAGCATTGTGTCAGCAATAGACGACATTTTAACATTATATTTATCTAAAATTCTTAGATCATACTTCATATTATGACCTATTTTCAAAACAGAAGGATCAGCACATATGTTTTTTATAGCTTCTATTACTTCATTTTCGTTAATTTGCCCTTTTATTTTTTTATTCTCATTCAAATCTTTATGGTTAATTGGAATATAATATGCTGAACCTTCATTAACTGCAATTGATAATCCAACCAAAGCAGCTTTTTCTATATTTAAAGAATTAGTCTCTGTATCAATTGCGCAATAACCAATTTTTTTTATAAGAATAATTAAATTTTTTAAATCTTTAATATCAGTTATTAAATTATATTTTTTTTTAAAATCTTTTTCTTTGTTATCACTAGTTATTTGAGGAGCAATAAATGAATTATTTTTTAATCTTTCAGCTATACTTTTAAACCCTTGCTCGGATAAAAAAGTTAAAAGATTTTTATTTTCTTTAACTGATGAATATGTGTGAATATCACTAATGTTTAGATTTAGACTAATATCATCTTTTAATTTTACTAGCTCTAAACTCACTAAAATATCTTCCTTATTATTAAGAATAATATTTCTTTTTTTTTCTTGTGGTATTTTATTAGCATTAATAATTAAATTATTAACATCACCAAATTCTTCAATTAGTTTTAAAGCAGTTTTTGGACCAACTCCTGGGGCACCCGGAATATTATCAACTTTATCTCCTGTTAATGCTTGTATCTGAATAACTTTTTCAGGAGGTAACCCAAATTTCTCAATTACTTGATCAATACCTATTTTTTTTCCCTTCATTGGATCTAACATAGTTACATTTTTATTAACTAACTGCATTAAGTCCTTATCTGATGAGACAACTACTGATTCCATATTTTGTTTTGTAGCTAATGAACAATATGTGGCAATTATGTCATCAGCTTCATAACCTTCTATCTCAATTTGAGGTATATTAAATGCATCAACACAATCTCTAATAATTTGAAATTGAGGAATTAAATCTTCGGGTGTCTCTCCTCTATTAGCTTTATATTCTTTAAATATTTTATTTCGAAAGTTTTCCCTAGCTGCATCAAATACTACAACCATTTTTTCATCTTTATAATCTTCAACTAATTTTACTAGCATATTAGTAAAACCAAAGACTGCATTAATAGGTGTGCCGTCAGCTCTATTCATTGGTGGAAGCCCATAATACGCTCTAAATATATAAGCTGAGCCATCAATTAAGATTAATCTATTATGTTTATTCATTTCAAAATTAAATATATAGAGAATTAAGAAAATGTCAGAATATATTTTTTCAATAGAAGCAAAAGAAGTTAATAAGACATTTGCAAAAAAAAAAACAGAGACTAAAGCTTTAGATAATTTTAATATTAAAATTCGAAAAGGCTCAATTCATGGACTATTGGGACCAAACGGTGCTGGAAAATCTACTTTTATAAATATTTTAGGTGGTTTAGTAAAAAAAAATAAAGGAAATATTAAAATATGTGGGCTTAATATTGATGAGGATATTAGGAAAAGTAAATTTAAAATAGGTATTGTTCCTCAAGAATTAAATATAGATCCATTTTTTACACCTTATGAATTACTAGAATTGCAAGCGGGACTTTATGGTATTAAAAAAAAATTTAGGAAAACTGATGAGATTCTTAATAACGTTGGATTGATAAATCAAAAAAATTCCTATGCCAGAACATTGTCTGGAGGTATGCGAAGACGTTTATTAGTTGCAAAAGCTTTAGTTCATTCCCCAGAAATAATAATTTTAGATGAGCCAACAGCTGGAGTGGATGTAAATTTAAGAAAATCACTTTGGAATTATATTAAAAAAATCAATAAATTAGGGACAACAATTTGTTTAACAACTCATTACTTGGAAGAAGCTGAGGAGCTCTGTGACAGAATCACTATAATAAATAATGGTAAAGTTATTAAAGACGATACTAAAAATAATTTGCTTAAATTAATTTCAGATAAAACTGTAATATTTCAGATTAAGTCTTATTTTAAAATTCCTAATGAACTAAACAAATTTAAAACAGAAATAGTGGATGGTAATTTAAAAATTATATATGATAAAAATATTACTTCATTAAAAAAGATAATAGATATCCTAAATATCAATAAGATTTCATTTCAAGAAATTAATACATATGAAAGTGATCTTGAGGATATTTTTTTGAAATTTGTTAAAAATAATTAATGTTAAATACTAATAAATTGTTTTCAATTTTATTTATGCTAGTGCCAATTTTGCTGATTACTGGACCTGCATTACCAGATATTACGATTACTCTTTGTGCTCTCTATTTTCTTATTACTTTTACAATTATAAACAAAGATTATGAATTTATAAAAGATAAATTTTTTTTAGTTTCTATTTTTTTTTGGTTCACAATTCTATTTATTTCTTTTTTTGCTTACGATAAAATAAAATCATTTCAAGACTCTATAATTTTTTTAAGATTATTAATTTTACCTACCGCAGCATTTTTTCTTTTATTAAATAGTAAGAAAAAAATTAAATTTGTTATAACAATAATTTTTATTAGTATCTGCTTTGTGTTGATTGATACATTATTTCAATTTATAAATTACAATAGTGAATTTGGTTTTCAGAATGATTTATTAGGGTTTATCCCAGATTGGTATGGTCGTTTAACTGGACCATTTGGTAATGAACTTGTACCTGGTGCGTATGTTTCTAAATTTGGATTATTAGGTTATTTATTTTTTTTCTTCATTAATAAAATTAAATATCAAAATTTTCTAGAAATTTTATATCTTAGTACATTAAGTCTTGTGTGTTTTGCATCAGGTGAGCGAATGGCATTAGCAACTTTATTTTTAGCATTGTTTTTTTTATTACTGTTTTTAAAAAATAAAAGAATAATTTTATTATTTTCAATTATGTTATCATTAATTTTTATTATCATATCTTATAAATTTCACCCATTCTATAATGATTATACAATTATAAACTCAACTCACTATCATCAAGGTTTAACTGTAGAAAAGTTTTTTGAATGCAACAATGCAACATCAGAAAAATGTACTAAAATAATTAATTTACAACCAAGCTTTTTAGAAATTATTAAAAACTTTGGCTCCTCAGCTTACGGAGAAATTTATAAAGTTGGCTTAAGTATGTTTATGAATAACCCTCTTACTGGCGTAGGAATAAGTAATTATCAAACCTCTTGTATGAATATTGAAAAATATAACCAATTAATGGTTAACTATGACTGTGCTTCACATCCTCACAACACATACATTCAATGGCTATCCGAAGGTGGCATAATTACACTTTCCTCTTTTGTATTTTTTCTATTTTCTATATTATATTTTTTAATTAATGGGACTAATCAAACTATTTTTAAATTAATTTCTATCGCATCTTTAATTATTTTATTTTGGCCTATTATGTCAACAGGTAGTTTAATAAAAAATTGGAATGGGGTTCTAACCTTTTACATAATAAGCTTATGCTTAAGTTTAAATAGAATTAAAATAAACTAGAAAATTTTTTATTGTTATTAAATTTCCTTATCTTTTTTACTATAAATAATGCTAAAATAAAAAATACAAGAACTGATAAAGCCTGACCTTGGCCTTTGCCAAAAAAAGATCCAACATAAATAAGTAAGAAAATTATCAAAGTAGAAATAATTTTTGTATGCAAGCCAATTATAAGACCAATTAGAAAAAATAATATTATAAATATAGTTTTTCCTAAACCCATACCAAAATAAGTACCAGCAAATGACATATACATAGAAGAACAGATAATTGAAATTAGTGTTGATAATGAATTATCTATAAATCTTACTTTAAAAAGATAATAATATGATTTAATTCCATCTATCCATGTAATTTTTTTCCCATCCCTAACTGTTCTTGAAAAATATGATACGCCAACTTCGTAAATATAAAAATTATGTTTTATAATTTGTGAAGCAATATCTATTTCTAGCCCAAAATCGTTAAAAGATAATTTTATTTTATTATAAACATCTCTATGAAAAATTTTTAATCCACAATGAACATCAGTTAGAGATTGTCCAAAAAATAAATTAAAAAGAAGTGTATTAAATTTTCCAATTATTTCATTAAAAAAATAACTATGTTTTTTTAATTTTCCAGATAAATATCTGCTACCAAATATACATTGTATTTTTTCATCATTTTTAATAATTTCATAAATTTCTTTTGAGTCTTTAATATCTAGCTCAAGATCCGCATCCTGTAAAAGGATATAATTTCCACTACAAATCTCTAATCCTTTTTTAACAGCATAGCCCTTTCCTTTATTTTTTTTTAAGTTAATAAGTTTTAAATCAAATACATATTCTTGTTTTTTAAAATCCTCTAATATATTTTTAGAACTATCAAATGAACCATCATTAACAAAAATTATTTCAATATTTTTCTCATTAAAGTATGTCTTAATATCTTTAAATAAATTAGACAGATAAAGTTCCTCATTATAAACAGGAACAATTATTGATAAATTTATATTACTCTCTTGGAGCATGTTTGTTTAATATCCTTTGTAAAGTTCTTCGGTGCATCCTTAATCGTCTTGCTGTTTCTGAAACATTTCTTTTACATAGTATAAATACTCTTTGTATGTGCTCCCATCTTATTCTATCAGCTGTCATAGGATTTTCTGGAGGAGGTGGCAATACTTCATCTGCATTAGTAAGAGCATCATAGATTTGATCTATTTCGGCAGGTTTTGGTAAATAATCAATTGCACCAGTTTTAATTGCCGCAACAGCAGTAGCAATATTACCATAACCAGTTAACAATAAGGCCTTAGTTTTTGGAGAAATGTGTTTAATCTGCTTTATTAGCTCTAAACCAGAGCCATCTTCAAGCCTCATATCCACAATAGCATAATCATATTTTTCATTATGGCATCGATTTAAACCATCTTTATAATTGAATGATGTTTCTACAAAAAAACCTTTTTTTTCCATAGATCTAGCAAGCCTTTCTCTAAAGGGTGTATCGTCATCAATAATAATTAATTTTTTTATCATAATATTAAAATAGCTTTATCAAATTTTATTTCAACAATAGCATTATTATTCTTAGAATTATAAAAAGCTATTTCACCTTTCATATTTTCTATTAAGTTTTTTGCAATAAAAATGCCTAAACCCATACCTTTTTTATTTTTAGATATATAAGGTTCCCCTAATTTATCTAAGACATCTTTTGCAAAACCAGTTCCATCATCTTCAATCTTAATAAAAAAATTGTCTTTATTTAACTCAAGAAATATTTTAATTTTAGAATTTGAATACAATATAGAGTTTTGTATAATATTGCCTAAAGCGTAATTTATTTCATCTTTAAAAAAAATTTTATATTCTTTATCAAAATTATTATAAGAAATAGATAATATTTTATTATCATTAAATTTATCAAAATTTATTTTAATTAAATCAATTATTTTGATTTTCTCAAAAAAATTATCTTTTAAATTATTTGGATTTTTTGATAACCTTAAAAGTATTTGTTTACAACGTTCTGCTTGAGACTTTAATAACTTTATATCTTTCATTAAAAAAGTATTTTTCATAAATACTTTTTCATTAATTAAATCATTAATAACAAGAAATATTGTATTTAAAGGTGTACTTAATTCATGTACAGCAGCTGCACTTAAATAAGCAACTTCTGTAGTTTTTTTTTGATTGGAAAGTTGAAGTTTTGCTTCAGAAAGAGCATTAGATATTTTTCTTGCAGAACTAGCAAATAAGTAAGCATAGATAGCTATAAAAATTATTGTAATTATAAGCGCTACCAATATTCCTAAATTATATATTGGTGGAGTTATAAACGTTTGATTCCAGTTAAATGGAATGGAATAAACATTGATAAAGAAAATAAGCAATATTGAATATAAGCTGAGTAAAATAGTCCAAAAAGCAGGTAAATATGATGCTGATATTATTATTGGTGCTAAAATTAAAATAATGAAAGGATTAAACATTCCCCCAGTTAAATATATTAATGCTATCAACTGTGTAATATCATAAATCAAAAAAATAAAAGTTTTTTTATAACTTAAGGTAGGATTTTTTTTTTGTAAAAAATATGATAACACATTTACTAACAAAGAAAGTGAAACTACAAATATAGACTCCATAAATGGAATGGAATAATTTAAAATAAAAGTAATAACCAACAAAGTAATCAACTGCCCTAATATCGCTAACCACCTAATTTTAATTATATTTGCTAATAAGACAGTATTCACTTAGAAAATTTAAATTAAATATCCAAATTTGCGACTTTTAGTGAGTTTTCTTGAATAAAGTTTTTTCTACCTTCAGTAACTTCACCCATCAATGTCTCAAATATTGCATTTGCTTGATCGACTTCATCTAATTTTACTTTTAATAAAGATCTATAATTTTTATCAAGTGTTGTTTCCCATAGTTGATCTGGGTTCATTTCTCCTAAGCCTTTATATCTGTTAATTTGAAGACCTTGTTTTCCTATATTTAAAACTGTCTCAATTAAATCTACTGGCCCATTGATCTTATACTCAACATCCCCTTGTTTTAATATACCCGCACAACCATTTTTAAGTAAACCAAAATTTTCCATTAATTTTTTTCGTAATTCGTTGAGTGATTTAGCTTCAGGAGTAAATAAGAAGTCGTGATTAAGTATATATTTCTTTTCTACACCTCTATGTAAATATATAATATTTAAAAAAGAGTTTTCAAAATTTACTTTCCAAAGTTTTGGTTCAATTGTGTTTAATCGTAGTTGTAAATATTTAGCAATTTCTTTGCCAAACTCAATATCTTGATAAGAATCCGCCCTGAGTGCAGCAATAACTGCAGCTTGCTCAATTACTAACTTATTTTCAATTCTTCTAGTCAGTCTTTCAACTAGTTTTTGTACAATTTTACATAAATTTAATAATTTAACTAATTCAATACTACTAATTTGATTGATTTCATTTTTATTTTTTGGAACTTCATAAATCAATTTTTTAGACCCTTCCTCAATAAGATGTTGTTCCATTTCACTTTCATCTTTTATATATTGAATTGAGTTACCTTTTTTTGATCTAAATAATGGAGGTTGAGCTATATACAATCTTCCACTTTCTATTAATGGCCTCATATGCCTATAAAAAAATGTTAATAATAAAGTTCTTATATGGCTTCCATCTACATCAGCATCCGTCATTATAATAATTTTGTGATATCTCATTTTATCAATATTAAACTTACCTTCAGATTTATCATAATCTTGATCACCTGTTGGATTGCCAACACCTGCTCCTATAGCAGTTATCAAAACACCAATTTCATTACTAGATAGGATTTGTCTTTGATTGGCTCTTTCAACATTAAGTATTTTCCCTCTTAGAGGTAATATAGCCTGATTTTTTCTATCTCTACCCTGTTTAGCTGACCCACCTGCTGAATCTCCCTCCACAATAAACAACTCAGATAATTCAGGGTTTTTTTCCTGACAATCTGCCAGCTTTCCAGGCAAAGCGGTATTTTCTAAACCAGTTTTTCTTCTAGTTAATTCACGAGCTTTTCTTGCAGCCTCTCTTGCGTTTGATGCCTCAACAATTTTATCAATAACTTTTTTAATTTCTGTAGGATTTTCTTCTATCCATTGTTCTAATTTATCTAAACTTACAGATTCTACTACTGGTCTAACCTCAGAAGAAACAAGCTTGTCTTTAGTCTGACTAGAAAATTTTGGATCAGGTAATTTAACTGAAATAATACAAGTTAAGCCTTCCCTAGCATCATCTCCTGTCACACTTGCTGAAATTTTTGCATTCTTGTTTATATAATTCACTATACTTCTTGTTAGCGCCCCCCTAAATCCAGCTAAATGAGTACCTCCATCTCTTTGAATAATGTTATTAGTAAAGCATAATGTATTTTCATGATAGCTATCAGTCCATTGCAAAGAACATTCTACACTAACATTATTTTTATTTGCTGTAAAAAATATAGGTTTACTGATTATAGTATTTTTTCCCTTATTTAGAAATTGTACATACTCATTTATACCACCATCATATTTAAAATTTAATTCTTTAATTTCTGATGATCTTTTATCTTTTAAATTTATATTAACCCCAGTATTTAAAAAAGCTAATTCTCTTAGTCTCTTCTCAATTGTAGTAAAATTAAAATCAATATTTTGGAATGTATTAGTTGATGGAAGGAAGGTTATTGAAGTTCCTGTTAAATATGTATTGTCAATTTTTTCTGAGTCACCAATAATCTCAAGTTCATTCTTAACAGCCCCATTTTCAAATTTAATTCTATATATTTTTCCATCTCTATTTATTATTAATTCTAAATTTTCAGATAATGCATTAACTACTGAAACACCAACTCCATGCAATCCTCCTGATACTTTGTAGCTATTCTGGTCAAACTTACCGCCAGCATGTAATTCAGTCATGATTAACTGAGCTGCAGATATCCCTTCAGATTTATGAATATCTACAGGTATACCTCTTCCATTATCAGTAACTGTTATAGTTCCATCCGAATTAAGATAAACTTCAATCTTATCACAATATCCTGCTAAAGCTTCATCTATTGAATTGTCTACCACTTCATAAATCATTTGATGAAGACCTGACCCATCATCAGTATCTCCGATATACATACCTGGTCTTTTTCTTACTGCCTCAAGACCTTTTAAAACCTTAATTGATTCAGAAGAATAGATATCAGTGTTCATTGATTTGTTATATTACAAAAGTTAGTATTTGTTGATAAAAAAGAAAATAAATCTTTTGTAGTTCCTGTCATAAATACTTGTAAATTAAAAGACTCTACTAAATTAAGTAAAATATTTCTATTTATTTCATCTAGGTGTGAACATACCTCATCTAATAAGAGTATTGGAGCTGTATTTTGTATATCAATTAAATATTTACAGTGAGATAAATATATTAACAAAATTAAGGTTTTTTGCTGTCCTGTGGATAGCTGAGAAGCAAGAAAGTTTTTGTTGGCATAAAAAAAATAATCAGACCTATGAGGCCCTATTTTAGAGCCACCTGTTAACATATCTATTTTTCTATTATTTTTTAATTCTTTTTCAAAAAAATCCTGACTTAATTTATTTTCAAAAAACTGGTCATTTATTTTAATATTTATTTTGAAGGATAAATTAAAATTTTTTAAATAAACAATTAAATTTTTTACTAGTATGCTTAATTGTTTTTCTCTTAATGAGTAGATCTCTAAACCACATCTAGATATATTTTTTTCTAGTTCGTTTAACCACGATTCATCTAAAATGTTATTACTAAGTAATCTTGATCTTTCTTGCAGATATTTATTATAAGAATTAATTAATACATTATAGCCATGCTCATAAGTAAAGATTAATTGATCAATAAAATTTCTTCTATTTGATGGTGATGAGATAAACAGCCTTTCTGTTTCAGGAAGAAAGGTTAAAAAAGGAAATATTTTATAAAAACTAGTTAAAGTTTCATTAGTATTATCATTATTAATTAATAAATTTTTTTTTATCTTGTTGTTTATTTTTTTAGTTTGCGATTTTAAATTATAAATAATTTCATGATGTTGAAAATTAGAAGCAATTGTAAAGTTTTCATAATTTTTTTTTATGATATTTGACATTTTGTCTTTTCTTATCCCTCTTCCTTTTGAGAAAAGAGAGATACCTTCTAATATATTTGTTTTTCCTGAACCGTTTTTTCCAAATAAAACGTTACAATGGTTAGAAAAATTCAAATTATAATTTTCAAAATTTCTAAAATTTACTAAATAAATATTTTTAAAATGTCCCAAATATTAAACTCTCATAGGCATGAGAACATAAATATTGTCTATACTTGATTTCTCTTGAACAATTATAGGGCTAGAATTATCATTGAAAGAAATTTTGATTTCTTCACTTTCAAGATTATCTAATATATCCATGATATATCTTGAATTAAATCCAATTTCGATTTCACTTCCATCATAATCAACTTCTATATCTTCTGTTGCAGTACTATTTTCACTATTTATAGCACTTAAGTTAATTAAATTTTTTAGTAGTTTAAATTTTATAGATGGTGATTTTTCATTTGCTATTGTACTAACTCTATCAACTGCAGCCAATAAATTTGATCTATTAACTTTTAAGTGATTATTATTATTACTTGGTATAACTCTTGTGTAGTCAGGAAAATTACCATCAATTAATTTAGAAATTAAAATTAATCTATCAATATAAAATATTATTTTATTAAGAGAAATAACAATTTCTATATCATTATGATTCTCTGAAAGTAGTTTAGAGAGCTCATTTATTGTTTTTTTTGGAATAATAACTCCAGGAACTTCAGTAATAGAATTATTAATAATACTACTGGCAGTAGCTAATCTATGACCATCAGTTCCAACAAAATTCAAATTACTCAAATTATCTTTTTCTACTATATTAAAATATAATCCATTTAAAAAATATCTTGTTTCTTCATTAGATATCGCAAATTTAGTTTTGTTTATAAGATTTAGAATAGTTTGAGAATTAACTTTTAATTTCTTAGAATTATTTGAAGAAGTTTCAATAATTGGGAACTCATCTTTTGGCAAACATGATAATGAAAATTTTGAAACATTTGATCTTATTGTTAATAATTTACCATCATTAGAAATAAATTCAACCTCACTTGTTTCAGGTAATTTTTTAACAATGTCAAACATAATTTGAGCATTTAATGTTGTAGAACCCTCTTCTATTACATTACAATTAATTGTTTCTTTAATTGAAATGTCCATATCTGTTGAAGATAGTGTTAAAGAATTATTTTCTACTTCTATTAAAATATTTGAAAGTATTGGGAGTGTATTTTTTTTATTAACTATACTTTGGAGATGGGAAAGTGTTTTAAATATAACTGGTTTGGTAACAATAAATTTCATTAGTTAAAATATAAAGAAGTTTTAATTAAGAATCTATAAGTCTTTTTAAAAGTTCAATATCTTCATTAAAATTAACATCTTGTAATTTCAGTTCTTCTATTTTTTTAACTGCATGCATAACGGTAGTATGGTCTCTCCCACCAAATTTACGCCCAATTTCAGGGAGGGACCTTGAAGTAATTGATTTTGCTAAATACATAGCAATTTGTCTAGGTCGAGCAACAGATCGTGATCTTCTAGGGGAGTGCATATCTGTAATTCTAATATTATAGTGCTCTGCTACTTTTTTTTGAATTTCCTCAATTGTTATTCTTTTATTTGAAGACTTCAATAAATCTTGAAGAACAACCTGAGCTGTTTCAACTGTTATTGATGTACCTACTAGAGTGGCATGAGCTACCAGCCTATTTAACGCACCTTCCATTTCTCTTACATTAGAGATAATCCTATGTGATAAAAACTCCAAAACCTTTGCAGGAATTTCAACACCTCTTTTTTGAGCTTTTTCAATTAATATTCCTAATCTCAGCTCATATGTTGTTGGATGAATATCTGCCACTAAGCCACATCCTAGTCTAGATTTTAACCTTTCTTGAACACCATCTAAATCGGATGGTGATTTATCAGCTGAAATAACAATTTGTTTATTTTGCTCAATTAATGCATTGAATGTATGAAAAAATTCTTCCTGAGTATTATCTTTTCCACTTATAAACTGAACATCATCAATCATTAAAACATCAATAGATCTAAATTGCTCCTTGAATGCCGAAGTATCTTTATATCTTAATGCTCTTACAAATTGATACATAAATTTTTCTGCAGATAAATAAATAACTTTTCTTTCTGGCTTTAATTCTTTTAACTTCCAGCCAATAGCATGCATTAAATGTGTTTTACCAAGACCAACACCGCCATACAAAAACAAAGGATTGAAAGAAACATTATCTGCTTCTGCTATTCTTTGAGATGCAGCAAATGCAAGCTCATTAGGCTTTCCAACAACGAAATTATCAAAAGTAAACCGTGGATCAAGAGGCGCTCCAAATTCATTTGGGTATGAAGATTGCTGATTTGATCTAATATCCAAAGTAGACTTCCATTGATTATCAGTACTTTTAATAGTTCTTGTAGTGCCTGGCACTATTCTGCCCCCATGAGGCTTAACAACAAATTTAATTACTTCAATGTTATTGATATATTTTTTTGAATCACTTTTTATTTTATCAGAATAATTATTTACTATCCAATCTCTAAGAAACTTTGTTGGTAGCGAAAATGAAAGTGTGGTGTTTTCAAAAGATATAAAACTTAAGTGCTTCAACCAATTATTATATGCACTGTCACCAACTGAATTTTTTAAATCTTTTTTAAGAGAGAGCCAATTTTTTTCTTCAGACAAATCTAAATTGTTGGTCATTAGCCCCCTAATAATAATTGATTTTTTTATGATAAATTTTACGTAAAAAAATCAAAGACGTAAAAATTTTTAACAGAATTATAATCACCAATTATAATAAAGATAATGAACACTCTTTACGTATTTTTATCAAGAATAAAAGTGAAAAAATAAAAAAAAAATTAATTTTTTTTAATATGATTTGATAACGAGGATAACTTTCTAGACATGTACTGTTTTTTTAAAATGCCTTTCTTTACAGCTTTAGCCATGATAGAATTAACCTCTTTTAAAGAATTTTGAACTTCCTCAGCATCATTATCCTTCAAAAAATTATAGAATTTATTTAAATTAGTTCTGATTTTAGTTAAATATTGACTATTAACAGCGTTTTTTACTTTAGATTGAACAGATCTTTTTTTTGCTGATTTATGATTAGCCATATAAAAAACCTAATAAATTTAATTAGTTGAAAGTCAACTTATATATTGAAATCATTTCTGAAAGTTTGGACAAAAAAACGTTGATCTTCCATATAAATTAACTTTTTTTATTACATGTCCTCTAATCATAGACCCTTCTTTTCCATAAACTTTAAAATTTTTCTGAAAATTTCCTAAGGTTCCATCTGGTGAAATATAATCACTGATACTAGACCCTCCTAATAAAATAGCTTTTTTTAATATTTTTCTTGTAGATTTTATAATTGTACCAATTTGGTACTTATTTAGATCTTTACCCTTATTCAAAGGTGATACTTTGGCATCAAACAATATTTCACTCGCATAAATATTTCCGATACCAGCTACTATATATTGATTTAATAAAATCTGTTTTATTAATACCTCAGATTTTTCAACTTTTTTAAATAAATAATCAATTGAAAAATCTTTATCTAAAGCATCTATGCCTAGCTTTTTAATATATTTAAGGTCTGTCAACCTATCTGATTCAACAATATCAATAAATCCAAACCTTCGTGGATCATTATATAATAAATATGAATTATTATTAAATTTAATACTTAAATGATCATGTTTATCTCTAAACCTATCAGTAGTAACTATTTTTAGCCGTCCAGACATACCTAAATGCACAATCATTGTATGGAAGTTGTCAAAATCTAAAATTACATATTTTGATATTCTTCTTAAATTGGTAATATGACTATTTATTATCCTTTTTAACCTAATGGATGGTACCGGGTACCTTAATTTTTTTACATAAACATTAAGATTAGTGACTTTTTTATTTTTTAATATATTTAAACTTTTAACAGTTGTTTCAACTTCAGGTAATTCAGGCATAAATGAACAAATTATCAAATTTTGGTTATAAGAAGGTAACTCCTAAAGAAAAAACAATATTAGTTCAAAAAGTTTTTTCTAATGTGGCTAACAATTATGATTTTATGAATGATGTGATGAGTTTTGGAGCTCACAGATTGTGGAAAAAAATATTTATAGATGTTGTTAATCCATTAAATGGAGAACTTATTATTGATGTAGGCTCTGGATCAGGGGATCTTGTTCTAGAAATTAAAAAAAAATGCACTAATGCAAAAATAGATATTGTTGATCTAAATAATGAAATGCTTAATGAGGGAAGAAAACGTATTAAAAAAGCAGGTGTAAATTTTTATCTTCAAAATGCTGAAAATTTAAGCTTTAAAAATAATACCTACGATAAATATCTTATTTCTTTTTGTTTGAGAAATGTAACTGATATCAATAAGTCTTTTAAAGAAGCATTAAGGGTTTTGAAACCAGGAGGGCAATACTTTTGTCTTGAGTTTAGCAAACCAAACTCTTTTATTATTTCAAATATCTATTCATATTATAAAGCAAATTTTATTCCATTTTTTGGAAAAATTTTTTCCAATAATCGTGATGCTTACAGTTACCTTAATGAGAGTATTGATATATTCCCAAATCAAGAAGATCTTAAGAAAAGAATGGAAAATGCAGGATTGAAATCAGTAAAATTTATAAACCTATTTGATGGTATAGTTTCAATTCATACAGGGTTTAAGTATTAGTGAAGATACTTTTTGTTATTACTGGATCAATAGCCGTATCAAAATCTTATGATATACTCAAAATATTAAAAGAAAAAAAAATAGAAATAAATTGTATCCTTACCAATAATGCAAAAAAATTAACTAATATTAAACAATTAAAAAAAAAAATAATAGGCAAAATCTATATGGACTCTGATGAAGCTAAACAAAAAATGCTTCACATTAATTTATCGAGAGAGAATAGTATTATAGTTGTATGCCCCGCAACAGCAAATTCAATAGCAAAATTTGCAAATGGTTATGGTGATAATTTAGCTTCTACAACTTTACTTGCCTCTAATAAGCCAGTTATTTTTGTTCCGGCAATGAACACAATGATGTGGAATAATCCTACAAATAAAAAAAATGTTAATTACCTGCGATCAATAGGAACTGAATTTATTGGACCTACTATAGGAAAATTAAAATGTGGTGAGTTTGGAATAGGCAGAATTGAAGAAACTCAAAACATAGTAGATAATTTAATTTTAAAACTCAAAACAAGTCAAAATTTTATTAAAAAAAAATGCTTGATTACCGCCGGACCAACTGTGGAAAATATTGATCCAATAAGATACATTTCCAATTACTCTTCGGGAAAACAGGGGTATGAGATAGCTAACCAGCTAGCAAAATCAGGTGCAAAAGTAATATTAATTTCTGGCCCCACTAATTTACAACCACCAACAAATGTTAAATTAATTAACGTTAAAACGGCTGATGAAATGTTTAATAAAGTAAATAGATTTAATAAAAATATAGATGTGGCTATATTTAGTGCCGCAGTAGCTGATTTTAAAATGAAAAAAGTAGGTGTAAAAAAAATAAAAAAAAATAACATCAATTCACTTAATTTGATAAAAAATATTGATATTTTAAAAAGTATTGCTGAACATCAGATTAATCGGCCAAAATTTGTTGTTGGTTTTTCTGCTGAAACTGAAGGTAAAATTAATGCCAAAAAAAAATTAATACAAAAAAATTGCAATATGATTATTTATAATAAAATTAATAAAAACAATAAAGTTTTTGAATTAAATGAAAATAAAATTTCTATTATAACAAAAAATAAAACTAAAAACTATGCCAAAACATCAAAAAGTAATTGTGCAAAATATATTATAGACTCTATTTATAACGAAATTAATAATTAATGAGTTATTCAGATTTAGAATATGAAATATTTTCAAAACAATTTATTTTACAAAATTTTAATGAAGATAATATTTTTAAATTAGAAAATACTAAAATTGCAGTAATTGGTCTTGGAGGAATAGGTTGCCCATTAACACAATATTTGGTCTCATCTGGTTTTAAAAATTTAGTTTTTTTTGATGGAGATAAGGTTGAAAAAAGCAACCTTGGAAGACAAATATTATATGGTTTGGGTGATGTGGAAAAATTTAAAGTTAATGTTGCTAAAGATAAACTTCTAGAAACTAATCCTCACTGCAACATAGTGGTTCACTCAGAGCATTTAACAAAAAAAAATGTAAAATTATTAACAGGAATTGATATAATAATAGATGCAACTGATAACTGGCATACATCAAAATTGGTTAACAAATTTTGTTTACACAACTCAATAAAATATATTTTTTCATCAGCAGTTAATTATAATATTCAAATTTGCCTATTTGAAAATAACCATCATCATATATGTTTAAGTTGTTTATTTCCAAATGAAGAAGATGCTGAGTTAGCTAGATGCGATACTGTAGGAATATCTAGTATTTGTGCAGGTATGGCAGGCTTAATTACAGCTCAAAAAACTATTAACACAATTTTAAATGCTAAAGATGAGACTAATATTTTAACACTAATTAATACTATAGATTTGAGTGTTACTAATATTAATGTAAAAAATAATTCTAATTGTTTATTAAATAATAGTTAACTTATACAGTATTATCATTTAAGAAGTTATTTTGATATCACTATGAAACAGGATTCCTTCTCATATGAACAAATTTTAGAATGTGCTAACGGCATTTTATTTGGAAAAGGTAATGCTCAACTCCCCTCTCCACCAATGCTTATGTTTGACAGAATAACAAATATTAATGAAGCTGGTGGCGTGTTTGAGAAAGGTGAAATAATTGCTGAATTAGATATAAAGCCAGATTTTTGGTTCTTTGACTGTCATTTCAAAGGAGACCCAGTTATGCCAGGGTGTCTTGGTTTAGATGCTATGTGGCAACTTGTTGGTTTTTATCTTGGATGGTTAGGTCAACCAGGCAAAGGAAGAGCATTGGGTGTTGGTGAAGTAAAATTTACTGGACAAGTACTTAATACAGTAAAAAAAGTAACTTATCATATTTCATTAAAAAGATTAATTTTAAGAAAATTAATTTTAGGTGTTGCAGATGGTATTCTTAAAGCAGATGGAGAACCAATTTATGAAGCAAGAGATATGAAGGTTGGTCTTTTTCAATCTGATAATAAATAAAAAATGAAAAGAGTTGTAGTTACAGGATTAGGGATTGTCTCATGTATTGGAAATGAAGCAAATACTGTAACTAATAATTTAAAAAATTTAAACTCAGGGATTACTTCTGCACCTGAATATGAAGAATTTTCATTTAGAAGCCTTGTACATGGAAAACCAAATATAAATCTGGAAGAACAAATTGATCGACGACTTTTACGTTTTATGGGTGATGGAGCTGCATTCAATTATATTGCAATGAAAAATGCAATTGATGACTCTGGGTTAGAAGACAAGGATGTATCTAATGAAATGACAGGCATTATAGTGGGATCAGGTGGACCCTCTACTATGAATTTATATAAAGCTGCAGAATTAGGTAAAAATAGTGGCTCTAGAAAAGTTGGCCCTTTTATGGTTCCACGAAGTATGTCGAGCACTAATTCAGCAACTCTTGCAACACCATTTAAAATTAAAGGAGTGAACTATTCAATTACTTCAGCCTGCTCAACTAGCTCACATTGTATAGGTAATGCTTATGAACTTATTCAAATGGGTAAACAAAATGTAATGTTTGCAGGAGGTGGTGAAGAATTACACTGGACTCTATCGATACTATTTGATGCAATGGGAGCTTTATCATCTAAATATAATAATAATCCTGGCATAGCTTCAAGAGCCTATGACTCTGAAAGAGATGGCTTTGTTATATCAGGTGGTGGTGGAACCATAGTTTTAGAGGAGTTAGATCATGCGAAAGCTAGAGGAGCTAAGATTTATGGAGAAATTACAGGTTATGGGGCTACTTCAGATGGATATGATATGGTTCAACCATCTGGTGAAGGTGCTGAAAGATGTATGAAAATGGCACTTAAAGATCTTAGAGGTGAAGTAGATTACATTAATTCACATGGCACAAGCACACCAATAGGTGATATTAAAGAACTAGAAGCATTAAAAAATGTATTTGGCGATCATATGCCTAAAATTAGTTCAACCAAATCTTTAACAGGTCACTCTTTAGGTGCAACTGGTGTTCACGAAGCAATATATTGTCTTTTAATGATGAATAATAATTTCTTATGTGGTTCAGCAAATATAAATAACTTAGATAGTAAAGCTTTAAATCATAATATACTTTTCAATACAGAGCATAACGTAAATATTGAAAATATAATTTCCAATAGTTTTGGATTCGGTGGAACTAATGCAACATTATTAATGTCTAAATATCATGATTAAAGGTAAAAAAGGTATTATCTTTGGTATTGCGAATGATCATTCAATAGCATGGGGTATTGCTAAACAACTATATTTAAACGGTGCTGAATTAGCTATTACATATCAAAATGATACATTGCTAAAAAGAGTTAAACCCTTGGCTGAAAAAGTTGAATCAAATACATTAATTGAATGTGATGTCACTAACGAAGATCATTTACTAAACACAGTTAAAAAAATTAAAAATAAGTTTGGGGAAATTGATTTTATAATTCATGCAGTTGCTTATTCCGATAAAAACGAGTTGAATGGTCGATATATAGATACGTCAAAAAATAATTTTATTAATAGCTTATCAATATCTTGTTATTCTTTTACTAAAATTGCTAAATTATTTCAGCCTATTATAAAAGAAGGGGGAAGTTTAGTGACATTAAGTTTTCATGGAGCTAACAAGGTTATGCCAAATTACAACGTTATGGGAATCGCAAAAGCAGCGCTAGAAGCAAGTGTAAAATATTTAAGTGTTGATTTAGGTGATCAAAATATTAGAGTAAATGCAATATCTGCAGGACCAATGAGGACACTTGCTGGAGCGGCAATTGCGAATGCAAGAGAAGTATTTAAATACACGAATGATAATTCTTCTTTAAAAAGAAATGTGAATCTTGAAGAATTAGGCAATTCTGCACTTTATTTAGTTAGTGACCTCTCTTCTGCTATGACTGGAGAAATACATTATGTTGATTGTGGTTTTAGCATTGTGGGAATGCCAAAGAGTTAACTTTATTTTAAATAAGTACTAGGATCATCAACAAAAATACTGGATACATTATTATTCCATAAATTTTTTGCTACATCTGCAGAGATATTTTTATCTGAATATACATTAATTTGGATATTATTTTTTTTGAATTCATCTACAAGTGACTTAGAAAAAAGTTTATAATTTATTCCACAACTAAATAAATTATTTTTCTTACATATATCTATAGTGTTGTTGATATTAATATTATCAAAATCATCTTTTAAAAGTCCACATAATGAGTGTGGTGATTTTTCTTTTAAAGAAATACAACTTGGTAAATCAAAACTGGAAAAATAAATTTTCTGATAAGAAATTTTTTTTACCTCTTCTAGAATTTTTTCTACATTTATTTCTTCTAAGCCTTTGTTAGGCTTTAATTCAATATTAATATATTTTTGTTTTATTTTAACAAATTCAAGAACATCACTTAATTTAGGCACCTTGATATTTGTTTTATGCTTGTAAAAAAAATACCCAGCATCTAGTTGATTGATTTCTTCAAATCTAAAATTAGAAACTAAACCAAAACCAGTTGTTGTTCTTTCTAAGCTGTCATCATGAAGCAATAAAGGAATTTTGTCTTTACTTATTTTAACGTCCACCTCTACACATTCTAGACCTAACTCGAATGCTGTAGAAATGGACTTTAAAGTATTTTCAGGTTCTAAATCCTTAACCCCTCTATGACCAATTAATCTTGGTAAGTTATTATTCAGCCTCAACTTCTTTCATTGAAAGCTTAACCTTACCTCTACCATCAACATCCAGAACTTTTACTTTGACAATATCACCTTCATTGATCACATCACTTACTTTTTCTACTCTTTCATTTTTTAACTGGCTAATATGAACCAAACCATCCTTTGAACCCATAAAATTAACAAAAGCACCAAAATCCATTAGTTTTACAACCTTACCTTCATATATTTTTCCAATCTCAGGTTCTTCGACAATGCCTTTAATCCATTCAATGGCATCATTTCCTGACTTGGAATCAACAGCGGCAACACTTACTAAGCCCTCATCATCAATTTCTATTTTAGCGCCAGTTGTTTCACTTATTTCTCTTATTACAGCTCCACCCTTACCAATAACTTCTCTAATCTTATCTTTATGAACATGCAAAGTAGTAATAGTAGGTGCATAATCAGAAATTTTTTCTTGAGATTTGCCAATTGCTTTTGCCATTTCACCAAGTATATGAATTCTTCCATCTTTTGCTTGCTCAAGGGCTTCTTTCATTATGTCATATGTAATACTAGTTATTTTAATATCCATTTGTAAAGATGTGATACCATCTTTAGTTCCAGCAACTTTAAAATCCATATCACCTAAATGATCTTCATCTCCAAGAATATCTGAGAGAACTACGTAATCCTCTTTTTCTTTTATTAAACCCATGGCAATACCCGCAATTGGTTTTTCAATTGGGACACCAGCATCCATTAAGGACATTGAGGTTCCACAAACAGTAGCCATCGAGCTAGAACCATTTGATTCTGTTATTTCTGAGACTACTCTGTAAGTATAGGGAAACTGTTCATTTGATGGAAGCATTGGGTGTATTGCTCTCCATGCTAATTTACCATGACCTATTTCTCTTCTACTTGTTGACCCAACTCTTCCAACTTCTCCAACTGAATAAGGAGGAAAATTATAATGGAGCATAAAATTTTCTTTATATTCACCTTCAATTGCATCAATTCTTTGCTCATCCATTCCTGTTCCGAGGGTTGTAACAACTAATGCTTGTGTTTCGCCTCTAGTGAACAAAGCTGACCCATGTGTGCGACTTAATACACCAGTTTCACATACGATTGGTCTTACAGTTTTAGTATCTCGTCCATCTATTCTATTTCCAGTTTTTAACAAATCTCCTCTTACAATATCTTTTTCTACTGTTTTTACAGCGTCTGATACAATTAGGGATGTTAAAGTCTCACTAACAAATTTTTCTTCAATTTCAGATCTAAGTTGACTCAATTTTTCAACACGTTTTTGTTTTTCTTTAACTTGGTATGCCTCAACAAAATTACTTCCAAACTCATCATTGATCAGATTTGGTAAATTAGTAATTTCCTCTTCTTTTTTTGGCATTTCCCAAGGTTCTTTTGCTGCTTGCTTAGCTAAAGAAATTATCGCATCAATTACTGGTAAATAAGATTCTTGTCCTAGAACAACAGCTTCAAGCATTTTCTCTTCTGTCAATTGATGAGCTTCTGATTCAACCATTAAAACACCATTTTTAGTCCCAGCAACAACTAGTTCTAATTTAGAATTTTTAATTTCTTCTATAGTTGGGTTTACTACCAGTTTATCATCAACAAGACCTATTTTTGCAGCACCTATAGGTCCCATGAAAGGTAATCCAGAAAGTGTTAATGCTGCACTACTAGCGATAAGCGCAACTATATCTGAGTCATTAGATTGATCATGTGATAAAACTGTACACGTTACTTGTGTTTCATTTTTAAAATCTTTATGAAACAATGGTCTAACAGGTCTATCAATTAATCTACATATCAGTGTTTCTTTTTCTGTTGGTCTTGCTTCTCTTTTAAAGAAACCACCTGGTATTTTACCTACTGAATAAAATTTTTCTTGATAATTTACTGTTAATGGGAAAAAATCCATATCCGGTTTAACTTTTTTTGCAGCAACAACATTTGTCATGACTGTTGTTCCACCATAAGTAACAATAACTGATGAATCAGCTTGTCTTGCTATTTTCCCAGTTTCAATTGTTAAATTTTTCCCTGCCCATTCTAATTCTACTTTTTTTATATCAAACATCTTTTTTCTCTTTCAGCTTAGACTAACCTCTAATATTTAGTTCTTTTATTAACTTCGTGTAACTCTCATTATCTTTATTAGAAAGATAAGATAATAATTTTTTTCTATTATTGACCAAAGCAACAAGCCCTCTTTTGGAATGATTATCATGTTTATGACTTTTAAAGTGCTGAATTAAATTGTTTATTCTTTCAGTTAGAACAGCAATTTGTACTTCAGCAGAACCTGTATCTTTATCATTTATTGAAAATTTACTAATTAAATCTTTTTTAATTTCTTTTGTAATCGACATCGTAACTCCTATATTAAAACTTTATTTGGTTGAAACAAATCTCCACTTAATTTGCCAAAGGAAACAACGCTTCCCCTATATGATAAAAAAACTAATTCTTTTTTATCTGAATTTAACGGCTTATTTATCAATTTATGATTAATAAAAATTGCTTTACCTAAAGACAGATCAATTAAATCTGTCTTTTCTTTAATTTCATAAGCCAAGATGTCGTCCAGCATAGAAATCGAAGAGTGAATATAATTAAATTCAAATTCCCTTTGACCTATTTTTAGAAGATCGTCCAGCAAAATTGATGTTTTATCGACAAAATTTCCAACTTTTGTCCTTTTTAACTCAACAACATGACCAAAAGTCCCTAACTTTAAAGCGATATCTCTAGCCAGACTTCTAACATAATAACCTTTACCGCACTCTATCATAAATTCAGATGTATCCTTATTTGAGCCAAGAAATAAAATTTCTTTTAAAAATACTTTTTTTGACCTTAAGGTAAAATTTTTTTTATCACGCAAAATAGAATAGGCTCTTTTTCCATTAACTTTTATTGCTGAAGCTTTAGGTGGCACCTGATCAACCTGTCCCAAAAAAGAAAAAATTATTTTATTTATTTCATCTTCATCAGGAATTTTATTACTAACATTTAAGATCTCACCTTCAGCATCATCTGTTGAGGTTTGCTCTCTCCATTTTATTCTAAAAATATATTTTTTAGAATTTGAATTTATAAATGGAATTAATTTAGTAGTTTTATTAATTGCAATGGGGAGAACTCCTTCAGCATTAGGGTCTAAAGTACCTCCGTGACCTAATTTTTTTATATTAAATTTTTTCTTAACTTTATAAATCGCTGAAAAAGAGCTAATATCAGGTGGTTTGTATAAATTCAACCACCCTTGTATTTTTTCATTCATCTAGATCTCTAGAAACATTTTTATTTAAAAGAAGTTTTTCTATTTTTTCTGCCTCGTCAAAAGAGTCATCTAAAAAAAACATAACTTTTGGTGTAAATTTTGAATTAAGTCTAGCCTTAGATAGAAATTTTTGAAAAATATATTTTTTTTCATTTAATTCTTTAATTATTTTAATCTTATTTTCCCCACCCAATGGCATTACATAAATATTTGCTATTCTTAAGTCTTTACTCATTCTAACATAAGAAATAGTAATAGAAGTGGTTTGAAAACTAAGGTTATAAAAATCTTCAACTAAAAGACATTTACTTATTAAAGATCTAATTAGTTCACTAAACCTCATTTGTCTTTGTGAAGACATTTGATTACTCATAAAAAAATTAAGACTTTACAGCTTTCTTTCTGTTTTAACTTCTTCATAAGTTTCAATAATATCACCTACTTTGATATCAGAATAATTTTCAAACATTACTCCACATTCAAATCCACTTTTGACTTCTTTGACTTCTTCTTTAAATCTTTTCAAACTCGCTAGGTTTCCAGTATGGATGACTACATTGTCTCTTAATAATCTAACTTGTGTATTTCTAGAAACTATACCATCCTTAACCATACAACCAGCGATATTTCCAATTTTTGAAATATTAAACACTTCTCTTATTTCAACATTTCCTGTAATTTTTTCGGATATATCAGGTGTTAGTAATCCTGAAAGTAAATTTTTGACATCATCAATTAGTTCATAAATGATTGAATAATATTTCATATCAACACCATCTCTTTTTGCCGCATCTCTTGCATGAGGCAATGCCCTAACATTAAAACCAATGATGAAACCTTTGCTAGAATTAGCAAGAGCTACATCACTTTCTGTAATTGCCCCAACGCCTTTATGAACAACCGTAACCGCAACTTCATTTGTTGATAATTTTGTTACCGAATTTTCTATTGCCTCTGCAGAACCTTGAACATCAGCTTTGATTATAATTGGCAAAGATGATGCCTTTCCTTGATTAATCTGTTCAAACATTTCCTCTACATTTGATTTAACAACTTTATTTTTTTGGATCTGTAATTTTTTAAAACGATATTCTGCAATTTTTCGGGCAACACTCTCAGTTTCAACCACTATAAAATCATCACCTGCTAATGGATTTGCATCAAATCCTAATACCTCTACAGGAGTTGATGGTAGAGCTTCTTTTATATTTTTTCCATTGTCATCAATAAGTGCTTTTACTTTTCCCCATTCAGATCCAGATACAAATATATCGCTAACTTTAAGAGTTCCTTTTTGAACAAGAACGGTAGCAACGGAACCTCTTCCTTTTTCTAATTTAGATTCTATTATTGAACCTCTTGCTACTCTATTAGGATTAGCTTTTAGATTCAAAATATCAGATTGAAGTATGATTGCTTCTTTTAGTTTATCTAAATTAATTTTTTTAAGTGCAGAAACTTCAACATCTAAAACATCTCCACTTAATTTTTCAACTATAATTTCTTGAGTTAATAAATCTTGTCTAACTTTATCAGGATCTACATTGGGTAAATCAATTTTATTTATAGCAACAATAATAGGAACATTTGCAGCTTTTGCATGAGCAATCGATTCAATCGTTTGGGGTTTAAGACTATCATCTGCAGCTACAACCAGTATAATTATATCAGTTGTTTTTGCTCCTCTTGCTCTCATATTTGAAAATGCAGCATGCCCAGGCGTATCAATAAAAGTAATTTTTTTATCTTTTTCTCCAATTTGATATGCTCCAATATGTTGAGTTATACCTCCGGATTCTCCAGCTACTAAATTAGAACTTCTAAAAGCATCTAATATACTTGTTTTACCGTGATCAACGTGACCCATAATAGTTACAACTGGAGCTCTAGAAACCAAAGTATTTTCTGGATCTTCAAAATCTTCTAAATCTTTTAATAAATCATCATCTGTTGCCCTAAAAGATTTATGACCCAATTCTGCAACAACCAATTCTGCTGTATCTGCATCTAATGATTGGGCGGCATTCGCCATAACTCCCATTTTCATTAAAGCTTTAACAACATCTGCTGTTTTTTCTGCCATTCTATTTGCCAAATCCTGAACTGTAATAATATCGGGTATAGCAACATCTCTAGAAATTTTTGTTTCATCATTTTGATCTTGAGATTGAAGTTTTTCTTTTTCTCTAGCTCTTTTAAGTTTAGCAAGACTTGGAAACCTATCAAATTCTTGCTCTTCTTTTTCTAGGATTTTTTTTGCATCTAACTTACTGAAATCATCGTCAACAGGTTTAAGGGTTGATTTTTTTGGAGCATTTTTTTTATTATCTAATGGTTTTTTATTTTTATTCTCATAACTTTTATTTTTAGACAAATTTGTAAGTCCAGGGGTAGTTTGTGGACTTGTCCTAAAAGTTGAGGAACCTCTAAAATTTGATTTAGCTGTAGAAGAACTTGTTTGTTGATTATTTTTATTTCTAAAAACTATTTGAATGGTCTTTTTATTATTGCCAGATTTTTGACTATCTCCTGATGGGCCTAAATTTTTTCTTATTTGCAGTCTTCCCGTAGAAGAAAGTTTAAGAGGTTTATTTTTTTTATTTTTATTGTTGTCCAAATTAATCTCGGTTTTTTATTATGAGTTTAAGAAAAACTTTTCTCTCTTGCATCCATAATTAGTTGATTTACGATTTCTTCCTCAAGCTCAAGTTTTCTAAATATACCTTCTTCTTTATCAATTAGTTCATAAGATGCCAGATCTGCAAAATCACTTAAGTTTACAATATTTTCTTTCGCTAACAATGCAAGCATTGGAATTGTCATTCCATTTAAATCTTTAAGATCTTGGTCTTTTATTTTTTCATCAACTATCTTAATATTTTCTACTTCTTGTTCTTTTAGTGCATTTTTAGCCCTTAGAACAATTTCATTAGCTAATTCTTCGTCAAAACCTTCGATTTTTTCAAGGTTTTCTTCAGTTTCATTAGCAATAGACTCAACAGATACATATCCCTCAGTTACTAAAAGTTGAGCAATTACATCTTCAACATCAAGTAAATCAGTTAAGATTGCACTTTTTTCCTTAAATTCAATTTGTCTTCTTTCTGATTCCTCTTCTTCGGTAAGAATATCTATTTCTAAGTTCGTTAAACTTGATGCTAATTTTACATTCTGGCCTTTTCTACCTATGGCTAAACTTAATTGTTCATCAGGAATTACAACTTCAACTTTATTTTTTTCTTCATATAAAAATATTTTACTAACTTCGGAAGGAGCTAAAGCATTTGCTAAAAAAGTAGCTTGATTATCTGACCAAGTAACAATATCAATTTTTTCACCCTGAAGCTCATTTACAACAGTTTGCACTCTTGATCCTCTCATACCAACACAGGCACCAACTGGATCTATAGTAGAGTCTTGAGTATGAACACTAATTTTTGCACGTGAACCCGGGTCTCTCGCAACACTTTTCACCTGAATGATACCTTCAAAAATTTCTGGAACTTCTTGATAAAAAAGTTGTGCTAAAAATTGAGGATGCGTTCTGGATAAAAAAACCTGGTATCCTTTTAAATCATTTTTAACATCATATATATAAGCTCTAACCCTATCACCATTTTTAAATGTTTCTCTTGGAATAAGTTCTTCTCTTTTTATTATTGCTTCACTTTTACCAAGATCAACAATAAAATTACCAAACTCAACTCGTTTAACTATTCCTATGGCAATTTCTCCAACTTTATCTTTGTATTCTTCGTATTGTTTTGATTTGTCTGCTTCTCGAACTTTTTGTATAATAACTCCTTTTGCATTTTGAGCTGCTACTCTGCCTAACTCAAGAGGTGGAAGTTCCTTGATGATAAATTCATCTATTTGGGCATCTTTTTTTAATTTTAGAGCATCAGCTAATAAAATTTCTTTAGCTTGCTCTTCTTCAGAGTGAGTCTCAACAACTTTTAGATACGACTCGAGTTTAATATCTCCAGTATCTCTATTAATATTAACTCTGATATCTCTTTCCATACCATATTTAACTCTTGCAGATTTTTCTAAAGCTTGCTCCATGGCCATGAAAACATCATCTTGATTAATATTTTTTTCCTGAGCAACGTTGTTAGCTACCTGCAACATTTCTTCTCTAATTACTTTTATTTTTTGTTTTGCCATAAATAAATCCACCAATAAAAAAGGTGGGAAATCCCACCTCTAAAACCTTAATTTTTGATATCTATATTGAAATAAATTTAAAACTCAAGCCTATAATTTCATCAACTTTAAATACATAGGATTAAGCCCATTTTCTAAGGCTTTTTGAAAATATTTTGTATTTGGTAAGTTCAAATTTGAATAATCCCATTCTTTTTTATTTTGATTAATCCATATATAATCACTCTTAACTTCATAAATACATTTCAAAATTTCTGATATATATGATTTCGAATCAGTAGCTATATTCACAGTACCATTATTTTTTAAAAAATTTTTTAATTTATAAAATAAGTCTACATCGACTAAACGTCTTTTATGGTGTCTTTTCTTTGGCCAAGGATCAGGAAAAAGTATCCATACTTCTGATATTGATTTAGGAGAGCAGTATTTATCTAAAAATTTATGTGCATTTCCGTGAAAAGTATAAACATTATTAAGTGACTCTTTTCTTACATTTTCAGCAATCTTATTGATGCCATCAATATATTTTTCACAAGCAATTATATTTTTTTCATTATACAATTTTGCAAATTCTAAAACACTTTCACCATAGCCTGAACCAATATCAATTACATTATATTGGATTGGGTCAATATTTGTTACTCCAATATTTATTGCATCATTAGAAATTTTGTTATTTTTTCCTCTACCTTTAGATCTTCCAAATAAACGATATTCGTAACTATTAGTTTGCATTTAAGTTTTTCCGATTAAATATAAAGAGTACAAAAAAGAGAATAACTAAGTAATAAGAAAATAAGTTATGAAAATAAATAAAACTAATAGTCTTATTCATTTTTAATTTAAAACTTAACTTACTTACCTTATTAAGAACAGAAGATTTAATTATATATCCATTTTGATCTATTATAGCTGAAATTCCATTATTAGATACTCTTACTAAAGGTTTATTTGCAACCAATGCTTTTATTCTGGTTAAATAGAAATGCTGGTATGGTCCAATTTTATTTCCAAACCATGAATCATTTGTGATGTTTATAAGAATATCAATTTTCTTTTTATTAATATTTTTAAATATTTGATCAAAAATTATTTCATAACAAATTATTGGAAGAATATTAAAATTATCTTTTGTTGTTAATTTTCTTTCAACATTTCCTGCTTCAAAATCAATAGATCCAGAAATTGACTCCATAAAATTTAAATATTTTCTAAAAGGTAAAAATTCTCCAAATGGGACCAAAATCTTTTTATCAAAAAATTGAATATTATCTTTTTCTATCAAAAAAAAAGTATTGTAATAATTTTTATTTTTAAAAGTAGTGGCGCCTATAATAACTTTTGAATCTTCTTTTATATATCTATTTAAATCTGAAAAGTTTTTCTCATTTATTAAATAAGGTAAATTATTCTCAGCAAAAATTATATAATCTGAATTGGTATTTTTAATAATATTAATAATATTTTGCTCAATTATATTTTGATTAAGCTTATTGATTGGTGATAATATTTGATAAGCTTCTATTTTTACTTCTTTAGTATATTCATCTAACTCAAAAGAAGAATAATAACCAATTAGAATTAAAACAATAAATAAAGGTGAATGAAGAATTAAGATTAGATTTTTATATTTTATAATTTTATTAAATTCAAAAAATAAAGCTGGAATTAAAAAAATTTCTATAATTAAAAAACCTGAAGTTAATGTTCCACTATATTTTATTAAATAAAAACCAAACAAATTATTTGAAAGAATTAAGGAATTTGTTATCCATGGAAATCCATAAAAAAAAATTGATATTAAAAATTCTGTAAATATAATCACAAAAGGAGTTATTAATATTGTATTTAAAAAATTCTTTGTAAATTTGTATAGTAAAAAACTTATTCCAAAAAAAAATGACAAAAAAGCGGGAAGTAGAATTGCCAAAAATGCAAAAGGTTTTGTAGAATTGAAAACTAAGAAAGGATTGTAAATCCATGACAAGTAAAGTAATAAAAATCCAAAACCAAAGCAAAATCCTATAAAAAATAAATTAAAAAAAGATTTATTATTAGAATCTTTATGAAGAAGTATAGTAAGTAACGGGAAAATAAAAAAGCCTAATGGCAGCATAAAAAAAGGAGGTAAAATTAATGATGTTAGTGCCCCTAAAATAAAAAATTTAAAAAAAATCAATTAGATAATTTGATTATTTGAACAGTTATAATCTTTCTTTCATTAGCTCTTAAAACTTTAATGTTTACAATATCATCAATATTAAACTCTTCATTTATTTTTGGTATTCTGTTTATTTTAGAAAATACTAACCCACCAACTGTTTCAATTTCTTCTTCATCCGCTACCTTTAAATTAATATTGAAATCTGCTTCTAGTTCATCAATACTATATGAGGCACTTACTACTAGGAGATTCTCCTCCTTTTTAATTATTTCATCATCTATATCCTCACCATCATGCTCATCTTCAATTTCTCCCACTATTTCTTCAACTAGATCTTCAATTGTAACCAATCCATCAACTCCACCAATACCATCAACAACTAACGCTATATGAATTCGTGAAAGTCGCATTCTCTTTAATAAATCTAAAATTGGAGACTTAGGCGCAACATATAGCACGTCTCGTAAAATTAAGTTTAGATCAAAATTACTCTCCTTAATTTTTATAAAATCCTTAACATGAAAAAAACCAATGATATTATCTAAATTATTTTCATAAACGGGTAGCCTTGAATGAGACTCTTCTTTAATTATCTGAAAAACTTCTTTGTAATTTTGCTTATTTTCAACTGAAATTATTTCTCCTCTAGGGACCATAACGTCTTCAACACTTTTACTTTCAAGTTGTAAAATATTTTTAATTAAGCTTTTTTCATTATTATCATCAAATTTACTTACTTGATCTTCAGATGTATCATCATTGGCTATTAAATTAAGTATTTCATCTTTAGATGAATCACTAGAAAGTAATTTTTTTATTAGCCAAGTTTTCCAAAGGCTTAATTTTTCCTGATTTTCTTCACTCATAATTCATAAGGACTTTTTATGTCAAGTTTCATTAAAATTTTTTCTTCTAAGTTTTTCATTTTTATAAAGTCAGAATTTTTTTTATGATCATATCCATTAACATGTAAAAAACAATGGATAATTAAATGAGTTATGTGATCATAAAAATTTATTAAGTTTTTTTTTGCATCCTTTTTTGTTGTTTCAGCAGAAAAAAAAATATCAGAGTAAATTTCATTCATCTTATTGTTATTATTTTTAAATGATTTGACAAAAGTAAGAACATCAGTAGCTTTATTTAAATTTCTATATATCTTGTTAATTTCTTTTATATTTTTATCGTCTATAAAAATTAAATTCAAAAAGTATAAATTTCTTCTTTTAAAGCCTAAATTGTCGATTTTAAGAATGTTACTTACTATACTCTTTATTTTAGTCATTCTCCTTGACCAATGATTTGATTTACAAAAAAAATTAGTTTTTATTTTTCTCTTCATAAGCATTAATAATTTTTCTCACAACCTCATGCCTAACAACATCTTTTTGATCTAATTGAATAAATCCAATATCTTCAATATTATTTAATGTTTTTGAAGCATCTATTAATCCAGAGTCATTTTTAGATACTAAATCTATTTGAGTATTATCACCAACGACAACCATTTTACTATTTTTTCCCAGTCTAGTTAAAAACATTTTCATTTGTATTTTTGTTGTATTTTGTGCCTCATCCAAAATAATATAACAATCCTCTAGTGTTCTACCTCTCATAAAAGCAATAGGAGCAATTTCAATTATATTATTTGATAATTTTTTTTCAACCTGATCATATGGCATCATATCATACAAGGCATCATAAATAGGTCTTAAAAAAGGGTCAACTTTCTCCTTAAGGTCACCTGGGAGAAAGCCAAGTTTTTCTCCAGCTTCTACTGCAGGCCTAGATAAAATGATTTTCTTCACTAATCCCTGGTGCAGAGATGCTACTGCTTTTGCTACTGCTAAGAATGTTTTTCCTGTGCCTGCTGGCCCATAAGCAAAAACAATGTCTTTAGAATTAAGAAGCTCAAAATATTTTTTTTGATTTTTAGATCTTGGTAATATTTTTCTTTTTTTTGTTTGAAAAAATAAATTCATTTGCTCTTCTGGATTAATTTCTAAAATTTTCATACTTCTTGTTTCTCTAATCTTATCTTCATCAATATCTGCACCTTTTTTTGCCTCTTCAAATAATAATAATATTTCATCCTTAGTATCTTTAATTGATTTCTTTGCTCCAATAATTTTAATTTTATTTCCCCTATATTTTATTTTAACATTATGAATTTTTTCGATAATTTGAATATTCTTATCATTAACTCCAAAAAGATTTGGCAAATAATCATTTTCACTTAATTCAAAATCTAATGAATAATTAAAAGTGCTCAAAACATACTCTCTAAAGCAAAATTTGTTGATCTTACAATATTAACATTTTCAACTTTATTAATTAAATTTTTCTCACTATTAATAAAAACACTTTGATTATAAATTGATCTTCCTATGTATTGATTTTTATATCTTCCTTTTTTTTCAAATAAAATTTCCATATTTTTTTCAATAAATGAATTATTATAATTTTTTTGCTGATTTTTTAGGAGTGATTGCAGGGCACTTAATCTTGCTTTTTTTTCAGCTAACGGAATATTATCTTTTTTTTGAGCCGGAGTACCTGGTCTTTGACTATACATGAAAGAATAAGCTATCACAAATTTAACTTCATCGACAAATTTCATCGTATCTTCAAAATCTTTGTCAGATTCATCAGGATATCCAACAATAAAATCAGATGAAAGAGCTATATCAGATCTCTCATCTCTTAATTTATCGACAATCTTTTTATAAAATTCAACAGTATGTTTTCTATTCATTTTTTTTAGAACCTTGTTAGATCCCGATTGAATAGGTAGATGGAGAAAGGGCATTAATTTATTATTTGTTTTATGAACTTTGATAAGTGAATTTGTCATATCTATTGGATGAGAAGTCATATACCGAATTCTTTTTAAACTCTCCAATTCGCTTACCTTATTTATTAAATATGCTAAATCTCTTGATTTGCCATTTTCTCCATCACCATGATATGCATTAACATTTTGCCCTAAGAAAATAATTTCCTTAACTCCTTGTTTTAGATATTTTTCTATCTCATTTACAATCTCATTTACTGGTCTTGAAAACTCAGGACCTCTTGTATAAGGAACTACGCAAAATGAACAAAATTTATCACAACCCTCCTGAATAGAAACAAACTCTGACACGCCACCTGAAGAATTATAAAGTAAATTTTTAAATTTTTCATTTTGAGTAAATTCATCACTAATAAATGAATCATTTTTTTTTAACATCTCAGGTAACTTATGGTAAGATTGTGGACCAACAACATAATCAACTGATGGTGCTCTCTTTTTAATTTCTTGCCCTTCAGCTTGTGCAACACATCCAGCAATAACAAGCTGAATATCATCTTGAGATCTATTTTGTTTAATTTTATTTATTCGACCAATATCTGAATAAACTTTTTCTGCTGCTTTTTCTCTAATATGGCAGGTGTTTAAGACTACTAGATTTGCATCTTCAGGATTTTTTGTAATCACGTAATCTTTATTTTTAAATAAATCCAAAATTCTATTAGAATCATAGATGTTCATCTGACATCCATAAGACTTAATATATATTTTATTTTTTTTCATATTAGTAATTTTTTAACATCATTAATGCATCAATTTTTTTATCTTGGACTAAGAAATAATTTTTTCTTTTAGAGATTATTTTAAAATTCATTTTTTTATAAAAAGATATTCCTTCTAAATTATTTTCTGAGACTTCAAGATAAATTTTTTTCAAAAAATTATTATTTCCTTCTATTTTTTTTAATAAATTTATTCCCAACCCTTTATTTCTAAAGTCCTTACAGACATATAATAGCAATATCTCATATTCTGATATATTTTCAATATTAAATAAATCACCTAAAATAAAAGAAATCAATGAATCATTAAAAAAGCTACCGAATGAAAAATTTGTATTTTTATTTAATTGATTAAGTATTTGACTTGTTGACCATCCCATTCTTAAAAATTCTTTATAATTATTTTTTTCAACAGAAATTAGCCTATCTATAGAATCAATATCTTTTATGCTAAGTTTTCTATAATTTATCAATTTAATATAATATTATTAGAAATATATATTGGTTTAATTATTAAGTTTTCCTCAAAAACCATATTAGATAAATTATTTAAAACTATTTCTTTTAGTGAAAATGGTGAAGAGTTTATTTTTTGTTCATTAAAGTTTGGAAATTTAAAATTATAAAATATATAATTTATAGAATTTGGAAGAATATAATGTTCATTTTCAACTTTTTCATGAAAAAATAGCTCATCTTTTTTATAAGAAAAAAAACTCTGATTATTAGATGACTTAAAATAAACAGCTATTTGAGTATTAAAGTTAGTTAGGTATTTGTAAATAATTTCGCTAGAAATTACTGAAACAGCTATATTCATAGATTGACTCAATCCAGCAATAAAAGATGCCCCAACTCTTAGAGCTGTATAAGAGCCTGGACCAATTGTAATAATCAATTTATTTATATTTTTAGAAAGATTGTGTTTTTTATTAAACTCCAAATATGCCGGTATAATTTTATCACTTAGCTTAAAATCTGAATCTTTTACAATTTTAAGAGAATCTATAATTTTTTTATCTTTAATTAAATAAAATTCTGGTATTGGTGAAGCTACATCTAAAAAAAGGAACATTTAATGTTTATTTTAAAAATAATATTTTTATTTATTTTATGTTTAAACATATCTACTTCCTATGCAAGTAACATTAAAAATTCTGCTGTTATATTTATGTACCATAAATTTGGTGTTGATAAATATCCTAGTACTAGCGTTACCATAGATCAGTTTGATGCACACATAGATGAATTAACAAATAAAAAATATTCGATAAAATCTTTAGAATTTATTATAGACACTATTATCAACGATGGAGATCTATCTGAGAATACTATTGGTATTAGTGTTGATGATGCTGATAAATCGTTTTATGAACAAGGTTGGCCAAAGTTTAAACATAATGGAATTCCTGTTACTCTTTTTGTTAACACTTCAACTATTCAAAAAAATAATAAGAATTATCTAAATTGGGATCAGATAAGAGAGCTAAGAGATGAGGGTGTTTCTATAGGAGCACATTCTCATAGTCACTATCATATGTCTGAATTGTCAATTGAGGAAGTAAAAAAAGAAATTGAAATCTCTAATAATATTTTTTTAAAAGAATTGGGGAAAATACCTCCCCTTTTTGCCTTTCCTTATGGAGAAGCAAATAAAAAAATTATAAGCTTATTGAAAGAGTATAAATTTAAAGTCGCATTTGGCCAGCACTCAGGAGTTATTAATGAAACCTCAAATTTATATTACTTACCTCGATTCTCTCTGAACGAGAGATATGGGGGACTTGATAGAGTAAAGTTTGCTGCAAGTGCTAAGGGGCTTGGTGTTTATGATTTTATACCAGTTGATCCTACCATAAAAGATAACCCACCGTATATTGGTTTTTCATTACTAGATGAAAGATTAGCACCATCTCTCGATTGTTTTATTTTTGATAGCAAAGGACAAGTAGAAAAAGAATTATTTAAATTTAATGAACGTATAGAAATTAGATTAAAAAGAAAACTTACTGATGGTCGATCAAGATTAAACTGTACTGCAAAAGGTGAAGATGCTAAATGGCGATGGTTTGGCCACCAGTTTTATTTATGAGTTATTAAATGAGTAATTAAAGCTATCAAATTTATTAAGTTTATTTGCATCAATAATTGAATTAATTGTATCTATATAATTTTTATCTGCAGCATATGAATCTAATTCATTAACTAATAATTTAATATTACTAAAATTATTTTGTTGTCTCATAATTTTTCTTACTTCTCTAAAATCAGAATATGCATAGTGAGAGTTTAAATTATTGAAATAAGATTGGACACTTTTGTCTATAGACTTAAATGATTTAACTAGGTATTTTTCACCTTCTTCTCTCAAAAGAGGCACAACACCTTTGGAGTAATCATATGTGTACTCGCCAAATAAAGCGTTAAATTCTCGAGCAAATCTTGAAGTTCCCCAACCACTCTCATTAGCAGCTTGAGCAAGAACTATCGAGCTTGGAATTACATCAACTAAGTCGAGAAGCTCATTTACAATCTGATATTTTAATTTGTTATTTGTCTTTAATCTATATTTTTTTGAAATTTTTTCTAAAAAAATAATGTCAAGTTTTTCCAAAGTGTTGTTATCGTCAAGGGAAATTTTGATAGTTTCTAATTTTGATCTTTCTATTAATATATTTTGGTTCTGATATGAAATTAAAGGAAGCAAAGTTTTAACAAAATCTTTTTTTGAATTAGAGAGATAGTTTAAATCAGTCTCATTAATATTTTGATTTAAAAAGTTTATATCTGGTTGTTTAATTATTAATTGAATTAAATTTGGGTTTAGGGGTTTTTTCTTCAGAGAAACTAAAAACCTATTTAATTGTTGTGAATTTTCATATTTATTAATAATTTTCTTTTGAGAATAAAGTCTGTTAACTGTATATGAGTCATAAGTAGTGCAGTAATTTAACACAAGATCATCAAGATTGGCATTAAGCTTATAGATAAAATTTAAATCACTCTTTATCTTGCCATCCTCAAAGGCTGTAGTAGTAATCGATGCAAGAAGAAATGATAGAAACGTTAGTATAGATATATTACGCATCAACAGGTCTTACTTCTTGAACCTCAGGAATATAATGCTTTAACATATTTTCTATTCCCATTTTAAGAGTGGCTGTTGAGCTAGGGCATCCTGAACAAGCCCCTTGCATTTTAAGATACACAATTCCATCTTCAAAATCATTGTAAATAATATCTCCACCATCCATTGCCACTGCAGGTCTTACTCTTGTATCAAGCAATTCTTTAATTTGCTTAACAATATCTGAGTCGTCTTCACTTGATTTAAGACTATTTTCAGATAATTTATTTTCAATTTTTTCTACTGTTACATCATCAGAATTAAAGTGATCAATTATTGATCCAAGAACAGAAGGTTTCATAACTTGCCATTCAAATGTATCACTTTTAGTGATTGTAATAAAATCACTACCAAAGAAGACTCCTTCTACACCTTCAATTGCAAATAATCTTCTCGCAAATGGAGAATTGTCTGCCTCATTAACATTTTGATAAAAAGCGGTACCCTCAACCATTACTACTTTTCCAGGCAAAAACTTAAGTGTTTGAGGATTAGGTGTTTGTTCTGTTTGTATAAACATTTCAATCTTATATAGTTATTAAATTTCAATCTTATATAGGTATTAATTTGTCATTAGTATGAAAATTAGTCAAAAAAACACAAAAAATTCGGGATATTAATCCCGATAAAAACCAATTATTTCGTAAATTTCAGCCAAAACTGGTTCGGCGACGCTACTAGCTCTCCTTTTTCCATCACTAATTATAGAATCAAGATATTTCTCATCTTTCATCAATCTATTCATTTCAAGTGAAATTGGTGATAATTTAGAAGACGCAAGATCGCCTAAATCTCTTTTAAATTGTGAAAATTCTTTTCCTGCATAATCAGCAACTACCTTCTCTAAATCTTCATCATAAAGAGTTGCATAAATAGTAAGCAAATTTATAGCTTCTGGTCTTTTTTTTGCTTCTTCTAAATTAACAGGCAACGGTAGTGGATCAGTTTTTGCTTTCTTGATTTTTTTTACAATCTCATCTTCGGTATCAGATAACATTATACGCGAATAGTTGGATGGATCTGATTTACTCATTTTTTTTAAACCATCTCTTAGACTCATTACCCTTGTAGCGGCTCCTAAAATTAATGGTTCAGGAATGGGGAAAATATCTGTTTTAAAATCAGTATTAAATTTCTGCGCAATATTTCTTGTTAATTCTAAATGTTGTTTTTGATCTTCTCCGACTGGAACATGTGTAGCTAAATAAATTAAAATATCTGCAGCCATTAAAATTGGATAAGAAAATAATCCAACTGATACGTTTTCACTATTCTTTCCAGCCTTATCTTTAAATTGTGTCATACGGTTAAGCCACCCCATACGAGCCACACAATTAAAGATCCAGGTAAGTTGAGCATGTTGAGGAACTTGGGATTGAACAAATAAGGTATTTGTTTCAGGATCTATTCCTGATGCAATAAAAGCTGCTATTACTTCTCTTGTCTTTTGTTTCAACATTTTTGGATCTTGCCATACGGTAATAGCATGAAGATCAACAACGCAAAAAAAGCATTCAAATTCTTTTTGTAACGATACAAAGTTTTTAATTGCACCTAAATAATTTCCTAAATGTAAATCACCAGATGGCTGTACTCCTGATAAAATTCTTTTGGTAATTTTTTCCATTTTATTTTTTTAAGTAACTTTTAATATCAGTAATAGTAATTATTTTTAATACTAAAATTAATCCCACATAAATAAAAGTAGTAAAAATAATAGTAATAATCAAATAGAATATATTATCCATAATATCCACTAAATATAATTGATCAAAAAAGAAATTGCTTAAAAATTGAGTAATAAAAATAATAAAAAATAATGATATGCCTAACTTAAACACATTAATAAAAAACTGACGATCTAAATCTAAATTCCGCTTACTAATAAGAATAATAAAAAGTAAAATTGCATTAACCCAAGCACTTATTGCTGTAGCCAGCGCTATACCCATTTCTCTCATAGAACTAATTAATATGAGGGATAAGATTATATTTAGCATTACGCTGATGATAGAAATATACAAAGGTGTTTTAGTGTCTTCCCTTGCAAAAAAACAAACGATCAAAACTTTAATTAAAACATAAGCGGGTAAGCCTAATGCAAAATATCCAAGAACATTAGAAGTGTACAAAGTGTCCTCTTGAGTAAAGGCACCACGCTCAAATAAGATATGAACGATAGGTAAAGATAAAATATATAAACCAATAGCTGAAGGAATGGATATAATTAATGCGAATTCTAAAGACCTATTTTGTAAACTTCTAACTTTATCATTACTATCTGCTTTAATAACCTTAGATAAACTAGGCAGTAATACAACCCCTAATGCAATTCCAAATATAGCTAAAGGTAATTGATTTAAACGATCAGCATAGTACAAATGACTAATGGCTCCAATAGGAAGAAAAGAGGCAATAATCGTTCCTATAATTATATTTAATTGAATAATACCAGAACCTATTACACCAGGAAAAAATAATCTAAAAAACTTTCGCAACTTATTATTTAATTTAGGTAATTTTAATTTAGGTTTATAAAAAAATAGAGTGGATCGGTATAAAAATAAAAACTGACCAACTCCTCCTACTAAAACTCCAATAGATAGAGCATGGCCAGCAGAAGATACATAAGGGGTAATAATAAAAAGAGATAGAATAAAACTTATATTTAAAATAGCGGGAGCAAAAGCACCAGCAGCAAATCGATCATGCACATTTAATATTGAAGTAAAGTGTGCTGCTAAAGAAATAAAAATTAAATAAGGAAAAATTATTTTTCCAAAAAACACAGCTAAATCAAAGGATTCAGAATTAGGAGAAAATCCAGGTACTAGTACTTGGATAATATAAGGCATACCAAAAAAGAAAATGATAGTTAATCCAACCGTAACAAATAGTAACAATGACATGGTGTTCTCAACAAAATCAGCAGCTTCATGATCATCTTTGGAATCAATAACGATACCAGAAAAAACAGGGATAAGAGCAGCGCTATAAGCACCTTCTGCTAAAACGCGCCGAAAAAAATTTGGAATACGAAAAGCTACGAAGAAGGCATCTGCTGTTAAGGTCGATCCAAGAAAGCGTGCTATTAATATGTCACGAACAAAACCTAAAATCCTGCTTAGCATTGTATAAAAACTAACAGTAAAAAAAGACCTAAAAAGATTTTGCATTATCTAATTTTATATTGTGATGAGTGATTTGTATAAATTTTATTTATGTCCCAATTAGGTTATAAAATACCTAATCTATTAATTTTTGAAAAAAAGAAAGTGTTATGAATTGAGTAATTATAAGCCTTTTTGAGGCTCAGAAAGAACAATCCCATTAAGTAAT